>VBOG01000038.1 GCA_005877815.1 Nitrospirota bacterium
AACCGGAATGCTTCTTGACCAGTCCCAATTTTCTGGCGTAGCCTCGCGCATTAAGAGTCAGAGAAGCCACGCAGGTGCAAGCTCAGGATTGCAAAGACAAAGTGAAGCTTTCGGTGTGCGCAAATGCGGCAGCGCTCGGACCGCCGTCCCATGTGAAATGAGAAATGCTAGTGGCAGGACCGAAAACCTAACCCTGACACCGCCGTGGGCGTCGCGTGCTAAACGGAGGAGCATCATGCAACTGGTCTTACAACCAAAGGAGCAAGAGGTACTGGTATGGGCACTCCAGGGTACTGTTTCGGATCTTGGATCTGAGATTGCTGATACCGAAAAACAGGAGTTTCGCGAAGATCTCAAGGAGCGAAAGGCAGTGCTGGTGGGGATTCTCAGTCGTCTAGGATAGTCCCACAACGGCCAACCAGATCGGTGGTGCATCTGGTCGAACAGGGCGGACAGCGTCCACCCCCGATATCACCGGCTCCTTCACAATCTCGATCTCGTCATCACGGAGGACAGTTTCATCCGATCCAAAGGCCTGATTCGGCATGACGTGCGCGGTCAACCCTTCGTTCACGGTGGCATCCCGGAGCTGATCAAGTTCTTTCAGCCTCTTTACCCGCCATATCGTCATCACGCACTTCGGAACGGTTCTTCAACAACGTTGCCGCGTCGGAAAGGAAACTTGAATCACTCGGGAACGTCGTCCGCGTGATTACCGCCTACGATGGCATGCACCTAGATGTGAGCAAGCTCGGTTCGCATGAGCAGGTTGGGTAGAAAAAGGCACGACCGTATCCTGAGACTTGCGCTGGTATGGGAAATCCCTTTTGCGCCCGCGCGCATCGCGCCGCCCCAGAGGTGCGCGCGAATGATTTTATGCGTCAGTGTGTCTTCCATCGCCTGCGGGGGTCCATCCACCGGAACAGCAGAGGATAGGAGAGGGGTACAAAGGGCTTACAAATTCCTTGCCGACGCTATGGAAGCGGCAACCCCCAATCCGTGTTAACCCTAGCCTCAAGAAGCAAGCTTGCTTTCAGCGGACGAGACATGAAACTCAGCTACAGTGGGATGCACCAGCTTAGCAAAGTCAGTGTAGCGGAGCTTCACCGCCTCATAGTGTGTTCCCGCTTGAAATACGATCTTCTCGTCCGTCGTAAGAGACTGGTCCACATAGACCTCCATATTGTAGAGATTCCCGAACGGTGGCATTGTCCCGATCTCACAGTCCGGGAATAGTCCCTTAAACTCCTCCTCGGTAGCGAGTCTGATATGGCTCGTGCCAAAGATGTCTTTGAGCCGGCTGACATCTACTTTCCAGTTCGCGGGAAGCACCGTCATCACAAACCGCTCTCCTATTTTGAGCATCACCACCTTCGCAAGCTCCTTACCTGGCACGTGAAGAGCCTCAGCCACCTCGGGCGCAGTATTTGCCTCTGGATGTGTCAGGACCTCATACTGCACCTTCTCCAGATCGAAATACTCTTTCAGTCGCTTTAAGATACTCATGGCCGTCTCCTTGGTTAATAGCCGTCCTCCGTGACGATAAAGTATTGCTCCAGACAAGCCTACTGCCGGACGTGCTGGAAGACAAGCTATACGGCGGGGGTATGTCACATCAGGGGTAGCGCATACTCCAATTTCGCGACATGGTTTCGGCCTGCGGGGCTGAATCGGGCGCACGTGATGCTGCAAGAGGGCATTGTGATTTTTGGATGAAGCGATTGCGTGCCAACTTCTCCATCAATGGCCTGGCAATTGGCGCTAAATCATCTCCAAAGCCTTGGTGACAAGCCATCCGGCGACGTTGCGTGCTGCACAGTGCGGTATGAAACCATCGCAATATCCAGTCACAGAGATGTCTATGTAATGAAAATTGGAGCACCGTAAGAGAAGAAGACCCCGGAGATGGAACACAATGATCTGGAAAGTGAAACTCCGGCAGTTATCGCCTGTACTCCAGAAAGTCGTAGCAGGCGATGGGTACCTGTGCCAGGAGACCATGGAGCGCACAGTCCATTTGACCGCCGGCCCTTGAGCAACGACCCATCGTGATTGGGTGGCATTGCTGGGAGCAGTGCTGCTCGCAGGCTTTGCTTGGCGCAAAGCCAGGCGTCATTGATAAGAGTTTGGATCTTTCCGCACTGCGAATCGCTATTGCTCGTATTTCTCGACGACGTCCGGCGGCCGGACCTGCGCCGCGTTCGGGTCACCCCCGGTTTCGCGCAGGGCGCGACGCTGGCGCAAGAGGTCCCAGCACTGATCCAATTCCACATTAATCGTCGCGAGCCGCTCACGATCCGTATCGCTGAGCGTGCCTTTACCGTACAGCCGATGCTCTTCTGACACGAGCGTTTGAATCTCGTTCAGCACCGGCTGCTCTGTCGATTGGTCTTTCATAAGACTTGCTCCCGGTGTATGGTCAATAGGTTGAGGCCAGTTTCATCGCTTCCAAGATTCCCCTGTGTGCCCCGGCTGACGCCTATCTTACGCCCGATCCTTGACGCCCTTCACGCCTTTTTCGGCCGCACAATGGGCGCAACAATACAGCATCCCTTGTGCCTCGATCCCATGGCCGATGATCTTGCATCGGCAATGCGCGCAGGTCGGGGCCAGGGCATGGACGGCGCACTCAAAGCTGTCGAAGACATGCGTCTTCCCGGCGATCTTGATTTCGAACGATTTATCATAGTCGTTCCCGCAGACTTCGCATTTCGCCATGGTTCATTCTCCTTGTGGCGCCTGTCTGTTTACGTAGCGGAAGACCGCCTGCTCCGTTTACACTCCGGATGCGCGCAGGCGCACTTGCCTGTCGCTTTCTCGAGCTTGGTGCACGCCTCGCTGCAATAGGTTTTCCCTGCAGGCACCTCGCAGGTGCAGCGGGCATGTTGGCAGCTGTTCATCGTGGCCATCCGTCCATCGTGCGTGAATTGTAACGACAGAGAGCCGGTCACTCCATCCTACCAATGGATGAGGCGCATAGAATGGAATTTTGCTCGGTGTCTGGGGTGGGAGGAGGCATCCACTGATCCTCCACCGTACGGTCGTGGAAGGACAGTTCCGATCGGTTCTGGTCGGTTGGTTGGAGGATGGTTGTCCATGGGGGTCAACCACGGATCCGCGGCTGAGCGCCGAGAAAGAAGATAGCAAAAGCATTAAGAATTCTCAGAATGCTACGGAAACAAATTGTAGATAGTAGAACGGTGTTTCGATGACACGTGCCGCTTCGATTGACGACACAATAAATTCAGTCAAGGACTGTACCGCACGACGATGCTGTTCTCCCCAAATCGCCATACTTGCTTATGCCTTAGCGCGTACCTGATAATTTGTATAGCACTCTCAAAACTATCGCAGGGCTCATAACTCGATCTTCTCTGGAGACGCAGTGAGGATTCGTTTTGTGCGGCCCATGTCTAAATACAACCGAGAATAATTAATTAATTTTTCATCTAATCAAGCCGTATCCATCGCAGTATATGGAGTTCTGAAGAAATACGAGAAGTGGCGGCAGATGAACCAGAGACTGTACGGCGATGACGGTTAGGGGCCTAGATTTAGATCGGCTTCGGGATCATGCCGCACGGATTGGCGTTCTTGTAATGACGTCCCGGTCCAGATCTTGTGTGGGACATAGAAAAAAAGGCCGGGGGTTAGCCTTGCGCCGGTTCACGCCATAACAGCGGCTACGAGACCTACGGGGCAGATAGATATTGGCCAGAATATTTTGCGGGCAAAAGCAAACTATGCAAATTTGTGCAAATTTGATCATTGACGGAATTACCTACGACTGCCTACAGTAACTCATGCTGTATCACGCTCCTAAACGTCTTAAGCCACCCAAGTGTCCCAAGTGCGGGGGCATTGATGTTGGGTTCGCAAAACAGCACGGTCAGTACAAGCAGCCGATCCAACTGATGTGGGAGTGTAATTACTGTTGGCATCGGTGGCCGCTTTAAACGGAGGCACAGACAGATGAGTGTTGCCGCGCATTGCCTGTAGGTCCTCCACGCTCCAAGTCACCTCTCGCCTGGTCCCTTTCGGTGACGGCACACTAGCCGGCCGGTTCTTGTCTAAATTTTCGTTCTGCACCGCCAAATTGGGCACCCTCATGAGAACAGCCCACTCCGTTCTATCGTCCCGTCCGCCGCCCTTTCATCCCGGCGATGCGCGATGTAATCAATCCCATCTTCCCGCTTCAATGATCCTAAGCGCCGCTCACCGAGTATTGGCAGAATATGACAATTCAATGCCGTTCTGATCCGCGCCACATCCACACATTGATTGACCGCCAACTCCTTCATGTAGATAGGCACAAACTGCCGGAGCGTCATCCCGAACATCAACGCCCATCCTTTTTGGATCAGCCGGTTCATCATCTAGAATCTGTTGCTCTCATTGCCACCGCTCCGACCGATTTACCGCCGGAATGGTTTACAGCATCAGTGAATACAATTGTTGCTGCTCAAAGTTTTCAAGGTTTTACTCTCAGGCATTTTCCTTGCGCTCCTACAATTTCCATATAGGAGGAACTTGACTTATATGTTCACCCCAAGAGCATACCGTTCAATTGCTTTCTGTTCGATTATGTTTCTCATTCTGAGTACAAACATAGCGAACGCTATCACCATTGTCGTTCCGAACGTTGATACCAATGTCGATACCGGTGGTGCGAATGCCTTCCTTTTTGGTGATACTAACAGCCAGCGCAGCCAGCAGGTATATAGTTCCGACCAATTTGCATCGTTGACAGGACCTGAGTACATCACGCAAATTGCCTTCCGCCCCTCAGTCTTTTTTTCAGCAGGACCGTTTACGGCGACCTTCTCGGACATTCAGGTTGATCTTTCTACTACGCTCAAGACGCCAGATAACTTAAGCCTTACCTTTGCGAACAATATAGGCTCTGATGACACAACCGTTTTGCACGGACCTCTCACCATATCCAGTACCGCGACGGGAAGCCCAACGAACTTCAGTATCATCGTGCCCTTCACAACCCCGTTCCTCTATGACCCGAGCAAAGGGAACTTACTGCTTGATGTCAGAAACTTTAGCGGTGCAAGTCAATTATTTTTCATGCAAATTGACGGTGTTTTTGGTGATTCTGTCTCTCGCGTTTATACGAACGCCCAACTGAACGATGTAAACAATCCGACCGCGTTTGGCTCAGACACCGTTGGCCTTGTCACCCAATTCACGACAGTCCCAGTGACCCAACCAGTACCTGAACCCTCGACAGTCGTGCTCCTCTGTTTAGGAATAGCGGCTTTTGCCATTGCACAATGGCTTCGCAAGCGAAAGTCACAACCACTCGAAGGAGCGATTGGCTGATATACCGGTACAAACTTTCTGAGCGTGACTCGCGCCGTCATACTCGCACTCTTGGGTAATTGCGGTCTGTCCACGCGAATAACGACATCTTAACTATCGAAGAATCTAAAAGCCTCATTAAGCTGTTGCCAAGCCGGTAAGCTCTACGATCTCGAAAAATGGATTGCCTCTGGGAAATCGCTGAGAACACCGCCTGAAGCCAAAAAATCAATTCTGTCCGTTGCGGCCACCACAGAATTCCATAGTCTCATAGAACTCATTGTTCGCCACGAGTCTGACCAAACCATCAGGAATGCAGCCCTCGCCCAAGCCGTAGCGCAGCGCCAAAGGGAACTCGTGGAATTGCTGCTGCGCTACGGAGCCGACCTCACATCAATCCCGCTGCTCGATGTATTGCGTTGCTGGGATCCTAAGAGATTCGGTTGTTTCTGGACAACGGCGCGGACGTACTTTCGGACGATCCGTTTGCGGTTGCCTTTAGTGAACGGATTCGAACCGCCCTGAGACCATTTGTTGATTACAAGCACGCGCATCCCGACATGGCCGACCAATTGCAGGAGCAATTGGACCGAGCGCTACGTTACTTCGCTCATAAGGGAGATTTGAAATGGGTCAGTCTTCTGATGTGGGCAGGAGGTAATCCAAGGAGCCGCGGGTGGAATCTCAATTATGACGACGATCGAGACTGTTATGCCTCAGCACTTGAAGAGGCCTCTTCCCAAGAGAAGCTCGAAGTCCTCAAGCGGCTCAAGCCAGATCCGTGTCAGGATCATCTTTCGACACTGTTGAATTGTGCCGCTCAGCGAAGCAGCAAGGACAATATGCGATACCTTCTGGAGCTCGGGGCGAATCCCAACGATAAAGCGAATGGCGGTTCCGCGGCAGTGGACCACTGCTTCAAAGCTTTGCGACTCGCGGACATGGAGGCAATGCTGACAGGATTAAAGCGTTTGACGCCGACGTACGTGGCGTCCGTGACACTCGAGTGCATTCGTGCATTAACTCAGCACGGCGCTCTGTGGCGCCCCGATGACAATACCGAGATGAACACCATGCGGCGGGCGTTGTTGGAGACGGACCCAGAGGTTACGCTGGAATTTCTCATGCTCGTGATTCGCCACAAGTGCTGTTCCACTGACACCATTCACGCTCTCTTGAATCCGCGCATGAAGGAGCATGTAGCCGTATGGGCCAAGCCATTACTCAGGCTCGGGCTCGATCTCCGAAGCAAAACAGAGATCAAAGAAGTTGAATCAACGCGGAAGGCGTCTATCTTGGCTGCACTGATGCGTCGCTACGATCGGCAGAAGCTGTACGACGACGTGTGGGCAGAGCCCATGCGGACCCTGGCCACGAAGTACAATCTTTCGGATGTCGGCTTGGCGAAGGTTTGTAAGACTCTGAAAGTGCCACGACCATCGCGGGGGTATTGGCGACAGATCGCCACGGGGAAACGGGTGGGGAGGCGCCCGCTATTGCCGAACATGGCATAAGAGAGGTCAAGCGCTCCGCGATGGCGGATTCGATTCACGCGGCATGGCCGCATCGTCTTCCTCTGAACTTCGTGCGGTCAGATAGGCCACCGGGCCGGATTTCCCTGCCGACAGCAGTTTACTCGCGTGGCGCTCGAGGGCGTGGCGGACGGGTTCGAGATTCAACCGGGCATAGATGGCGGTGGTGCTGACGCTGCTATGGTTCAAGACTTTCGCAATCAAGGGCAGACTTTCGCCGCTCCCGGCGAGCCACGATCCGACGGTCCGCCGGAGATCGTGAATCCGCACATCGGGGATCCCGGCCTCGTCCCGAATGCGATCCCACGCGCGTTTGAGATCCACCAAATGTCCGGTGTCATCGCGTCCGACAAAGACGTACCGATTGCCGTCCACACGGGGCAGAGCCTCGAGCACGGTTACCAGCGGAGCCGGCAGCGGTAAGAGATGTGGACGATCGGCTTTCGTCTGGGGGATCCGCCATTCCCCGCGCGCAAGACTCACGTCCGGCCATGTCATCGTGAGGACTTCCTCGCGTCGCGCCCCCGTTAAGAGGGCCGTGAGCAGCGCCGCGCGCACATACGGATTCGGCTCGGCGTGGATCGCCTTTAACAGCCTCGGCATTTCCTCAGGTTGGACAAAGCGGTCCCGGGCGCGCTCTTTAAAAAACTGAATGCGGGTCGCGGGATTCTCGCCGGTAAAGAGCCCCCAGTCGCGGGCCAAATTAAACATCGTGCGCACGAGCGCGACGATGCGATTGGCGCGGTATGGCCGGCGCGCGCCCAGGCGCGCATGCAACTGCACGAGATCCGTCCGATGGATGTCCGTGAGTTTCCGCGTGCGTAACCCCGCGAGATGGCCGCGCAGGAGACTCGCATCATCTTTCCCGGAGCGTTTTCGAAACGCGTGGCGTGTGAGATACACCTCGGCGAGATCGCCGAACGTCACCTCATGAATCTGATCCTGACGGAGCTGGGCGGGATCCTCTCCCTTGGCAATCGCGCCGATCTTGACGGTGGCGAGTTGTCGGGCCTCCTCGACCGTGAGCGGGCCGTACGGGCCGATCGTGAGGCGCCGCATGCGCCCCCGAATCCGTTTTTCAAGGACAAAACTTTTCCGCCGTTTCGTGACGCGGAGCGCAAACCCCGGGAGCTCGTCATCGCGCACACACCGCTGCCCGTCGGGTGGAAAGGGCGTCGCATCGACCAGACGTTTCGTGAGGAGCGGCATAGGGGAATCCCGATGTGTTGACTACAAATGTAGGCAGTGATAGTATGCC
>VBOG01000178.1 GCA_005877815.1 Nitrospirota bacterium
AGGGTGCGAACATTCGGCCGCAAGGCGAAGACGTCCGAAAGGGCGATTGCATCATTCCCCAGGGAAAGGCGATTCGACCGGCGGAGGCCGGCATGCTGGCGATCCTTGCGAAGCCATTCGTGTTCGTCTATCAGCGGCCGCGAGTCGCTATTCTTTCCACCGGGGACGAACTCGTGGATCTGGACGAGCGCCTGACGGATGAAAAGATTGTGAACTCCAACAGCTATGGGATTGCCGCAGCCGTGCAGGAGGCCGGCGGCCTCCCGATTCTTCTGGGTATCGCCAAAGACAGTCCCGAGGCATTGAAGGCCAAGATTAGGCAGGGGCTGAATGCAGACATTCTGGTGCTCTCCGGCGGCGTGTCGATGGGAGATTATGATTTTACAAAGCCGGTCTTCAAGGAACTTGGCGGGGATATGAACTTTTGGAAGCTTGCGATCCGTCCCGGTCAACCGGTGGCCTTCGGAAAAATCGGAGAGACGTTGGCTTTCGGGCTGCCCGGCAACCCCGTGTCTTCGATGATCACCTTTGAACAGCTCGTTCGGCCCGCGATGCTGAAGATGTGCGGCCATAAAGTGCTCGCGAGACCGGTGGTGCAGGCGCTCTTTCAGGAGCGGTTTTCGAAGCGGCCCGACCGGCGGCACTTCCTACGGGGCGTCCTCTGGATGGAGCGCGGCATGCTGATGGTACGGACGACTGGGAGTCAGGGTTCCGGCATTTTGACCTCCATGGTCAAGGCCAACGGCCTGATCGACATCCCCGTGGAAGTCGAGAAGCTCAAGCCGGGTGACGTGGTGAATGTCCAGGTGCTCGGAGGCGGCTTCTAGCATGGCTTCGAGTCCAGCGATGCCTCCCATCCTGTGTTTTGTCGGCCGCTCGAACAGCGGCAAGACGACGCTGATCGAGCGCGTGATCCCTGAACTCGTCAAAGAAGGCTACCGCCTGGCGACGATCAAGCATGCCGGACACGGATTCAATCTGGACACCGAAGGCAAGGACTCGTGGCGTCATAAGCGGGCCGGCGCCGGTATGGTGATCGTGACATCCAAAGGCAGCCTGGCGATGTTCACCGATGTGGAGGAGGAAGTCGGCGTCGAGGCATTGCGCGAGCGGTATGTGCGGGACAGCGCGGATCTGATCCTTGCGGAAGGATGGAAGAGCGAAGGATATCCGAAGATCGTCGTGGTCCGCGACCATGTCGGCGAAGTGGACGTGTCGGCGGAGGGGCTTCTCGCAATCGTCTCGAACAAGCCGCTCGCCGGAGCACCAAAGGGCGTGCCCGTGCTCGATCCTGATGATGTCGCGGGTATCGCGGCCTTGATCTGCCGACAGTTCCCCCATCGGAGCGGCCCTCGAGTCTAATGCAATTCACCATTCCGAAGATCGCCGTCGTTCTCATCATGCTGGCGGTCTTGGGGGTGGTGGCTGCTGCGATTGCGATTCCATTGACGAACGCCCCGACATTCTGCGCGTCCTGCCATACCATCAAGCCTTCTTATGATTCCTGGTTCACTTCGACGCACAAGGACGTGACCTGTGTGGCGTGTCATGTCCGGCCGACGTTTGAGGGCTTCGTCCAGGACAAAGTCATCAAGGGCACCCACGACGTGTGGGTCACGCTGCTCGGCATCCCGAAAAAACCCGATGACCTCCATGCCAAGGTCTATTCGGAAGTCTGTCTGGCGTGCCATCGCAATATGCTGCGGATCTCTGAAGTCGCGACCCGGGATCTTCCCGGGCCGCTCAAAAAGGCGGGACTGATCATGGAACATCGCAAGCACATGGAGGCGTTTAAAAAGCGTGGGCAAGGAGAGGGATGCACGACCTGCCACGCCTCTGTCGTGCACGGCAAACCGTACAAAGGGTATCCGAACGTCATTCCCCGGGGCCACATCAAGTTGGATCAGCTCCCGGCGGCGGAGAAGGCCGTGCTGGAGGCCTCTATGGTGAAGGCGCATCGGACGATGGATTGTTTTCGATGCCACGACGGAAAGACCGAATATGAAGGAAAGGTGCTGAGCCGCAAGTGTCTCACCTGCCATCTCAGTGAAAACCTCTCCGATTTCCTGTTTTAATATTAATTAATAGAAGTAGGATCCGAGCTCGACCTATCCACACACTTCTCGAGGGTTCATGGCAGAGGCCGTTGTCCAAGTCCAAAATCTGACGAAGTGCTTCGGCACGTTCACCGCGGTGGACGGGATCTCGTTCGAGATCCGGGAAGGCGAGATCCTCGGTCTTCTTGGCCCCAATGGAGCCGGGAAGACGACGACGATCCACATGTTGCTCGGCGTGATCACCCCCACGAGCGGGGCCATTCGCGTCTTCGGCCTGCCGTTCGACCAACATCGGGAAACGATCCTCAACCAGGTGAATTTCTCTTCCACGTACGTCTCCTTGCCGCAGGCTCTGACCGTTGAGGAGAATCTGCGCGTGGCGGCCGGACTGTATGGATTGGATCGAGTGAGCGAGCGCATCGACGACATCGTCACGCGCCTGGAGATGCAGGAATTTCGATCCAAGCTCACGCGCCGGCTATCTTCGGGGCAGATGACCCGGCTCTCCCTGGCCAAAGCGTTTCTCAGCGAGCCCAAGGTCCTGTTCCTCGACGAACCGACGGCGAGCCTGGACCCCGATATCGCCGCGAAGACGCGCGCGATGATCCAGGAAATCAGACGGACGACAAGGATGACCGTCCTGTACACCTCTCACAATATGCGAGAGATGGAGGAAATGTCCGACCGGATCATTTTTCTCCAGCGAGGCCGGATCATTGCGGAAGGAACGGCCGACGCCATCAAGGCTGAGTGCGGGGAGACCGATCTTGAAGAGGTTTTTCTCAAGTTCGCCCGCGAACCGGAAGCTCCGGTTCACGAGCGATGAAATTCCACCGCATCGCGGCCCTCCTAAGCCGCCACCTCTATCTCTACAAGCGCAGTTTTCCCCGCGTGATGGAAATCATCTATTGGCCGTTCGTCGACCTCGTCATCTGGGGATTCATCACGCTCTACCTTGAACGCTTCAAGGGGACGATGCCGAGTTTCGTCACCTTCTTTCTTGGAGCCCTTATTTTATGGGACGTGCTGTTTCGAGCGCAGCAGGGGATTACGATCTCGTTTTTGGAAGAGGTATGGTCCAGAAACCTGATGAACTTGTTTGCCAGTCCGCTGAAACCCAGCGAGTTTCTGGCAGCCACGATGCTGCTCAGTATTGCCAAGGTCGTGACGGTGTCGTTCGTCACCGTGCTCGTGGCGCTGTTCTTTTACTCGTTTAATGTTTTTCTGTTGGGGCTGTCGCTGGTGCCGTTTATCGTCAACCTCATCGTGACGGGGTGGTGCATTGGTGTGCTGACCACAGGCTTGATCATGCGGTACGGACAGGAGGTGGAAGTGTTGGCCTGGGGGTTGGTCTTCCTCTTTCAACCGATCTCGTGCGTGTTCTACCCGATGAGTGTCCTGCCGGAATGGCTTCGGGCGATCGCCTGGATGAACCCCGCGGCGCATGTGTTTGAGGGGATGCGGCGGGTCATTACGACCGGGGGGTTTCCCGTTCAGGACTTGCTGTGGTCCATGGGGTTGAATGCGTTGTACCTGGCGGCGCTGATCTTCTGGTTCCACCGCATGTTTGCTGTCTGCAAGGAGAAAGGGCTGCTGGTGCGGGTGGGGGAGTAGCCTCCTCTTCGCTTGACCGACATTCTGTGCTAGCCTAAAGAGAATCCATCACGCAAAGAGCATAGGAGAATCGGTGCTCACGGGCCTTTTTCGCCGCCATCATACGCTCCAGCGCCGCATCATCACCGCCATGGTGTTGATCGGTCTTTTGCCTCTCAGCTTCTCTCTGGTCATTGCCTATGTGGAAGAACGACGGGCCATTCGGGACACGATCGGGCGGGACTTTCGCCAAATCGCCATCG
Source organism: Nitrospirota bacterium (assembly GCA_005877815.1). Lineage (GTDB taxonomy): Bacteria > Nitrospirota > Nitrospiria > Nitrospirales > NS-4 > NS-4. The sequence goes on from VBOG01000178.1 coordinate 3,914, forward strand.
AGGCCGCCGATAAAATCGAGATGCAAGTGATGCAAGGCATCAGCGAATCCCGTCAGCTCGCGACGATTCCCATCCTCCGTGGGACGGTCATTGAATCGAACCGAAGCTACGCGGGACGGAACCCCCAGGTCATCCGGCGGATGGTCCGGGAATGGGAAGGCCGCTGGAAGAAAGGCACAGCCAAGGGCCGTTTCCCTGAGTTCATCAACAAGATGGCGACGGATTATGTGATCGAATGGAACCGGATCCGAAAAGGCTATGTGTCGATTTTGGTGGCCGACAGCCAAGGCGCGCTCGTGGTGACGTCCACGCCCCATGCCGAGTACGATCAGAGCCAGGCGCTGTGGTGGCAGGTGGCCTACAATGAGGGGAAGGGACAGATCTACGTCAGCGATCTGGTTTACGATGAGGCGCTTGGATTCCATGTCCTCGACATCGCGGTACCGGTCCTCGATGACGAGCAGAAAACGGCGGTCGGCGCTGTCAACGTTCGGTTAAAGCGGGACGAACTGTTCAACGCGATCCAGCAGGTCCGCCTTGGCGAGCATGGCCATGCGATGCTGCTGAATACCGCCGGGCGGCCGTTGATCTGCCCGGTTCTCTCGCCGGACCGCCATACGATCAACGCGCAGTTGATGGAACAGATCAGGCAGCCCAAAGCGGGGTGGGTGGTCGCCGAAGACGATTCGCATGGCGGAAGAAATGGGATCGTGGGGTATGCGCCGGTCCAATTTCCCATCCCGCTTGCTCCGGAGAGTTTCGGCGGGGTCGGCATTGAGTGGATCACGTTCGTCCGTCAGGATCCGGCCGAAACGTATGCCCCGCTGCTCCAGCTCCTCAAACGGGTGTCCGCGGCGGCAGTCGGCGTTTTCTTCCTCATGCTCCTCGCCGGCCGTTTTCTGGCCCGGCGCATCGTGCGGCCCATTCAGGTGCTCCAAGAACGTGCTGCGCTGATCGAACGCGGCGATCTGGATCAGCGCCTTGACATTGCCACAGGCGACGAGATTGAAAAGCTGGCGGACGCGTTCAATCAGATGGCCTCCAGCCTCAATCGGTCATTCCGTGAATTAGAGCGACAAATGGGAGAGATCCGCCGGTTGGAGGAGCATTACCGGGATCTCATTGAAAACTCGCCGGAGATGATCCACAAGTTGGATCAGGACGGTCGGTTTGTGCACGTCAATACCACCGCAATCGATAAGCTTGGATACACGCAGGATGAGATGTTCGGAAAATGTCTGTGGGACATCGCGCCTGCGGAGTGCCGCCAGGCCGTGCTGGAATATGTGAGCCGGCTTGCCAAAGAGGGCCGCGGCTCCCTGGAGACGGCGTTCCTGACGAAGGACGGCAAACGATTGGACGTCGAGATCCACGCCACAGTCTTGTTCGATCCGGCAGGTGGCTCATTTACGCGGGCGTTCGTCCGTGATACGACCGCCAGGAAGGCTTTGGAGGCGCAGGTCCGCCAGCACACGGAGAATCTAGAACAAGAGGTCGCCCGCCGGACGAAGGACCTGATGGAATCGCAGGAACGGTACAAGATTCTCTTCGACGAAGCGGCGGATTCGGTACTCATGGTCAACCCCGGCGGAGGCATCATCGCGGTCAATCGCCGGCAGGAGGCCGTGTTGAAATATCCGGAGGAAGAGCTCGTTGGACGGCGATTCCTCGATCTGCTCATTCCCAAGGACCAGCCGTCAGTTGCCGCCCTGATCCATGAGATCCTCGGCGAGGCGCGCAAAACACCGACGGTGGAGGTGAAGGTGCTGGATCGGTCCGGACGTGCGGTACCGATGGAGCTCGATTTGACGGGCATTCAGACAGGATCCGTGACGTACATTATGGTGCAGTTGCGGGATATCACCGAGCGCAAACGGTTGGAACGGCAGCTGTACGAGTACAGCGAATCCCTTGAAGTCAAAGTGCTCGAGCGCACGCGCGAGATCGCGGAAACGAAGACCTATCTCGAGAATCTGTTGGAAAACGCGAACGATGTCATTTACACCTTGGATCTCGAACAGCGCTTTACGTATGTGAACACAAAAATCGAAATCTGGGGATATCGGAAAGAGGACCTGCTGGGCCGTCCCTATCTTTCTTTGATGTCGCGGAGACATCGCGGCAAGCGGCTTCGGTCAACGCTGGATATCGGGACCAAGCAGGTCTATGAGGTGGAGCTGTTGACCCGCGCCGGCGAGGCAAGGACCGCCATGGTCAGCGTGTCTCCGCTGCGCGATAATGAGGGCACGATTGTGGGAGTGCTGGGGATCGCGCGCGATATGACCGAGAAGAAACGGCTGGAACAACAGGTGCTGAATGCCGAGAAGCTCGCGTCGGTGGGGCAATTGTCGGCAGGCGTCGCGCATGAGATCAATAATCCCCTCGGCGGCATTCTGAACTGCCTGTATAACATTCGCAAAGGCGGCCTTTCTCCGGACCGACAGGGCGAATACCTGGTGTCTATGGAAGACGGTTTGCGGCGGGTGCAAAAGATTGTCCGTCAATTGCTCGATTTCTCGCAGCAACACGACCCGGAATTATTGCCAACTGAAGTGAACGGGTTGATCGAGCGAGTCTTGACATTGACGAACCATGCATTTGATGCAAGCGTCCGTCTCAATCGAGAATTGGCCTCGGATCTTCCCCTGCTCATGGCCGACCGGCATATGATCGAACAGGTGCTGATGAATCTGGTTCTGAATGCTGTCCAGTCCATTCGAGGAGGAGGGACGGTGACGGTTCGATCCAGAAAGGAAGACGCCTGGTGTATGATTGACGTAGAGGACACGGGCTGCGGAATCCCGGCGGAGGTGCTGCCGAAAATCTTTGATCCCTTCTTCACCACCAAAGGCCAGGGGGAGGGCACGGGATTGGGACTTTCCGTCAGTCTGGGCATTGTGCAACGTCATGGAGGTGAAATCCAGGTGCACAGCCATGTCGGGAAGGGAACGGTCTTCACGGTCCGCCTGCCCGCGCTTCACGTCCGTATGCCGGTAGGAAAGGACGTATGAGTCCCCTGCTTCAGCCCCGTGTCCTGATCATTGACGATGAGCCGCTGATGCGGATCTCCATCTCCGATGCCCTGAAGGCCGAGGGGTGCCAAGTGAAAGTGGCCGGTACGGGCCCTGAAGGCGTGGACCTGATCAAAAAGGAACCCCTCGACATTGTCATCACCGACCTCCGCCTGCCGGGGTTCGATGGCCTCCATATTCTTCAGACGTGCAAAGAGGTGTCGTCGCGCATTGGCGTGGTCGTCATCACCGCTCATGGCTCCGTGGAGACCGCGGTGGAAGCAATGAAGATCGGCGCGTATGACTATATCACCAAGCCGTTTTCGATGGATGAATTGCTGCTCATCGTCAAGCGCTTGGTGAAAATGCTCGAACTCGAAGACGAAAATCGCTCGTTGCGAGAAGAACTGGAAGGACGGTTCAGCTTCAAGGGGATGCTCGGGAAAAACGACAAGATGCGCGAGGTCCTTGAAAAAATCAAGCTGGTGGCCCCGACGGATTCCACGATTCTCATTGTCGGGGAGAGCGGGACCGGCAAGGAGCTCGTGGCCAACGCGATCCATCACAACAGCGCGCGGCAGGACGGGGCCTTCATCAAGGTGAGCTGCGCGGCCCTTCCTGAGGCGCTCTTGGAAACCGAGCTCTTCGGGCATGAAAAAGGCGCGTTCACGGGCGCGTTGCGGCAACGGAAGGGTCGGTTCGAGCTGGCACACCAGGGCACGCTCTTTTTGGATGAGATTGGAGAGATTTCTCCAATGGTGCAAGTCAAGCTCCTGCGCGTCTTGCAGGAGCGGCAGTTCGAGCGCGTGGGCGGCAACACCACAATCGAAGTGGATGTGCGTCTCGTATGTGCAACGCAGCGGGACTTGAAAAAGGAGGTGCAGGCGGGACGGTTCCGTGAGGATCTCTTCTATCGCTTAAGCGTGGTGCCCGTATACCTGCCGCCGCTCCGCGAACGCAAGGAAGATGTGCTGCTGCTGGCCAATCACTTTCTGGAAAAGTTCGCCGCTCGGATGTCCAAGCGCCCTGGCGCGCTCTCTGAGCAGTCAAAACAGTTGCTGCTACACTATTCATACCCTGGCAATGTTCGCGAACTTGAAAATACGGTCGAGCGCGCCGTCACGCTCGCCACCCATGGAGGCGTCGACATCGAACCCTGGGATCTGTGCGGATTTGCTGCCTGTCCATATCTGGGCGGGCCGCCACAGCCGACGTGCGGTTTTTGCAGCGAAGAGGCCTATCTCGCCGGCCCGAAGGCGGACTTAGAAGGACTCGCTGTCGCCCGCGAGCAGTTCGAACGGCAGTATATCGTCAGGGTCTTGGAGCGCACGCAAGACAATAAGACCGAAGCGGCCCGTCTCCTCGGGGTATCGCGAAAAGCGCTCTGGGAGAAATGCAAGCGCTATGGCATTTCCGCGGATTAGCGGACGGCCTGGGCGCTGACCTCGCCGCCCTCCCACAGCTTCACGGTCCGGTCCACGCTGCCGCTGATGAGGCGTTTTCCGTCCGGGGAGAAGGCAATGGCGCGGACGGGATCCTTGTGGGCCTTAAGTGTCCGCAGAAGCCGTCCCGTCGCAGCATCCCATAACTTTATGGTGTTGTCATCTGAGCACGTTGCCACGACGCGGCCGTCGGGTGAGTAGGCGACAGCGCGGACCCAGCCGGAGTGGGCCTTCACCGTTCGCATCAGCCGACCGCTCGGGATCTCCCAGTACTTCATCGTCTTATCCCGGCTGCCGCTGACCAGCACATTGCCATCCGGGGAAAACGCCAAGCCGCCGATCCAGTTGTCGAAGGCGAGCTCCCAGCCGACCTGCTCCTCCACCCACTGACCCCGGCGTTCGATGGTGCCGTCGAAGGGATCCGACTTATGGCCCTCCAACGTGCAGATCTCTTGACCGCTCGGCAGCACTTCAAAGAGCGTGATGCCTCCGATATCGTTTCCGGTCGCAAGCAGGCGACCATCAGGAGAGAACGACGTGACGATATTCCAATGCAGGTCGTACACATCGCGAGGCAGGAGAGACAGGAGTTCCGTCGCCGTGTGGACCTCCCAGATTTTGATGTCTTTGTTTTCGTTGCCACGCGCCAGCATCAGTCCATCCGGCGAAAACGACAGGGAATGGATGGCATGATCATACCGGCCGAACAGCATGCGGATAAATTCACCCGTCTTGGGATTCCAGATGCGAATCGTTCGGTCGGTCGAGCCGCTCGCAAGGATCTGACCGTCCGGTGAGAAGGCGAGGCAACGCACCGTGTCCGAATGGCCCCGCAAAATCTTCAGCATGCGCCCCGTTTCGAGCTCCCAAATGCGGATCGTGTGATCCACGCTTCCGCTGGCGACCAATGTGCCTTCCGGATGGTACGCGACCGTCCAGACGGGATCATGGTGTCCTCGAAACACGCGAACTTCCTTGGCGCCGGCCTTCCATAAGGCGGCGCAATCAACTCCCTGGGCGGCGGGAGGCATTCCCTGCGGCATCGTCGGCACCGAAGATCCTGCCTGATTATCGGCCATCATGCCTTCCTTTGGCGGTTTCGCTGGCTTGCAATGGTGAGCGACCGGTACCTATAATGTGAGGTGCGTAGATCATAGCGAACGTAAAAAAGGGAAGTCAAGGAGGCTCCATGGAATTGCGGTTTCAGCCGGCGTTGATCCAGGAAGTGATCGACGCCTTCATCGAAAAGACCGAACGGGAAGGCGACCCCACCTTCTATAAGGAATTCCATGAACTCGCCGACCCGATTTACGAGAACTTTCCCCTGGACGATCGGGAACCCGAATTCCAAAAGCTGTATCAATATCTCTTTGGCCATTGGGGATTTTCGGAGATCATTCGCGAGACGTTCGATGAGTTTCCGGAGTTGCGGAATCGTATCGGCATCACATTGGTTCGCGGTGTGCTCAAGGAGGATCAGGAATCTGTCGACCTGATGAGGAAGTGGGGCACGGTCGAAGAGGACTTGGCCAAAACATTCGAGGCCAAGGGCCTGAAGGGCGTCGGCATCAAATTGGTGCCGCGCCGGTTCTATGACCCCGCGCTGCCGAGGTTCTGCCGCCACGAATTGTTCCACATCAAGGATATGTTGGATCCGGCGTTTCTGTACGACCCGGACATTAAGGTGGGCAACAGCCCGGGCGAGGAGAGTTTGATCCTGAGCCGGTATCGGGTGCTGTGGTGTCTCAGTATTGACAGCCGCCTGACCCGTCTGGGCAAGGAGCCGGTGTTCGGGAAAGAGCAGCGGTTTCATGAGTTCTCCACGTGGTACCGGAAGATTCCCGGAAAACAATTGGTCTCGGTGTTCGAAGGTCTCTGGACCACGGAGCAATTCACGCACCCGGAATTGATCGACATGGCGACGGATACTCTTAAAATCCTCGACCGGGCGATTGAAATTGACGGTGCTGAAATTCCCGAGCGGAAGAAGGTGATGCTATTGCCGGGATTCCCGTGTCCGCTGTGCGGATTTCCGACCTATCACTGGGTGGAGAATCTGAATGAGGAAGTGGAACCCGGGGTCCTCGACTATATCCGTGAAAACCATCCGGGGTGGGATCCGGAATACGGCGGCTGCGACCGGTGCATCGAAGTCTACAAACTTCGAGCTGCGGGTGTGATGGGAGACTGACGAGGGTCATGGCGGACGACATCGACAAAGGCCGCCGCCAGTTCTTCAAGCAGTCCGTCTGGTCGATGGGCAAGGCGGTCCATGAATATTACGAGCAACAGAAAGAGACGGCCGCTCCGGCGCAGCCGGAAGCGGAGGTTAAGCATAGAACCGACTGGCTTCGCCCGCCGGGAGCCGTTGAAGAAGAATTATTCGTCGAGCGGTGCACGAAATGTGGCGACTGTATCCCGGCATGCCCGTATGGGAGTATCAAGAAAGATCCGGCCAACGGGTATCCGATTCTCTTTGCCAATGAGTCGCCGTGCTTTCTCTGTGACGACTTGCCGTGCATCGCGGCCTGCGAGACAGAAGCATTGGTACCTGTGGGGAGTCGAGCCGACGTCCGCATGGGATTGGCCAATGTCAACCGCCGAGACTGTACGGCTGACCAAGGGTGTCAGTTCTGTATCGCCAAGTGTCCGGTCGAGGCGCTCATGGTCGCCGATTTTAGCGACCCGTATCCCGTTGTAGACCAAAGCAAATGTGTTGGATGCGGAATCTGTGAGCAGGTATGTTCAACCGTCAATGACAAGCTCGCCATCAAGGTGTTTTCGGGGCGTCCGATGGTGGCCATTTCTGATTTAGAGCATGACTAGATTGGGGAAAAATGGCCTTGACATCGCGGAAGCCTTTTCTTATCCTTAGGCGGCTCAAAGCTAAAGCTGTAGGAGGCTGAGGGCAATGGGTTCACAAGCAGTTTCGGGAAGTTCCACAGGAAAGATCGGTCTTGCCGATGCGCCGCCGGTTGAACTTGCTCTCTCGAGAAGCAAGCTCTATCTGCTGTTGTCGTGGGGGTTTCTGTACCCCGAAGAAGACGAATTTTACAACTATCTGCAAGAGGGAGAATTCGTCGAAGACGGTCTCTCCGCAGTCGAAACCCTCGAAAAAAGTCTCAATAGCACAAAAGCCTCTGCGAAAGTTCGCGATCTTGTCGCTCCGATCAGAAGGTTTCTGGAGCAGATCGAGGAATGGGAGACGGAGAATTTCAAGACCTGGGAATTCAGCGACCTCCAAGATGAACATCGCCGTGTATTCTCGAACGTCATCAGCTTGGATGCGCCTCCTTATGAGACCTTGTTCGGCAATGAGCACGTCTTCCAGCAGTCCCATACCATGGGAGACATCGCCGGATACTATAAGGCCTTCGGGCTTGAATTGGCCGAAGTCGTCCACGAGCGGCTCGACCACCTGAGCGTTGAGATGGAGTTTCTCCATTTCCTTGCCTATAAAGAATCCTACGCCCTCTGTCACGACGGGGAAGAGAAGCTTCAGATCGTCGTGGACGCGGAAAAGAAATTTGTCAGGGATCACATCGGTCGCTGGGCACCCCTCTTCGCCGACATGGCCTCCAAAAAAGCGCAGCGTGGGTTCTTCATGTTGCTGTGCGAACTCTGCAAAGCGTTTCTGAAATTCGAGTGCGGCTATCTTGGAGTGACACCCCAACCTTACAAGGAAACTGACTACAAGCCGGCCACGTTCATTGCCCCTGAAGGAGCGGTCTTTGAATGCGGAGCTCAGGACCTGGGGAACGAATTGAGTGTCCTTCTGGACGAAGTCGGTGGACGTTCCCAGATGGAGAGCGGTGAGCCTGAAGGGGGAGGAAGCGGCCAAGCCGGCCATGCGTAATTCCGGCTCTGGCGAGTGATCCGGCGTTTTCGTGCCAATAAGCAAGCGGGCGTTTTTCGGTTAATATTCGGTTAATATTTAATAGAGGAGGGGCTGTCGCTATGGAAATCATGCAGACGAAGAACAGGGCCGTCGTATGGGGCGTGCTCCTGAGCGCCTTCATCGTAGGCATCGTCTTGACACTGGGACAGGTTCCGCTGGCTGTCAGCCAGCCGGTTGCGATTCAGGTCAAGGCAATCAAGGGGCCGGTTCCGATGGATGGAGCCAATCCAATCTGGGAGAACGTCCCCGGTGTGGTCGTTCCGTTGAGCGGGCAGACGATCACGACGCCGATGCACCCGAACATCGCGGTGAAGTCGGTCTTCGTGAAGGCTGTCACGAACGGCAAGGACATCGGCATTCGCTTGGACTGGGGTGACCAGTCGAAGAACGATACCACCATCGGACCACAACACTTTCGGGACCAGGCCGCCATCCAATTCCCCGTGAATACGAGCGGCGCGCCGCCGTTCCAATGTATGGGACAGTCGGGCGGCACCGTGAATATCTGGCGGTGGAACGCGGAGTGGCAGAAGGACTTGGGCAAGGATAGCGCGGGAATCTGGGATGTGGACAATGAATATCCCGCGATTTTCTGGGATTACTATTACGAGGAGCCGGCCGGCGGTGTGACGTACCTCGACCGCGTGGGTCGCAGCATGGGTCCGTTCAACACCGGCATTTGGTCCGGGAACATCTTGTCCGATCCTGAGATGCGGATCGGCTCCGTGGAAGATTTGAATGCGAACGGTTTCAGCACGTTGACCACGCAGGCTCATCAGGATGTCGTCGGAAACGGTCTGTGGGAACCGGCCGGTTCCATCAAGGGCGGATGCTGCACGGGCCCGACGTGGCGCGTGGTCTTCAAGCGTGCGCTGACCACTTCCGACCCCAACGACGTCCAGTTAAAGACGGGGGCGACGCCGATGGCCTTCGCGGTCTGGGACGGTCAGAACCTCGAGCGTGACGGCATGAAGGGTATTTCCACCTGGTTTACGCTGCAAATTCCGTAAGCTGAGGCGGATAACTTCCGGCTTGCCGAACCGTTCGGCAGGCGATCACAGAGCCCCGGGGGAGTCGATTTCCCCCCGGGGCTTTTTTTCACCCGAGTGCCGTTTCCCAGCCGCTGGCTTCCTTGCAATTTTGGCCGCCGAGGGTGTATAAAACTTTGGTATTGATAGCTGTCTGTTGATCGGAATCCTGTGGATTTCTTGCTAATTTTTTAGCGCTGTTTGAGGAGCTAAGCGTTGTTCCGATGAAAACGGTCTTGTTGTTTCCTCCCACATGGCACCCGTCCCAACCCTACCTCAGCCTGCCTTCCCTCACCGGATTTCTCAAGCAGGCGGGGGTTACGGATGTGACGCAGCGGGATCTCGGGATCGAAGTGCTGGACGGGTTGCTCTCCCAGGACACCGGCCGTGAAACCTACGAGCGCATACAGGAGAAAATCCAACGGCTGGAGCGATCAGGGACCCGGGGGGAAACCGGCCCGTCCAGCCAGGAGCATCTCGCCCGGATGCGTGAGGCACTCGATTGGTTTCCGCCGCTCTACGATCAGATCGACGATGCGAAACGCACCTTGCGGTCCGAGTCGTTTTACGACCTCGAGCGGTACCGTGAAAGCTTATTCCTAATCGATCAGTACCTCGCGTTTATCTCCACGCTTTATTTTCCGACACGCATTTCCGTCGTCGACAATCAGTGGCGGCATTCCATCTATTCGTCAAAGGACATCCTCAAGGCCGTTGCCGATGAGGAAGAAAATCCGTATTTGGAATTGTTCCGGAGCCGGTTCGTGCCGCAACTATTGGCGCAGGCTCCCGATCTGATCGGGGTGTCGATCACCGCCACCTCGCAAATTCTTCCTGGGCTCACGCTCTGCCGGTTGATCAAGCAAGCCAACCCCGACGTGCATCTGACCATCGGCGGCAGCATCTTTACCCGGTTGGTGGACAACCTCCGCCGCGCCGATTCGATGTTTCAATTCGCCGACGATTATGTCGTGTTCGAAGGCGAAACCGCTTTGCTGGAATTGGTGCACCAACTGGAAGGCAAGCAAGACTTCAGCAAGGTCCCGAACCTCATCTATCGGCAGAACGGTAAAATCGTCGTGAATCAGCCGTTCTATTCCGAGAACATTAACGCCCTGGCGGCGCCGAACTTCGACGGCATCAACTTCCGACAATACTTTGCGCCCCAGGCCGTCCTTCCGGTTCAATTTTCGCGTGGCTGCTATTACAAAGATTGTGCATTCTGCGCGCTGACGCTGGATCACCAAAATTTCCGGCAGCGCCAACCCGAAAAGGTGGTTGAGGATCTCAAGACGCTCATGGAGAAGTACCAGACACCCTTCTTCTTCTTTACCGATGAGTGTTTTGCGTTGTCGCCCACCAAGCGGCTGTGCAGTCAACTGATCGAGGCGACTGTGAATGCCCAGTGGACGTGCGAGATGCGCTTTGAGAAAAACCTATCGCGCGATCTGCTCAAGCAAATGCGGGACGCGGGCTGTCTCAAGATCGTGTTCGGGTTGGAATCGTACAACCAGCGGGTCATGGACTTCATGAAGAAAGGGATCAAGCAGGAGCACGTCCGAAGGATCGTGGACGATTGCCTGGATCTCGACATTGCCGTCCATTGCTATGTGTTGATCGGATTCCCCACCGAGACTGAGCCTGAGGCCTTGGAGACGATGAATTTCATCGTGGACCATAAGCGCCTCAATACCTCGTTCGGATTTTCATGCCAGCCCTGCTTGTTCGACCTGGAAAAAGAGGCGCCGATCATGAGCGATCCGGCTGCCTACGGCATTCGGCGCATCATGCGGCCGGCCTCGGAGGATTTGAGTTTGGGTTATTTTTATGAGGTGCTGGAAGGCATGAACCCGGAGGAGGCCGAGCGAGTGTACCAACAGGTCTACGAGAAGATCAGCGAAGTCGTCTGTGAGTTGCCGTTCAATTATTCCATGGCCGACGGGCTGCTCTACATCGCCCGGTCCAAGGCGTCCGTGGTGGCGGCGCACTAGGAATCTCTCTATGCCGCAATCGCTCACGACAGAGCAAGCGCGGGTCAGGCCGGAAACCGTCTCGCTCTTGCTCGAGTACACCGTGAAAGCATTGGTGATAGCCGGCCTGTCGGAATTGGTCCTGTACCGGCTGATCTCTCGTCTCGGCATGCATCTCTCCAAGGTCGCGAGAGAGTACCCGGTGGTCGAATATTTTCTCCGCGGGGCGTCGTCCCTGGGGTTTGCCCTGTTGAATTTTTCGGCCATTCTGGTGTTTCTCGCGTTGTTCACGTTTCTCTATTCCAAGATGAAGGATCGGGACGCGCATCCGCTCGACCGTCTCGTTGTCTCGCTCGTGTCGATCCTGCTTGCGCTAACCATTGTGTTCCTGCTGTTTCCACCCGCCATGGCCGGCTCGATTGCATACACCGGCCTCACGGCCGTGCTTGTCTGGCTCATCGCGGTGCAGTATTCCCTGATTCACCCGAACTGGAAGGCGCGGGCGATGATTCTGTGCTACGCGCTGGGAATCTCGGGATGGCTGTATTACCAGTTGACGACCACGCTGTATAGTTGGTTGGCAATTTCATCGGCCCCGCCCTTTGTGCATGGGATGAATCGTCTCGGTGAAGCGTTGATGGTCGTCGCGACGGTCCTGGTGTTCGCGGTGTATTCCGGCTTTTCTCTGCGGACGACCAACCGTCGGCAGCGCCGGCGAACCTTCTTCTATGGCGCAACCTGGGCGGTCCTTTTCTTCGGCTTGCTGTTGATGGACGGTATCGTGGAAATGTTCAATCCTGCGGCCGCCAGCAGTGTCCGCCAAGGCAGCCAGGGGATTGGCTGGATTTTCCAAATGGGCATGGGGTACACCTTCTACCTGCCGTTCGCGCTCTATATGGCCGGCCTGTTATTCTGGTCGTATGCGGTCGTCAAGCAGGTGACCATGGGGAGGCGCGCGGGTTACGGCCTGGCACTCATGTTTATTGCGGGCTATGCGCTCCAGCTTTCGCATCTCACGTTGTTCGTCGTGCTCGGCATGTTGCTGGTCACGCATGATGGCCGAATCGAAGCGCGGGAACGGACCGGCCGGTCGTTTCCGGTCAGTCTCACCGAAGGGCCGGCGGCTGAACCTTCTTGAGCGGGCCGTGACGGCGGCGAATCAAAGGAATGGATATGGATACTGCGGGACAAGGCGAGCAAACGACGGATAAGACGGCTGAGGCTCCGGTAGACGCCCCGTTGAGTCTCGATGATGAGATCGTCGAGATCAAGAAGCTGCTCGAGGCGGACCCGGACGATTTTCAGGCACAATGTCGCTTGGGCGAAGTCTATTTTGCCAAGGGCATGCTGGATGAAGCCTATGAGCAGGTGTCCAAGGCGATTGACATCGCGGAGAGCTTGCGGGCGCAGATGGCGGAGTCTCTGGCCATGTATTATGCCAACCGCGGGACGATTCTTGCGACCCAAGGCAAGCTCGACGATGCCATGGAACAGTTCCAGCACGCGCTGAAGGTCAATCCTCGCGATGTTCTGGCCTTGTTCAATCTTGGCCGCGCCCGGTTTGATAAAGACGACTATATGGATGCCAAGGACCTATTCGAGCGGCTCGTGGACGTGACGCCGGAGGACCCCATCGCCTGGTTTCAGCTCGGCAAGGTCTACGAGAAGTTGGAGTTGCGGAACATCTCCGACCTCCATACGATTGACGCCGCCATCATGGCGTACCGGCGCGTGCTCGAGTTGGATCCTCACAATCTGGAGGCCGCGTTTGCGTTGATGGAGATCCATCTGAACATGCGGAAGCCCGATGAAGCGATACAGGTGCTGGAGGCGGCGGTGCAGAACAATCCCGAGGAGCCGCTGGCCTATTACAATCTCATCAGCACCTACGAGAAGACGAAACGGTTCGCCGAAGCCGATCAAACGCGGGAGCGCCTGAAATCGAGGTTCGCGTCTCGGCGGCCTCCGGAATCAAAAGGCAAATAACGAGTCTTTACAAGGAGCGCGCTATGTTTGGGAGTATGGGCATCACGGAGTTGGTCCTGATATTGTTCATCGTCCTGATCATCTTCGGGGCTGGCAAGCTGCCTCAGCTCGGGGAAGGATTGGGGAAGGCCATCAAGGGATTTAAGAAATCCGTCCATGAAGCGGAGGCGATAGAGCTGGAGGCGAACCAACAGGCCCAGCCCGGCGCGCAGCCCGGGGATCCCATGGCCGCCGCACCGCCCCCGCCTCCTCCGCCAGGGGTGGCGCCTCAGCAGCCGAAAGTATAACCGGCTCGGCACGCGTGGACGTTCGAAACGAGGTAGGGATGGACAGTAGTCTCCTCACATCTCCAGGCATCATCGAAACCTTCGCCGGCAACGGGAAGTCTCGCAGCACGGGCGACGGGAAGATCGCCACCAAGGCGGGGCTGCCCTTACCGGTGGGTCTCGCAGTTGATCCTCAGGGACAATATCTGTATTTCGCGGAATCGGGAAGCGATCGGATCAGACGGGTGGAATTCGCCACGGGCATCATCGGCCACGTGGCGGGCATCGGCGAAACCTGCTACAGCGGAGATGGGGGCCCTGCCGCGGAGGCCGGGTTGTACCTGCCCCTTGACGTTGCGTTCGACTCGCAGGGCGATCTCTACATCTGCGACTCCGGAAGCAACCGGATCCGGCGCATCGATATGAAGACGGGCATCATCGACACGATCGTCGGAACCGGGGAATTCGGCTTTGACGGGGACGGACCGGCCCTGGAAGCCCACCTCACCTATCCGAGCGGGATTGCCTTCGATTCCCAAGACCGTTTGTTTATCGTGGATGCGCAAGCGCATCGCATCCGGATGTACGATCCGAAGACCAAACTGATCACCACCATCGCCGGAACCTGGTCCCATGAAGATGACGTCCGGGACAGTCCGTTGATCGCCAAGAATCTTGTCGTGCTGTCCGGCGATGCCATCGGGATAGATTTCAGCGACGATCATGGATGGTTGCGGCCTCCCTGCGACACTGACGGCATGGACATGAATGTGTTCTACGATGATGGAAAACCAGGGGCCGAGGTGCGGTTCCACGATCCGGTAGGCATCGCTGTGGATCCTCAGGGTGATGTGTATGTTGCCGATAAAGGGAGCAACCGTATCCGGAAAATCGACATGAAGACGGGGATCGTGACGACGGTAGCGGGAATCTGCTACTTCGGCTACGACGGCGACGGCAAACCGGCCACCAAGGCGATGCTGAACGCTCCGGAAGCGGTCCTGTTCGATGCCGCCGGGCATCTGTACATTTCTGACGCGATGAATCATCGGGTGCGTCGAGTCGAGGCGGGCACGGGTCTCATCAGCACGGTCGCGGGAAACGGCGACAGCGGCTATAAGGAGTCCGGGGCGATGGGCGGGTGCGGCGCTGCCAAGTTTGTCAAAGCGGTGGACAAGGAAATGATCAAGCACGGCGACGGCCGGGTTGCGATCGACGCCGTCGTGAACTCCCCGGCAGGCCTAGCCTTGGACGCGAATGGTTCTCTATTTATTTGCGAGCGCGGTGAGAACAAAATCCGGCGGTTGAAACTGCCCTGAATGCCGGAATGATCCGGGCATGGCCCGGACCGCAAAGTGGAGCGGACTATGGGGTGGATGTCGTTTGCCGTCGGGACTTACCGGCGCGTGCCGCGTGTCCTTATCGCAGTATTCATCCTCGTGCTCCTGTTCTACGGCTTTGGTGTCCAGGTCGTCAGCTCGCAAGGCCTCTTCATCCGGTCCCACTATATCTCCGGGAACCTCCCCTTCGAGCCGAAAGATCCAGAATGGGCAAAGGCGACGCCTGTGATCCTTCCGCTGAGCGGCCAAGTCATTACACGGCCGACGCTGCCTGATCCCACAATTAAATCCCTGACGGTTCGCTCGCTCCATAACGGCAAGGAGTTGGCTTTCCTGTTGGAATGGCAGGATCCCACGAAGAATGATCGGTTGACACCCGGCACGTTTCGCGACGGCGCCGCACTGGCGTTTCCCCTCGGTGACGCGCCCGCGTTCTTCTGCATGGGGCAACTCGATCACTACCTGAATATCTGGCACTGGAAGGCGGATTGGCAGACGGATATCGAGCGCCGAAAAGCGAAAGAGGCGGAGCGAAAAGCAGGCGGCGAAGGAGAAGTTCGGAGGTTCGAAGTGATTCCGAGGCGGGCCTCCTCGGTGGAGGATCTTTTGGGCGGCGGCTTCAGCACCCTGACGACCAAGCGTGGCCAGGGAGCGGTCCAAGGGAATGCGATTTGGGAGCAGGGACGATGGAAGGTGGTCTTTAAGCGCCCGATCGAGACCCGCGATCCTGACAATGATGCGATTTTCGGTCCGGGACGCATTCAGACCATGGCGTTTGCTGTGTGGAACGGCGAGAACAAGGAGCGCAACGGCCAGAAAGCCATCGCGCCCTGGCTGCAACTGATCATTGATCCGGTGACGTCATAACGGCGGAGTGACGATGCGTCATGTAGCATGGGTGATGACTGGACTGCTGATCGTGGCGAGCGGATCTGTGTCATTCGCCGTCGAGCCATACCCGGAGAAGAATCTCGGACTGACCTCGACCGGGTCGTCTTCCGGTCCGCAGTCCGAGGCGGCGGCCGACAAAAAGCAGAAAGACATTATCGCGATGGCAGAAGAATTCGGGCTGATCGTCGGCCCCGTGACCGAGGATATTCGGAAGGAGCTGAACCTCAGATCGGCCGAGGGGGTCGCGGTATTCGAGGTGATCGGCGAAAGCCTTGCCGAGGTGGCCGGGATCAAGGTCGGCGCGGTCATTGCCGAAATGAATAAAAAACCCGTGCGGAATCTGGAAGATTTCGGACGATTGCTGCCGGAGTTGCTGAAAGAAGGCAATTTTACGGTGGGCACATGGGAGCCCACGAATCCTGAGAACCAGGGCCAGGGAGGCCAGATGAACTTCCACTTTGTCCCCAAGCGCGTCGACTGACATGCCGTATCATTGCTGTCTCGGATGCCAGGCATGATGAATCCCGGTGCGTGCGTAGCGGGGCTGCTGACGTTTCTCCTGGTCGTCGTCGGCGCGGTCGTCGTTCAGGAAGGGTCCGGCCAGGACCGCAAGACCGAGCGCAAGGAACCATGGATCGAGGAGATCGAAAAGGTCTTCCTCCGCTCTGAAGTCTGCCGGCAGTGCCACGATCGCCATTACGAAGAGATGGCGGGCTTCCGGGAGATGACCATGGATCTCAAGCTGATGGGGCGGGTGGATGCCGCCCTGTTGCATGGCACCGCCTTGCCGTCCCCCGTGTTCAAGGCCGTCATGGGGGTCTGGCTCCAAACGAATCCGTCTGCCGAGAAGAAGCAAAAGTGCCTCTCCTGCCACGCGCCGGCCGTGACGGTCTTCCCCCAGCATACCGACCGTATTATTGGCCAGGTGATGAGCGGCAAGGTGACGGTCGAAGGGATTAGTTGCTCGTCATGCCATTTGGTGGAAAAACTGACGGACGATGCCAAGAAGATCCCCTCGTACCAGTTATCGCTCGACAAGACCATGTACGGCCCGTTCAAGGACGCCGAGGACAACATGGTGCACAATTCTTTTGCTTCGAAACTGTATAAGGGCGCCAATTTTTGCACGTCCTGCCATTTTGAAAAACTGCGGGATAATCGCAGTCCGACCATCGACAGTGAGATTCTTGAAGGAGTGGTGTGCCAGTCCTGCCATATGGAGCAATCCACGGGAAGTTCAACGTCCAGGCGAGGCGCGATGACCCGGGAGATCGCCAGGCACTATTTTCGGGGGATCGTCATTCCAGGGCTGATGTTAAAGAACCGGAATCTGCAGGCCGAGTGGATGCCCCGACTCGAGGTCGAAGCCAAACGGAACGGGGCGCAGGTGGAGGGCGAAGTGGCGGTGATGAACGGCGCCGTCCCCCACAACTTTCCGGACGGGGATCCGGTGCTGAAGCAGTTTTATCTCACGGTCGAGGTCAAGGATAAATTGGGCCGGCTGCTCGGTACGACTCAAAAGGTCTTTGGCACGCAATTCCCCGACCTGCTCGATCAACCGCTGGGAGATATACTCGTCAAAGGTGGGACGACGAAGCGTGTCCCATTTGCTCTTACGCTGACGGGTGACGGCGAGGGTCTGGAGGTGAATGCCATCCTGACCTACAGCCTCATCCCCAAACCGGCCCCCGCATTGCTGAACGGGTATTTAAAAACCCTGTCGAGCGAGGCGGAACGCGAGCGGACCACCCGTCTGATCACCGATTATGCCGAGCCCCGCATCCTGACTTTCCGGACGAAATCCCTCTGAGCCACCCCGCCTTCCGTGGCCGAACTTCGTGCGAGACAGGGAGCTGAGAGCGTATGAGAGTGATCGTAGCGAGAACGCAGCGAGTCAAGATATTCGTCGTCGGTCTGACGGTGCTGGGCCTTCTATCAGGCGTTGGTTGGTTTCAGGGCACCTTTGCGAAAGAGGACGCTCCGCTGACGCCCGAGAAGGTCTTCCCGGCTTCTTCCAAATGCAAGAAATGCCACATCCGCGCGTCCGAGGAATATGATGAGTCCGTCATTGCGCGGGCCATCGTGACCCCGACGTTTCGGGCCATGCTGGAAGATTACGCCGGCAAAGGAAAGGACAAGCGGTATTGTCTGAATTGCCATGCCCCGCAAACGGTGGTCTTCCCGGACCTGGCGGACACGATGGTCAAGCAGATCCTGTCAGGCGATCCCACCTTCGAAGGCGTCGGCTGTATTCAATGCCATCTGATCAAGTCTGTGGAGGTCAATCCGACGACGAAGCCCGGCGGACCCCCGCCGATGAAGCTGGAGCCCGGTCGAACGGTCTTCGGCGGGTACAAAGACTACCTCGAGAGCAAGGCGCACGATTCGCAATATTTGGATCTCTTCAAGAAGTCGGATCTGTGCCTGGCCTGCCATAGCTTGGCTCCTCCCGGAGTGCCGGAAGCCGAGGCCGTCGGCAATTGGAAGAACACCAAAGCGGCCAAGGAGGGGAAGACGTGCCAGACCTGCCATATGCCGCAGGGGTTCGATGCATCCGCCAATGAAGAAAAGAAGCGGGATATCGCGGGGCACGAATTTAACGGGAAGTCCCCGGCGCTTCGCAAACAGGCGTTCGATCTTGATTACGATACCGAGGTGCAAGGCGCGCAAACGAAGTTGACGGTGAAGGTGAAGAACCTGGTGCCCCATAACGTGCCGACGTCGCATCCCATCTGGAACGAGGTCTACCTGCAGATCGTGATCCGAGGACGGAACCTCACGGAGGTGTACAGAGACAAGCGCGCGTACGCACGTACGTTCACGGACGCGAAGGGCAACAAGACCTTGATGGACCACGACGCGGTGAAACTGGCGGAAGACACCGTTCTGAAGGCAGACGAAACGCGCGTCGAAACATTCACGTTCCCGACGCCGCCCAACACCCCCTCCTTCGATGTCGAGATTTCACTGCACTATGCGACGCCGGGCGAGCGGTGGACCGAGGCGTTTGCGAAGCGAGTGGCCTCGTTTACGATGAAAGGCCACAACGATCCGGTCTTCAAAACATCCGAAATCACCGTCCGCTGCGGAAATACCAAGGTCTCGGATGGAAAACTGATGAAGAAGCCGTGCGGGTGAGCCGATCGCCTCGGCGGGATGATATCCTGCCGAATGCTAATCGGCGATTCTGGAGCTGGGAGATTTCGTCCGGAAAATCTGAATGGCCGCGTAGATGTTTTTTGCCGGTTGATTCAACACAAGCTCTGAGTTTGTGATGTGCGTGTCGATCAGCTCGAACGGCCCGCCGCTGTAAAACACGCGGCAGTGGTCGAGCTGACAATTCTTATATACGTGGTTGTCCAAGACCAGGTCTTCCTTGGTGAAGGTCTTCTGATCCACGACGATGTACTGCGGTTCCAACACGTGATGTCCTCTCAATAATCCAACTATAACAGGTCTGCCGGAAGGCGGCAAGCTTTCAACAATCGCCTCATCAGGAATGATACTGATGTAGGGCGTTCCCTTGCTTGAATATTCTGGGGCGGCTCTATACAATGAGCGGCCATTTCACGGCCTCAGTATCGAGATTCAATACAGTGACGAGAAGGAGACTGGTTGCATGGAGTTGACCGCTGGCATCGTTCTGTTTGCCGTCGTCGCCGGCTTTGTCGGCATCGCGTACGGCGCCTATTTGATTCTATGGATTCTGAAATTGCCCGAAGGATCGGACAAGATGAAGAGCATTTCGAAGGCGATCCAGGAAGGGGCAAAGGCGTATCTCAACCGGCAGTACACGACCGTCGCGTATGTAGCCGCCGCGTTGTTCATTGTCCTGTGGGGCGCCGGGATCTGGTCCGATAAATTCGGATTGTTGACGGCGGTGGGTTTTCTCATCGGAGCCGTCGCCTCCGCCACCGCGGGATATGTCGGCATGGTGGTCGCGGTCCGCGCCAATGTGCGCACCGCGCAGGCGGCGCATAGCGGACTCAATGCCGCTTTGCAGGTGGCGTTCAAAGGCGGCGCCGTGACCGGTCTGCTGCTCATCGGCTTGGGTCTGGTCGCCGTCTCGGGATTTTACTTCGTGGCGTCGGCCATCTCGGGCTCGGAGAAGGCCGTGCATGCGCTGCTCTCCCTGGGGTTCGGCGGCAGCCTGATCTCGGTATTCGCGCGCGTGGGCGGCGGCATCTTCACGAAGGCGGCGGATGTGGGGGCCGATCTCGTCGGCAAGGTGGAAGCGGGAATTCCCGAAGATGATCCGCGGAACCCGGCCGTCATCGCGGACAACGTCGGGGATAACGTCGGGGACTGCGCGGGCATGGCTGCCGATCTCTTCGAGACATACGCCGTCACGACGGTGGCTGCGATGGTTTTGGGATTCACGCTCTTCAAAGGCGCTGCGGAGCCATTGCTGTATCCATTGCTGCTCGGCGGGATCACCATCTTTGCGACGATCTTCGGTATCTGGTTCGTGAAGGTGGGCGCGAATGGCAGCATCATGGGCGCGCTCTACAAAGGTTTGTTCTGGGCCGGCGGCGTCGCGGCCATCGCCTTCTACCCCGCCACGGTCTGGTTAATGGATGGCGTCGGCGGCGTGAGCGGCGGCGCGTACTACGCCAGCGCCTTGATGGGACTCGCCGTGACGCTGGCCCTCGTGTTCATCACCGACTACTACACCTCCAAGAGCTTTCTGCCGGTGCAGGAGATCGCGAAGGCCAGCGAAACGGGACATGCCACGAACATTATCGCGGGTCTCGCAGTCGGCATGCAGGCGACCGCGTGGCCGGTGATCGTGATCGGGGCGGCGATCCTTGGGAGTTATTATGTCACCGGCGGCATGGCGGGGGCGGGGCTGTACGGCGTGGCGGTGGCGGCGGTCTCGATGCTCTCGATGGCGGGCATCGTCGTGGC
>VBOG01000179.1 GCA_005877815.1 Nitrospirota bacterium
CTTGCGTTCTTCGATGACCGGAAGCGGCGGCGTGGTGCGAACGACCGGCTGTTGGCGCGTGGCGGGGTGGACTTCGAGATGCTCAACGCCGCCCGACATTGGGAGGCGCGAGATGCATCCGCAAAACCGCGGGTCATAGGATGACACGATCAACTGCGCTCTTGCGCCCAATAGGGGGGCGAGCGCCGCAGCGAGACGTTCTCGGTTTTCATCGTCGAGCAGCTCTTGCGGGTCGTCGAGCACCAAGGTCGTTAGTCCGCCTCGTTCCTTGAGTACGTGCTCCCAGAAGGGGAGAAAGAATGCGACGAGACTGGCGCGCAGAGCAGAGGCGTTCGTTACGTGCTGCGCTGGCGCCGACACGCCGCCTGCCTGCACGACAAGGTCCAGCTCCCCCTTGCGACCCATGCCGGTATCGATCAATTCGTGGGCAGTGTCCGGAAACGCGCCGAGGAATCCGGGAGCGCCACTTCGCTGCGTCCTTGCTCAAGGTCTTGCGAAGCTGATCGACCTGCTGGTCGGCAAGTCGCCCCAAGCCGGCGAGGTTTCCCAGGGCTGCGCTCGCAACGGCGTATTCGGCAAGGCGTGTTTCGGCGGTCCGACGCGCTTTCAGATGCTGCTTGAGCCGGTCGCACTGGACGAGCGCATCGGAGATGGGCCTCGCGGCTTTCACCGTAGTTTCGAGATCAAGCAGCTTTCCAATGAGCGTTACCTTTTCTCTCGACTCGCGCTCCTTGGGCACGTGCCCGAGCACGCGCGTCACAATCTCGCGCGCCAACGCATCATTCCCTTGCCGCCACCGTGCAAAGCGGACTGCACAGTCGAGGCGCATCAACGTCTTGCCCAGCGTATCGCACCCCTTCGGAAGCGCGATTTCGGCGGGGTAGGCTAGTGCCTTCCGAACTTGGACGACCTCGTCAAACGTGGAAGCGGTCTGTGCCTTAAGATCCCCCAATACGCCGCGGAAGGGTTCGAAGCCAAATAACTCATCGACAAAGGCGGTCCGAAGCAGATCGCAGGGATGCGCGGGCAGGTCGGCCGCCGTTTCCGCGCGGAGCGCCTCCGGCAAATTGCGCATGAGGTCGCCTTGCACATTCTCCGCCCAACGGGCCAGCGTCTGCGAGAGCAACGCCGCGTCGGGGGCGGCCTCGTGCAGATGTTTTTTGACAAGTTGACCGGTTACAGGATCGAGGGCATCTTCGAGATTGCCGCCGCAAACAACGCATGTGTCGTCTTTACGCTGTGGGTCGGGGTGGTCCAAGATCCAGGTCGCGATCCGGGCATAGAGGCGGGTACGAGCAGCCATTGAAGGATTCTGGGCCAAAGCATCAAGGGCTTTCGCTTCCGCAAGAATGTCCTGAATCCTGATTTCTGCCGCATCGAGTTCTCCCGGGTTGAGCTGGCGCAGAGCGCGAAGCCGGGCGGCTGAAACAAGGCTTTGCGGTTGACTGACACGTTCAAGTGCCCGGCTGATATTCTTCTCAAGATCGGACAGAAGCGCGAGATTACTGGGGTCGAAGCGCTCGCCCAGAATCTCACGCGCAGACTCGAATGCGGCAGCTTTCGCGCTTTCGAAATGTTTTGTGATCTTGTCGAGGGTCTGTTCGATCTCCTTGTCATCGGAACACTGAGGTATGGCCTGCGCCGAATTCAGACTCGGATACGCAAGCAGAATCTTTTCAAGATCACCCTTCGCGGTGCTGTAGTCGCGGTCCGCCCGGTTGCGCTCGCTTGCTTTGGCTTTTACGAACTCTCTCTCAATCTTCGCCTTTGCCCGCCGCACATGCTCAGCCAGATCGACTAGTGCGGAAAGGCCCGTCAACTGCGAAACGGCGCGGCCCAATTCAGATTCCGATCCGACTTTGATCAGCGGAAGAAGCCCCGGCATGATGGTGCCAATGCGCACCGCAATGGGATCGACGCCGAGGACCGACAGATCGGGTGGCGTTTCCTTTAATTTTCCCTGCGGCGAACGACTCTGGCTCCGGCGGATCACTGGTAATTCCGCGCCGGTCTCGTCCACGAACGTGAGTTCCACCCATGCGTCGGCGGGCACCCACGGTTGATCGGGGCGGTACTGCTCCACGTTCGGCATCGGAGTGAGAGGCGATAGTTTATGGGCGGTGTGTTCGTCGCCGCCGTCTGCCGCGATGACCCAGCATTCGAAGTCTTCCGCGGCTTCGGGCTCCCGCTGCGGGCGCAGCATTTCCCCGGTCAGAGCCCAAATGATTGCGTTGAGTAGTGAGGTCTTGCCCGACCCGTTCCTGCCTTCGAAGAGAGTGAGCGACGAAGTGAATTCGTGGACGTAGTTTTCAGGCGCTGCGCCGGGCGTTCCGAATTTATGGAGACCGGCGAGCCGGTGCGCCTCCAGTCTCTTCAACCGCAAGCGCCGACTGTTGGCGTTCGCCGGCCGCGCCGGCAGCGGTGCCAATTCAGGTGGCTTCTGAAGAATGGTGTCGACCAAATCCTCCCCCTGCTGCACCGTGACGCTCGTCGTCCAGTTCACCGGCCGCTTCTTGCGGTACCATTCAAGCGCGCTGCGCGTCCGCTCGTCCTGCAACACAAACCGGTCGGCTGCGCCTGTCTGAACGACTCTGCCGCTGACTAGGTCGGCGATTAGAGAATCAAGCGTATGAAGATGCAGAGATCGTGATTCAGATTCGGCCACGCTCTCTCCTTCGATGTGGCAATAGTGCGATGCCGAGATGTAGCGCAACCGGGAATCGCTTCAAAGCGTTAACCCTAACGTAAGCCTTGATGCGCGTATCGTGAATCATGG
>VBOG01000181.1:0-214 GCA_005877815.1 Nitrospirota bacterium
GATTCAACGTGCTGGTGGGCGGCAAATTAGGCTCGGGCGGTTATCGCATTGCGAGCCCATTGGACGTATTTCTCAGGCCCGACGAGGTCGTGGAGGTCTGCGCGGCGATCGTGCTGCTCTACCGCGATCACGGGAATCGAGAGCTGCGGACACAAAACCGCCTGGCCTTCTTAATCGATGAATGGGGAGAGGCGCGGTTTCGTGACGAGCTGGA
>VBOG01000181.1:475-6213 GCA_005877815.1 Nitrospirota bacterium
AGCCCCGCGCAAACGTTGATTGTGCCGAACATCCCTGACCGCCGGATCGGAAGTCTCGTGGAGGAACCTCTTCTCCGGAGCTTGCCGTATAACGCCTCCGAAGTCTTCAAAGGTTTGGTGAGCTGTGTCGGCAATGACTACTGCAACTTGGCGGTCATCGAAACGAAGTCGCGCGCGCTCGAGGTCGCGCAGCAGTTGGAGCAGAGCCTCACCGGCGTGAAGCCGATTACGATGCATTGGTCCGGATGCCCGGCGGGATGCGGCAATCATCTCGTTGCCGACATTGGACTGTTGGGCAAGCGAGCGAAAGTCAACGGGGAAGTCGTGGAGGCTGTGGATGTGTTTGTGGGAGGCCGAACCGGCCCTGATCCCAAGCCAGCGCTCAAAATCCTTGAAGACGTGCCGTGCAACAAATTGGCGTCAGTCTTGGAAGGGCTGGTGCCGTATCACACACGCGCGAAGCTTCACAAGACGGGACGGGGCAAGGCCGTCAGCAGGCCACAGGTCGAGGTCTCACAGAACTCCTGAGCGTCGGATCGAGCAGGTTTTGGGAACAGCGTCAGAATTATTTAATTAAAAGGTTGACACGATAAACACAGAATGGTATATCGGCGCCTGTTAGCACAAAGTTGTGCTAATGCGACAACGGCGTTTTTCTCTCAAGGAGGTCCTCGGGGCCTCCAGCGATGAGGGGAGGACGCCGTTTCTGTATTCCGGACACCGCCGTCCTCGTGCTATTCCATTGAACCAGTGATCAACATGGCCTGCTTAAGGGAGGGCATTGGACTATGAAGATGACAGGACGACGTATACGGGCTGTTGCGATCGCGCTGCTCGCCTGTGTGTTCATGGGCACTGAGGGCGAGGTTTTCGCCACTCCCTCGACGACGTACTGGACTCCGGCGACGTCGGATGTGCAACCGTTCAATGTCTGGCATATCGGAGTGGACAACTATTTTCGACTCTCAAGGACTCAGGAAGAATTAGCGAACGGGCAATTTGATTCGTTTCCAACCGATGTCGGCCTCACGGTCGGAGTCTTGCCGTTTGAAAAGCTACAAATGGAAGTGGGCATTGACGGGCTGTTCCCCGGGACCCGCATTCATCCCGCCATGCGGTCGATCGGCAATTCGCTGCTGTTCAACTCGAAAATCGGCACACCGGAGGGCGCCTTTTTCGGCAGCTGGTTCCCGGCTATTAATATTGGGATCTTCAATGTGGGCACGAAGGCGCAGGTCACCGACATGAACATCGTGGACTTCCTGATCGGAAAAACCCTCGGCCCGTTCGGAAGGATTCATGGAGGGGGCTATTACGGGAATCCCAACTCAGCTCTGATGCATCAGGGGGGATGTAAACCCGGCAACACCGGCATTGTCGCCTGTATTCCAGGCGCCAGCGGAGAACTCGACAACGCGGGAGGCATGGTCGGCTATGACTACGGCTTCTGGAAGGTCAAAGACAAGGAGGGCAACGAATACAACAAGTGGGTCTTCGCGGCCGACTATGCCAGCGGCAAGAACTTCATCGGCGGTGGAGGCTTCGGCATGTACCATTTTTTCAACAAAGACATCAGCCTTCTGACCGGTCCGGTCTGGTTCAACGATCATGTGATCAACGGCCAGTGGAAGTGGACGGTGCAACTCGACATCAATTATTGAAGACGGACAAAGGAGGATGACCATGTACTGCAAGCGACGAGTCCGCGTGTTGAGTCTCGTGCTCTTGGCGTTTCTCATCGCATGTTGGGGAGTGGAAGGGATGGTCCTAGCCCAACAGGCAACAGAGGCCCCTCCGGCTGCGGGTGGCGCCCCTCCGGCGGGATCTCCGACGACTCCTGCCGCGCCCGGAGCTCCACCTGCGGTTCCCGCGCCTCCACTGAAAATCGACACCGGCGATACGGCGTGGCTCTTAACATCGAGCGCCTTGGTGCTGGCAATGACCGCGCCAGGATTGGCGCTCTTTTATGCCGGGATGGTGCGCGAGAAAAATGCGCTGGGGACGATCATGCAGAGCTTCATTATTCTCTGCGTGATTAGCGTTCAATGGGTGCTCTGGGGGTATAGCTTGGCGTTTGGCCCCGACAAATGGCACCTGATTGGTAGTTTGGATTGGGTCGGCTTAGCCGGCGTCGGACTCGAACCGAACGCCGATTATGGCGCGACGGTGCCGCATCAGGCGTTTATGATTTTTCAGGCGATGTTTGCGGTGATTACGCCGGCCCTGATCACGGGCGCCTTCGCTGAACGGATGAAATTTAGTAGCTTCTTGGTGTTCACCCTGTTGTGGGCAACGTTTATCTACGATCCGCTCGCGCATTGGGTGTGGGGCGTGGGTGGATGGCTGCGGAACCTGGGAGCGCTGGACTTTGCGGGCGGCACCGTTGTGCACATTAGCTCGGGAGTGTCGGCTTTGGCGTGCGCATTGGTCTTAGGTCGGCGGATCGGATACGGGAAGGACAACATGGCGCCGCATAATCTGCCCATGACCGTCTTGGGGGCGTCGCTGCTGTGGTTCGGCTGGTTTGGGTTCAATGCGGGAAGTGCCGTCGCCTCCGGAGCGTTAGCCACGAGTGCCTTTGTGGTCACGAATACGGCGACGGCCGCCGCCGCGTTAACCTGGATGGTGATGGAGTGGATGTATCGGGGGAAGCCAACCGTCCTGGGTGCGGCCAGTGGCGCGATCGCAGGGTTGGTGGCCATCACGCCCGCGTCCGGCTTTGTCGGACCAATGTCCTCGTTGATCGTCGGCGCCGGCGCCGGCGTCTTTTGCTATGCCGCGGTCATCGTGAAATCGAAATTGGGCTATGACGATTCTCTCGATGCGGTAGGCGTGCATGGAATTGGCGGCACGTGGGGAGCGCTCGCCACGGGACTCTTTGCCTCCAAAGCCATCAATGCCGGCGGGGCCGATGGATGGTTCTTCGGCAATCCCGCTCAGCTCAAGATCCAAGCGATTGCGGTCGGCGTGTCATGGGTCTTCGCGTTCGTGGGCACCTTCATCATTCTGAAACTTATCGATCTCACGATGGGGCTTCGCGTGAGCGAAGAAGAAGAGCGCACGGGTCTAGACTTGAGCCAGCATGAAGAGCGCGCCTACGGGAAAGCCTGAACCGATGCCATATGACGGGCATGGATCAGTAGATCGCATTTCAAGAGGAGATGACCGGACATGAAGAAAATCGAGGCGATCATCAAACCCCATAAACTCGACGATGTGAAGGAGGCGCTCACAGAAGCCGGAATTGTGGGCATGACGGTGTTGGAAGTGCGGGGATTTGGCCGGCAGAAAGGCCATAAGGAGGCCTATCGGGGGACTGAGTACACCATCGAATTTGTGCCGAAGATCAAAATCGACGTGGTGGTCCAGGATGGCGTGGCAAACGACGTGGTGAACACCATCATCCGCACAGCGAAGACGGGGGAAGTCGGAGACGGAAAAATCTTTATCACGAACCTCGAAAACGTTGTGCGGATTCGCACCGGTGAGACGGGCGACCGAGCACTCTAAGTGTCCATGAACGGGGCGGAGAGGACACTCTGTCCCGTTCACCTAACGCGTGTCTTGAGTATGAGCGAAAAGTCGCCTGAGGATTTTCAGCCCGATGTGCTGGGGCCGACTGTGATCTTGTTCCTTGTCTCTCTGGTCATCCTGTTGGTTGCCCTGAACTATCTGTTCCCGGGTCTGGCGGTATGATCCCGCCATCCAAAGAGCCAGCCACTTCCTCAAGACGGAGCCCGCAAATGATCCTCTGTCCACGCTGTAAACGACAGCGAAAGTATTATGCCAAAGGATTTTGCAGGTGCTGCTGGAACGCAAACCGGATAGCGTTGCGGCGAGGCTTTGATTCCCCACCCCGGTTAAAACAATGCCGGCCGGCCAAACCATGCAGCGTATGCGGCAAGCCAATTCCAAAACCGGTGAATCATTTCTGTAGTGAGAAGTGTAGGCGCCAAGGCGAGCGTTCCGTCGTCGTAAGCCGAATCGAGAGAGTGATCAGGGAGACGGGAGAAAAGCTGTTAAGACAGTTGCCGGCCCCATTGGCGTTCATTCTAAGACGTCGGTGCGCCGGTGACACATTGATGAGGATTGGCGAAGCCTTACGGTGCACCAGAGAACGCGTACGGCAATTGGAGCAGTCGGCCGTGGATCACCTCCGCCTCCTGAAAGACCCGTCTCTTGCCGCAAGAGTCTGCAGAGGGTGTCGACGCATTTTCTTGGCCAATTCACACGCAAAAAAGTTTTGTTCACAGCGCTGCTATAAAATAAAGCACCGTGAGAAATGCAGAACTACGAAGAAATTTTGAAACAGGCACGGTAAGCATTAGGCGTGAGTCATTGCTCGGGTTTGCAAGATCCCAGGCCGACCAGGCCGGCAGTAGGCGGTCTGGTTCGCAAGTCCGTTTCAGTCAGACTGCGCCGCGTCTCACCCGAATGAACCCTTCTTCAAGGGCGGTTTTCAGCAATTGGGCGGTATTCGACACGCGCAGTTTCTTCATCATGTTCGCCCGATGAGCCTCGACGGTCT
Source organism: Nitrospirota bacterium (assembly GCA_005877815.1). Lineage (GTDB taxonomy): Bacteria > Nitrospirota > Nitrospiria > Nitrospirales > NS-4 > NS-4. Next base: position 5,004 of record VBOG01000181.1, read on the forward strand.
TCATGCTGATCTTCATGCGTGTGCTAATATCCCGGTTCTGCTCTCCATCCCATATGAGATCCAGAACTTCAGTTTCGCGGTGCGTGAGAGTAAACGGTCTCTCCATGTTGTGTCCCTTCCATTGAAGATGTGCTGCGTCAAGCACTCCCGGAGTGATCAGTTTCGTAGTTCTCGCCGTCCCATTTATTCACGACCTGCACAAGTTGACCGAGGGTATAGATCAGCACCGGCATCTCGCCCGGCAGGAACGGCTCACTCTTTCTCAGCCGCGCCAGCAGCGAGTGCGCGGAATCCACGAATTGTTCGAGTTCAGGTGTTTGTGGCATAGTCGGCTTTAGAGTTGGGGGGTTCTAGGTCTCGCATGTTTATCATGGAGCAAGGTACTAACCAAGCCCTTCGGATGGGAGGAGACCATAACTGAAAGGTTGCCGATGAACAACCTAGCTACTTGTGTCGACCCCCTGCGCTCGTTGCGGGTCAGGTGTTCGCTGTCCGTGAGATCTGAAGAGAAGATGTGGTGCCGAAGCGGGGATTTGAACCCCGACGGGATTGCTCCCGCTAGACCCTGAATCTAGTGCGTCTGCCAGTTCCGCCACTTCGGCAGGATCAGAAATCGGATTGTCCGGTATTCAGACTGGACGAGTCAAGACGGCATCTCTGGATTCGCCGCGAGGCCGATGGTAGTCTCGCTGTCGGCCTATGGCATTCGAGCCCACCAATCAGCGTACTCCTCCCACGTGGTTGGGAAGAATGTTGCTCCTTGCCGCGTGGGCGTGGATCCTTCTTGTCATCACGGTGACATTCTGGAATGCCTGGGAAATCCCGGCGCGGATGCCCGAGATCAACGAGGTCGCCACTGTCCATGCGTTTCTGTTTCCTATCTCATTGCTGTTATTCCTGTCGCTGAGCTGGGCACGCCAACGGCAGGATAACCCCGAGACGGGATGGGGGCGCAGATCCTTCCCGCGATGGCGTGCGACCATGGCGCTTTGGCTGTTGGTGCTCGTGCATCCCGCGTCGTGCGGGCTCTATCCGGCGATGTACAACCTCGATGACGAAACGGTGGCAGAGATCAGCGGTGCCGTGAAAGCGATGCCTGTCGGAATATCACGGGGAGACGTCGAGAAGCGTATATTGGAGTTGAATGGAAGCCTGCCGGTGTCGATGAAGGCGAACGCGGAAACGCATCGCATGCGTCAGGCAGAAGTGG
>VBOG01000182.1 GCA_005877815.1 Nitrospirota bacterium
CAGTAGCCGACCATGACCACGAGGCGCTAGCCGGCGCACAGCTCGGCCAATTCGTCCAGCCCGTCCAGGCGGTCGGCCAGCGGTTTTTCGATGAAGAGCGGCACCCCGCGGCGGGCACACGCCAAGGCGGCGGGCAGGTGCAGCGCGGCGGGGGTGGCGACCACCGCCGCGTCCGGCCGCCAGGCGTCGAGGTCCCGTTCCTGCACGATGAGCTCGTCGATGCCGCCCTCCGGCTCGCGGGTACTGCTCCGGCGCCAGGCGGCGATCCGGGCGTCGGCGTCCAAGGTCCGCAGCAGCCGCACGTGGCGCTTGCCGATGCTCCCCAGACCAACCACCAGGTAGCGCACGCTAGCCTCGCCTCAACGGTCCTGGGGCGTGAAGTTGTATTGGGTGGCGCGTGCCGCGTAATGGCTGAAGGCACGCGGAAATCGCCGCAGCGCCTGGTCCAGCGACGGCTCTAGGGAGTGCCCCAGGTGGGGTCGTTCGTAGTTGCTGCCGACGTCGATCATGTACCGGTCGTCCAGGCCCAGCGCGCCTAACTCCGAAGCGTCCACAAAGGGCAGGTCGAGCTGCTGGAACAACGCGGGAATCTCCTTGCGGAATTGCGTCCAAAGGGGCCGCTGTTGCGGCATCGTCTCCAGGAGTGGTATGCACTCCGCAGAAAACGGCGGGGTGAATCCGACCACCAACGTCCCCCGGGCCTTCAGCCGCTCCAGGCCCTTCTTGAGAATCTCCAACCGCGTCATGTCCAAACCCGCGCAGGGCGGGAAGCCGTAATACTGCCCCTTGATCCGGTCCGTCACGGCCAGGAACGTATGTTCCTTGAACTTCCAGCCCGGCCCGAAATCGGGCACCGGATAGTTGTACGCCTGGCTGCCGTCGCGCCGAAAGCCCATGTTCGCGAGCTGCGCCTGGATGCCGATCCGTTTTTCCTTCGGATGAAGGGCCAGCCCCGGCACGGCGCGCCGCTCTTCGTAGAGCAGCCTTCGCACGGCCAACAAGTGGGCCTTCCACGAAAACGCTTCGTCGTCGCCTTCCAGGGCCGGCAAGTCCACATGGTCGTTGAACCACCACACGTCCACGCCCAGCAATACGACCTTGAGCCGCAAATCCGGGAATTGGTCGAGGAATTCGTCGAGATGTTCGACGCGGCGCACCAACCCGCCCACGTTCATAAAGCGGCTTGCGTCTTCACCAAACATCTCCTCACGGAATTCCAGCACTCTGGAGGAACCCAGCGCCAGCACCGTCGGTTGTCGCCGTTCGATCATCTTGTAGCGGTAAATCCGCGGCCATTCATTCAGGTACTTGCGCATGAACAGGACTTCGGAGTCGTGCGCCTGTGGCTCCAAAACCATGTCAATCGGCACCGTTTCCCCCGTGCGCCAGAGGAAGCACTCCGCAATCGCACCGACGACGAACACGGGAAGCCAAAACAGCGCCACGCGCAGAATGAACTGACGCTGGCTATGTCTCCCGGACGCACCCATTCCGCACCTAGAATTGGAAATAAATGAACGGCGTATAGTTCAGCTGACAAGCCAGCAGAATGGCTCCGACAAGGCCGTAGTAGAAGGCCCATCGTGCCGTCGGCCACCACCATTGCACTTGCATGGCGTGCGGCTGTCTTCGTTGCGCCCACTCGTATAGCAGCAAAAGGCCCATCAGACACGTTAGCCGCATGGCGGGCCTGACAAACGGCTCGGTCGCCGGGGCGGCACAGATCTTGCCGATTACCGCAAGTGCTACGCCCACGTCCGCCGCACGGAAGAACACCCAGGCCAGCAATACCAGGTGAAACGTCACCACCCCGGCCACCAGCGATTACCAGCGCAGCCAACTCCTGTCATCGGCTTTCACTGGTCCCGTAAGACTGCCGGTCCACAGGCCGTAAACGCAATAGTAAATGCCGTGCAAGACGCCCCAGACCAGGAAAGTCCAGTTCGCCCCGTGCCACACGCCGCTCAGCACAAACACGATGAAGATGTTGACGTACGTCCGCAGCGTGCCGCGCCTGTTCCCGCCCAGCGGGATGTAGACGTACTCTCTGAACCAGTTCGATAGGGAGATGTGCCAGCGTTGCCAGAAGTCCTTGATATTGACGGCGAGGTACGGGTAGCGGAAATTCGTCGTCATGTGCAGGTCAAACAGCCGGGCACAACCGATGGCAATGTCCGTGTAGCCGCTGAAATCGCAGTAAATCTGGAACGCGAAGTAATAGGTCGCCCATAGCAACTCCCAGCCCGACGCGGCCTCGACGTTGCCGTAAGCGGCGTTGACTAGTGGAGCCAGGTTGTCGGCGATCACCATCTTCTTGAAAAAGCCCCAGAGCATCTGCCGCAAGCCGTCCACCGAGTGTCCCCAGTCGAACGAGCGCGGCTTCTCAAACTGCACCAGGAGGTGTTTGGCCTGTTGGATCGGCCCCGCGACCATGTGCGGGAAGAACGTGATGAAGCACAGGTAGGAGGTGAAGTTCCGGACCGCCGGCAGTACGCCGCGGTACACGTTGATCGTGTAGCTCAGCGCCTGGAACGTGTAAAACGAGATGCCGACCGGCAGGATGACCTCCAGGAGGACCGGGTCCGTCTCCAGGCCCATCGCGCTCATCGCATCGTGGAACGAGCCGACAAAGAAGTTGAAATACTTGAAGAAGCCGAGTATGCCCAGGTTGCTCAGGAGCGATACGCCCAGCAGCAATCGCCTCGTGCTGGCCGTCGCTGTGACGGACAAGCCGACCGCCACCAGGTAATCGACAAAGGCCACCGCCATCATCAGGACAAGGAATCGCCAGTCCCACCAGCCGTAGAATACGAGGCTGGCGAGCAGGATCACGTAGTTCTGGAAGCGCTGCGGTAACTCCCAATACAGGAGATACACAACGACGAGGAACACGAGAAATGTGGGAGTTGTGAATGTCACGACAGTGCGATCTCAAAAGCTATGTCCGTTCCGCGCCCGTCGCAAGTTACTTGCGGCCGAAAGCGTAAACCCAATCGCCCATCATCCGCAGGACCGGGAGCCGCGGCGCAAGCCGGTGCAAACGGAATTTCCGCAAAGCGTGGAACCGG
>VBOG01000039.1 GCA_005877815.1 Nitrospirota bacterium
GTCATGATCGGCCTCTCGTTCAGCACCGCAACGTTCGCACAAGCTACGCCAGCCACGCCGGCTCCTACCGGCGGTGAGATGAAAAAAGACGAGGGCACGAAGAAGGGCGAGAAAAAGGCAAAGAAGAAAAAGAACAAGGAAGAGAAAAAAGCCGAGGAAAAGCACTAATCCTCCTCGCTCTCTATCTCCGCTTCAAAGTATAGGCCGATGGCGTTGATCTGAATGCCGTCGGCCTTCTTTTACTCCGCGCCCGCAGCATGGGACGCTGATCCTCTTCAAAAATCATTTTGAGCGAATCATCAGAATTCTCCCATGCTTCAGCGGAGGTCTTGATAAGCCACTCTTTTACCCACGCTTTTTGCGGCGATGAAAGCAGGCTTTTGATCTGATGTGACCGTCCCTGGTAAGGCTGGAGAAATCCCGCTCGATGTGCGACGTCCAGAATAGCCGTGCGGGCATAGACATTTGTGTACAGGACGGGCTTGCCATTCTCGTCCTCCCCCTGGACCCAGAGTGAAATATACCGCTCTCCATTGATGCCCACGCTGTCCAATGCCGGTTGGATCTCCTGGAAGAGTTCGTTTTCGGTCTTATCAACCGGCTTGGCCTCGTTCTGTAAAAACATAAAGTTTCGATTCCACATCTCTTTGTCTTCTCACTCTTTTCCAAATACAATTCAATCGCAGCGTGTTTTAGCACAGATTTGCGGCAGGATGCCATCTCGACAAAGTTAGTCGCAAATGCGTCGCTGCATTGCCCCTGATTGGTCGCGGAACGTCGACAGGCTTGGGAGTCTAAAAATAGATTGACAAGGAAAAATGCTTATGGTACATATCGCGCCCGTAGCACAGTGCTGTGCTACTGCGACGACGGCGTCTTTCCCTCGTGACGGAGCCCTGCGGCCCCTACGGGAAAGACGCCGTTTCTGTTTTCAGGACAAAGCTGTCCTTTGTCTATCGTTTCCTAACGACGGCAAGGATGGCTTTGTTGTTTTGAGACTGCACCGAATTTTTGAAGGAGGCCGACCGATGCAGATTCTACGGCGACTGCTCATCACAACTGTTGCGATTGTTATTGCCATTTCATGCTGCATCACGGCGACGCTCTCCATGGCGCAGCAGCCCGCCCCCGCGCCTCCGGCCGCCCCCGCTCCACCGCCGGCGACGCCATCGGAAGCCGCTCCACCGGCAGCGGGAACACCTCCGGCGCCACCCGCAGCTCCGCCGAAGATTGACACTGGAGACACCGCCTGGCTGCTCACGTCCAGTGCCCTGGTGCTCATTATGACGGCGCCCGGCCTCGCCTTATTCTATGCCGGTATGGTCCGTGAGAAGAACGCGCTGGGTACCATCATGCAGAGTTTTATTATTCTCTGTCTCATCAGCGTGCAATGGGTCCTGTGGGGCTACAGCTTGGCGTTCGGTCCTGATAAGTGGCACATCATCGGCGGTCTCGAATGGCTCGGGCTGAACGGCGTGGGGCTGGAGCCGAACGCCGATTATGGCGCGACGGTGCCCCACCAGGCCTTTATGATCTTCCAGGCCATGTTCGCGATCATCACGCCGGCGTTGATCACCGGCGCCTTCGCCGAACGGATGAAATTCAGCAGCTTCCTCGTCTTTACGCTCCTCTGGGCCACGTTCATTTACGATCCCCTCGCGCACTGGGTCTGGGCGGTCGGGGGATGGCTCCGAAATTTGGGCGCGCTGGATTTTGCCGGCGGAACCGTCGTGCACATCAGTTCGGGCGTCTCGGCGCTGGCTTGCGCGATTGTGCTGAAGCAACGTCTGGGCTACGGCAAAGAGAACATGGCTCCGCATAACCTCCCGATGACGGTCTTGGGCGCCAGCCTGCTGTGGTTCGGATGGTTCGGATTCAACGCCGGAAGCGCTGTGGCGGCCGGCGGATTGGCGACAAGTGCGTTTGTCGTCACGAACAGCGCCACCGCCGCCGCAGCCCTGTCGTGGATGGTGATGGAATGGATGTATCGAGGAAAGCCCACGGTCCTGGGTGCGGCCAGCGGCGCAGTGGCGGGATTGGTCGCCATCACGCCGGCATCAGGATTCGTCGGACCGATGTCGTCGCTCCTCATTGGAGTCGGAGCCGGCGTCATCTGTTATCTCGCGGTGATCTGGAAATCGAAATTGGGGTACGACGACTCTTTAGACGCCTTCGGAATCCATGGAATCGGCGGGACGTGGGGAGCATTGGCAACCGGCTTGTTTGCCTCCAAAGCCATTAATCCCGGAGGGGCCGATGGGCTCTTCTTCGGGAACCCTGGCCAGCTTGGGATTCAAGCCGTCGCGGTGCTTACCTCATGGGTGTTTGCCTTCGTCGGCACCATGGTGATCCTGAAAGTAATCGACGTGATGATGGGCTTGCGTGTGACGCGCGAAGAAGAGCAGATGGGCTTGGATTTAAGCCAGCATGAAGAGCGAGCCTATTCTAAAAACTAACTAGTCTGCTGAAGTAGCTCTTCTGAGGAGGCACACGATGAAGAAAATTGAGGCCATCATCAAGCCGTTCAAATTAGACTCTGTGAATGATGCCCTCACGGATATCGGCGTCATCGGCATGACGGTGTTGGAAGTCCGTGGGTTCGGAAGACAGAAAGGCCAGAAGGAAGCCTATCGCGGCGCAGAATATGAGGTGGCCTTTGTCCCAAAGGTGAAGGTGGAAGTGGTGGTAGTGGATGCCCTGCTTGACAAGGTGCTGGAAGCCATTATCGGCGCGGCCAAGACCGGAAGCATCGGAGACGGGAAAATTTTCGTCTCGACGCTCGACCAAGTCGTTCGGATCCGCACAGGCGAGACCGGCGATAGGGCACTGTGATCGAGACACGACATCGGCAATTGCTGGATTACTCGTAACGCAAGGCGTCGATGGGATTGAGTCGGGAGGCCTTGTTGGCGGGATAAAGACCGAAGAAGACCCCGACGAGCGCCGAAAAGCCAAACGCGATGAACATGCTGTGGCTGGAGATGATGGTGGGCCAGCCCGCAAAGTTGCTGGCGACCTTGGCCCCAGCCACGCCTATCACCACGCCGATCAGACCCCCGAATGCGCTGATTACGACGGCCTCCACAAGGAATTGCAGGAGGATATGCCTGCGCTTGGCGCCCACCGCCATGCGAATGCCGATTTCCCGTGTCCGCTCCGTCACAGACACGAGCAGAATGTTCATGATCCCGATCCCTCCCACGAGCAGCGAGATGGACGCCACGGCAAGGAGCATGAGTGTCATGGATTCGCTGGTTCCCTCCTGAAGCTTGACCGTGTCGAGCTGGTTGCGCACCGTGAAGTCATCGTCCTGGTCGCCGCGAATCTTGTGGCGTTGCCGTAGGACCCGCTTCACATCAGCGGCGACCTGATCCATATATTCCGGCGCTTCGGCCGAAAGAAACCCTGCGCCAATGGACCCGATGAACTTCGTTCCCATCACCTTTCGCTCGGCGGTGGAGAATGGAATAAAGACGACATCGTCTTGGTCGGTGCCGCGCGAATCAAACCCCTTCGCCGCCAGTGTGCCGACCACCCTGAACGGAATATTTTTGAGTCTGACGGTCGCGCCGATGGCGTCTTCCCCCGGAAGAAACAGATTGTCAACCACTGTCTTGCCGAGCAGGATGACCTTCGAGGCGGCGTCAATATCGGTCTGGATGAAGAGATCGCCGGCATCGAGGGACCAGTTGCGGATTGTGAGATATCCAAGCACGACCCCGTTGACCGACGTGAACCAATTGCGATTTTCGTGGACGATCTGGACCGCTTCGCGGCGGCTCCAGCCGACATCCGTGACATGCGGAAGTTTGCCCAATTCCTCAATGTCAGCCGATGTGAGCGTCACGGCGCCGCCGAGCCCCGTGCGCACACCGCTGACATTGATCGAACCTGGATAGACCGTAATCACGTTCGTCCCGTAAGTGGCGATCTGCGCTTGAACCGCCGCCTTCGCGCCTTGCCCGATGGATACCATCGCGATCACCGCTCCCACGCCGATGATGATGCCCAGCATGGTGAGGGCCGATCGCAATCGGTGTCGCGAGAGAATCCTGAAGGCGACGAGGACCGTCATCGCGAGAAGATTCATCCCCCCGCTTGCTCCATGACAACGGGAGAAGCCTGGGACTCGGCCACCGGCCGATCTGACAGGATGATGCCGTCTTTCATCGTAATTACTCGATGGGCATATTGCGCGATCTCCGGCTCATGCGTCACCAGGACGATCGTCATCTTTTCCTGGGTGTTCAAACGAGTCAGCATGTCCATGATCTCCCTCGAGGCCTGGCTGTCCAGATTCCCGGTCGGCTCGTCCGCGAGGATCAGGATGGGATTGGTCACCAGCGCGCGGGCAATCGCCACACGCTGCTGCTGTCCGCCGGAAAGCTGCGATGGATGATGGCGTTCCCTGCCGGCAAGCCCTACACGCTCAAGCGCCCGCAACGCCAGCGCCTGCTGCTCGCGCGAAGGAATACCCCGATAGAACAGCGGCAACTGCACGTTTTCCCGCGCGGTCGTTCGCGGAATGAGGTTGAAATTCTGAAAGACAAACCCAATCTTGCGGTTCCGGATGTCCGCCAAGCGGTTGGCGCCGAGCGTCGAGACGTCCACGCCATCGAGCTCATACGTCCCGCTGGTCGGCACATCAAGGCACCCCAGGATATTCATCACGGTGGACTTGCCCGACCCGGACGCGCCCATGATGGCGACACACTCGCCGGCCGTGATGGTCAGCGATACGCCACGCAGCGCATGGACGTCGGTTTCGCCCATGCTGTACGTCTTGACTAGATCGCGACAGACGATCAGGCTCACAGGCCCCTCGGCCGCTGCGATGGCTGGCTTCCGAAGCCCGGGGGCAAGGCCGCTCCAGGGCGCTCGCCTCTGGACATTTCGACCCCGACAATGACTTCGTCGCCTTCTTTGATCGGACCGTCGATCAGTTCCGTGAATAATCCGTCCGACAGGCCGGTCTTGACCTCGACGGGGATCGGTTCGCTTTCCTGTGCCGGAAGCCAGACAGTCGGCACGACGGTCTTCCCCTCCCGGCCGCTTCGGCCACTGAGAACACTCGACTTTCCTCCTCGCTGAGGCTGTTCTGCGGCCGAAAGTTCCGGCCCTTTCGCGTGGTCCGCCTTCACCGTCGGCTTGAACCGCAACGCGGCGTTCGGGAGTTTCAGCACATCCTCACGCCGCTCCACTACGATGGTCACATTGGCCGTCATGCCGGGCTTCAGGTGAAGGTCGGGATTGTTCACCTCAACGACGATGTCATAGGTCACGACATTCTGCACATTGATGGGGGCGTTCCTCACTTGAATCACCTTCCCCTTGAATGGCTGCTTGGGATAGGCATCCACCATGAAGAACGCGTCTTTCCCTTCCACGATACCGCCGACGTCGGACTCACTGACATTCGTGTCCACCTGCATTTTCGTCAGATCCTTCGCGACAAGAAACAACACGGGCGTCTGAAAACTGGCCGCGACCGTCTGCCCGACATCGACGTTGCGTGAAATCACAATGCCGTTCACGGGCGAGAAGATCTCCGTATACTTCAGGTCCAGCTTGGCTCTTCTCAATAGCGCCTCCGCCTGGTGGACCTGCGCCTCGGCCACCTGCAGCCCGGCCTCCGCCGTGCTATAGGCCGTGCGGGCGTTGTCCCAGTCGGCCTTGGCAATCAGATTTTGCTCGTAGAGCGCTTTTGCGCGATCAAGGTCCAGCTTTCGCTGAGACAGGTCCGCCCGGGCCTTCGCGAGACTGCCTTTGCTATTGGCCACATTGGCTTCCATCTCCATCACCTTGATCTGAAAAGGCGCCGGATCGATCACCGCGACAAGTTGCCCGGCCTTCACCTCAGAATTGAAATCAGCATACAGGTGCCTGATGATGCCGGAGACCTGACTGCCCACCTGCACCGTCTGAACGGGATTGATCGTGCCCGTCGCTGTGACGACTTGGGCCACCGTCCCGCGCTCAACTTTCGCCGTCTTGTACTTAAGCGGCGGTTTCTGGTTGCCATACCAATACCAGACCCCTCCGGCCCCGAGAATAACGGCCAGGAGCGTCGCCCCGGCGATCCATTTGCCTCTGTTCATGAACCTCCCTGCATGGGAATCGACACTCCCATGGCCCGTTCCAGTTGGGCCTTGGCCGCCTGGTAGGTGGACATGGCGACGACATCGTTTGTCTGTGCATTGACCAGTGCCACCTCCGCGTCCGTGACTTCAACCGCCGTGCCGAGCCCGGCACGGTATCGTCCCTCAGCCAACGCCAGGCGTTCCTTCGCCTGGACGACGGTGATGGCCGTCACTTGCAAGCGCTCTTTGGTAGACACTAAATTGAGGTACGCTTGGCTGACGTCGGAGACCACCGTGTTCCGAAGAACATCGCCGTTCGCTTTCGTCGCGAGCAGATTGGCCCGGGCTTCGGCCACCTGCTGTTTCGTGAGAAATCCGTTGAAGATAGGAACATTGATGGCACCCAGAACGTTCCAATTCCACACCAGTGGAAACTCCTGTCCATTGTAGGAGTACCCGGCCGAGCCGGTCACATTCGGCAGGAAGTCTGCTTCGGCGGTCTTGATGGCCGATTCTGCGGCCTGCTCGAGCGCCCGCTGGGAGATCAGCTCCGGGCGGAGGCGCATGGCACGGTCAATCGATTCTTCCAGTGAAATAGGAACTTCTTCCAACGCTTGCGGCTCCTCAACCTGATAGGGCCGGCTGGTCATGATGCCCATGGCGTTGTTCAGCGTCACGCGAGCGAGCGATAAGTTATTTTTGGCGGTGATCAAATTGAGTTGGGCATTCGAGAGGTCGACCTCTGCGGTCGTGACGTCGACTTTCGGCGCAACGCCGACTTTGAACCGCCCCTTGGCCAGATCCAGATGCTTCTGGAATTGCGCGATCGCCTCCTGGTTCACCACCAACAAGCGCTGAGCCTGCTGTTGCCCGTAATAGGCCTGCTGCACGTTCACCACGACCGTCTGCAGCGCCGTTTCGGCATCGTACCGGGCGGATTGAAGGTTGAACTCTGCCGTCTGGACCTGGGACCGAATTTTCCCGAAGTCGAAAATTGTCTGATTCAGGGTGGCATTGTTCAGGTAGGTGCCGAACGTATCCCCGCGCGTATTCCTGGTGACCGGCCCGCCACCGAACGACGTCGCAATGTTGGCGGTCGCGCGTTGATATGCGAGGCGTCCCTGGACCTGAGGGTAATAACCCGAACGCGCTTCTCCGACCCGCGCCTCTGTGACACCTTGATTCCCGGAGGCCACCCGCAGATTCGGATTATTCGCGCGAGCGATCTGGATGGCTTTTTCCAAGGTCAGCACGTCCGGAATCGCACCGGGCAACTCGTCAGCCGAAAAAGCCGTCGCAAAGCATAGGGCGATCCCGCCGAGCGATGCCGCAACTGTACCCAGGATGATTTTTACGTGCATCATGCCCTCCTGTGACTGTAAACCTTTCACGCCTGATGAATACCGGTTAAAAACAAATCCTTGAGCAAGGCCGTCTTCGCGACCAATGACCCGGGCGGCTGGTTCCCCAGGATCCAGTGAAAGATCGTGGCATTCATCATGCCGTTCAACGCAAACGCTGCTTCTTGAGACGCCAGCCGTTTGAACTCGCCAGTCTTCACGCCCTCGTCGACGATGCCCGCGATCAAATCGAGATGCGAGAGGAGCTTCTTCCAGATACGTTCCCCGAACGCGCTTTTTGCCGTCCATTCAAACCCACTCCATTCGGCGACGTAGATGCGGAAAAAATTCCTATTGTGTTCGAAAAAATTCAGCTTCGTTCGGATCAAGGCTTCGATCTTTGCCGGCCCGCCGACGGCCGCACGCGTCTGCTCCTCCACCTCGGTGAGGTACGCCGTCACTTTCCCGTCGACCAACGAGAGGTAGATCTCCTCCTTGCTCTTGAAGATTTGATAGAGCGTCCCGATCGCGAACTCCGCCTCTTCCGCAATATCGGCCATCGTCGTTTTGAAGAAACCGTTCTTCGAAAACACCGCCTCGGCGGCAGCCAGGAGCTCCCGGCGGCGAACCAATCCCTCGCGCGCCTTCCTCGAAAGCTTGACAGTCATGCCCTCACCCCACAATCTGAATGCCTATTCGTGAATTAGAATGCCTGTTCAGTCTAAGGGACGGTGGAAAGTCTGTCAAACGCAAACAAAAAGGCCATGCCATAGAAGAAGGCATGGCCCTATGAAGCCGGAGAGAGGTTATTGCCCGACGATCAGCTTATCCTTAAACCTGTCCACAACGTCCCTGGAAATGCCGGCCTTGGTGACCAATTCGTCTTTCGTTTTATAGGGCCGGTTCTTGATCAGTTTTTGAGTATCCTCTTTGCCCAAGCCGGGTAAGATCAAGTCCGTCTCTGAGGACTTATTCACATCGACGAGTGGGCCTAGTTCCGGTGGCCGGACAGGTTCTGCTACCGGCGGCTTGGCGCTCGCAGAAGAGGGTGGCGAGACAGGCGCTGGATTCGCAGTCCCCGGCTTCTCTTGAGGGTTGGGCACAGGCGGCGTAGGCGCATTTGTGGCAGGCGGCGCGGGCTTGGGGAGGACGGGAGGGGTCAACAGTTCGGCCTGCTCGCGCTCCTTCAGTTCTTTTTGCTGGCGCTTCAAAATCTTGAGCCGATCTTCGCCCCGCTGTTTTTGCACCTCCAGCTCCTGGGCCAATGTTTTCTTTGCCGCCGTCAGCTCCTTCACCTGGCGCTCGAGGTCCTTGACCTTGGTCTCCGCGGCTTGCCGCTCTTTGGCAACCGCTGCATCCTTCCCGGCGACTTCAGTCGTTGCCTTGTCCAAATCTTCTTTTAGCTTGACTTTCGATTCCTGCACGACTTTCAGTTGTTTGTTGAGCGCTTCATTTTGGACCCGGGTCCGATCAAGATCGCTCTTGGTGGCCTGAAGGTCCTGGAGTGTTTGCTCATGGGTGCTCTGGCTCACGACGCAACCCTGGAAAGCAATCAAGGCTACTATCGCCAATCCTGTCGCGATTCGGTTCATTCACACCTCCCGTTTCTACTGCCGTACCCGCGTGAACACCGGCGTTTCATGGTGTAGTCGAAAACACTGATTTTGTCAATATCTGAAAGACTTTAGGTCCCCTTGACAATCCCGCCCGCATTCCCGAATGATGCGGCCCTTATGACTCTTTGGACAGTCATCATCCTCGGCATCGTTGAAGGATTGACCGAATTCCTTCCCGTTTCCTCCACGGGCCATCTCATACTCGCCGGCCACGCCATGGGCTTTAGCGGCGAGCTGGCGACAAGCTTTGAGATTGCCATTCAACTCGGTTCCATTCTGTCGGTCGTCGTCTATTTCCGGCAGCGTTTATGGGATTTGCTGCAACGACTGCCGACAGATCCGGCCAGTCGGCGGCTCGTGCTGGGCATCGCGATGGCCTTTCTTCCCGCCGCGGCGCTGGGCTTGGCCGTGCACCATTGGATCGAACTGCATCTCTTCGGACCGATCACAGTCGCCGGCGCGCTCGTGGTGGGCGGTGTCATCATTCTCATCATCGAACATACGCTCACAGACCGCGGAACACATGGCTTGGAACGAGTCGAGCTGAGACAAGCCTGGTGGGTCGGCATCGCGCAGTGCTTTTCCCTGTTTCCGGGGGTCTCGCGGTCCGGAGCCACCATCATGGGCGGCTTGTTGTCCGGCATGGACCGAAGCACCGCAACAGAGTTCTCCTTTTTTCTGGCTCTTCCGACCATGCTTGCCGCAACAGGCTATAAAATTCTCAAATCGAGAGAACTCCTCCTGCAAGGGGATCCGTTGCTCCTGCCCGTTGGTCTCACCGTGGCGTTTCTCACGGGCCTTCTCGTCATCGCAGGATTTCTCTCGTTCATCAAAAAGCACACGTTCAAGCCGTTCGCCTACTACCGCATTGCGTTGGGATTGGTGATCCTCCTATTGTTGCGTTAATGTCGGCTCACCTCTCCTGAATCAGATCATCCTGAAGTTCATCCGGGTTGCTGCCAGAGACCGGGAAATGGCGCGCCAATATTTCTCCACATTCAGCAATCGCCCGGCACAATCCGTCGACAGGACGATCGTCCTTGATACCTCGGACCACAACTTGCACGATATGCTCCCACGTACCTCTAGGCACCACTTCGTTGATCGCCCGGTCGGCCAGGACCTGGACCTGCCGCTCCAGTAGGGAGATCATGATGAGAACCCCTGTCCCGTCCCTCGTCTTATGCAGACCGTGTTGGTGGAACGCTCGTTCTGCCCGATGCCGGACCTTCATGCTCATGCGCGGTTTGGACGTGAACAATCGGATGCCGACGGGCGTTGAGCCTGCCTGGTGACCCGCGACGTACCCGACAATCGCGCCAAGAATCACCAGTCCGAAATGATACGGTTCACTCATCCAGCGTCCCCATCCAGGCCACATCGTGTCGACCGTCAGTGCCAGTACGAGAACTAAAAGGCCGGTCAGGAGGCCTGCGAGATGTCCGGCGTCTCGATACAGGCCCGATGAGGGGACCACCATCGGCACGATCTCGCCGCGTGTCCGCCGTTCTACGGCCTGGACGGCCTCTCGTATTCTGCTCAAGTCCTCCTCGGTGAATGACTTCATCTCACCAATCTCCTGACGCTCCTCCACCGCCAAAATCCCCTCCGCCCCCGCTGAAGGAGCCGCCGCCAGAGAAGCCCCCTCCGAAGCCGCCTTCCGACCATCCTCCTGCAAAACCTCCCCCTGGGGAATGGCGGCCGCGGAAGATCGCGGAGAGGGCCAGAATGCCGATGACAGCGGCCACGCTGGCAAGAAGCGCAAGCAATAAGCCCGTCGAGAGGGCCATCAAAAATGAGAGCGCTCCACCGCCGGCAACGCCCAGGCCAAGTCGGTGTCCCCCAAGAATGACCCCCACCAGGGCACCAACGACCACCGCGATCAGGAACATGGAGGGAAGACTGTCGGAGCTTGGAGCGCCTGCCGGGGATTGCCGTTCCGTGGGTTGGTACCTTCCCTCGATGGTTCCGAGAATGGCATGAAGCCCCGCCGTAATCCCGCCGGGAAAGTCACCGGCTTTGAACCGCGGGACGATTTCGTGCCGGATGATCCGGGACGTCACAGCATCAGTCAGGACGCCCTCAAGTCCGTACCCCACTTCGATGCGGATTTTCCGGTCGCCGGGTACCACCAACAGGAGCACGCCGTTGTCCGTCCCCTTTCGCCCAAGTTTCCAGGTAGTGGCCACTCGGTGCGAAAACTCTTCGAGCGGTTGTCCCTCCAATGAGGGCAACGTCAGCAGCACGACCTGGTTGCCCGTCCGTGCCTCGTGCGCCTCCAGTTCGGCCGTCAGCGATGCAGAGACATCCGGGGGTAACAAATGGCCCGCGTCCACGATCCGACCCGTCAGCGGTGGCACGTCCAACGCGATGGCCGCCGCCCCACAGACAATGAAGCACCACAAGCTCGAAATAAGAAGACAGGGTAGGATTCTCAGCCGAGCTGACAACAGCGTGAATCCAGATGTCGGCAGCGCTAAAACTTGACGTCCGGCGGTTTGGCGACCGCTCGTTCATCGGCTACGGTGAAGTTCGGCTTCACCTCGGCATGCAGGAGAAATTTTGCCGTTAAGTTTGTGGGAAAGAACCGTACGGCCTTGTTATATTCGGCCACCTTGTCAATATAGCGTTTGCGGGAGACTGCAATCCTGTTTTCCGTTCCTTCAAGCTGGCTCTGCAGGTCGCGGAAATTTTCATTGGCTTTCAGGTCAGGATACTTTTCTACCACCACCATCAGACGGCTAAGGGCGGACGACAGATCGCCTTGCGCCGCCTGAAATTTTCGAAAGGCCTGAGGATCCCTGAGCAATTCCGGAGTCGCTTTGATCCCAGCAGCCTGAGAGCGCGCCTGAGTCACGGCTTCCAGCGTCTCCTTTTCATGCGCCGCGTAGCCCTTCACCACATTGACCAAGTTCGGGATGAGATCCGCGCGGCGTTGATATTGGTTGAGCACCTCGCTCCATGCTTGATTGGTTTCCTCGTCGAGCCCTTGAATGGTGTTGTAGCCGCAACCCGAAATGGTCAGAATCACTGCGGCGAACCCAAGAGTAAGCCACGTGCGGTTGGACGAACGCATTTCTCTGCCTCCTGTCTGATCGAGCTTCATCTTACTCCATCAATCTGGTTTTTGCCGGGCTTAAGGCGACTCAGTCAGGTTGGCTCCCCGGGCAGGACTCGAACCTGCGACCATTCGGTTAACAGCCGAACGCTCTACCAACTGAGCTACCGGGGAATATCGGGGAAAAGAGCGTTTTTATAACATAGGACGGAATGAAGCGCAAATAGCGTCTGCTAGAAATCCGCGATCCGACCCTCGTCCTCGTCGATGTCCTCTGTAGAGGCCTCGTCGCCTCCTATACCGGCATAATGTCGCGCCCAGGACATGTAGATATGGCCGCTATCTTTCAACGTATCGGCATTCTTTGCAACGGTCTTGATCTCGGATGCATCCTTTCCCATTGTCGTCAATTCTTCAACGTAGTCGTGAAAAGCTTGGTTGACATGCGTCATGGCTTCCGCAACTTCATGCACTGACCGTCTGATCTCGTCGTTCATAATGCGCCTCCGGGCCCTTCCAACAAAAAGCCCCATGGCGATAAGCGCCCTGGGGCTTTTGCTTCTGCCCTTAAGAAAGTAAACTATCCCGCGTAGGCTTGCCCCAGTGCCGCCGCCTCGCCTTTTTTGTGCAACAGCTTGCCGTCCGCGCCCATGGCCAGCATCTCTACCGCTTGATGCTTGGCGGCATCGCAAACAACCTTGCAGAGCTCGCAACCCTTGCAGACGTCCGTCACCACCCTCGCCACCATATTCTTGGCGTCCAAGAGAATACAGTCCGCCTCAGGACAGTACATGATGCAGAGACGGCATCCTTTTTTCGCCACACATTTCTCGTCGGTCACCACCGCTACGTTATACATGCGCCGTCCTTTCTAAACCCGTGCGACCGTCAATTCCACTTGATTCTTCTCCGCCCATTCCGCTCCGACTTCATACGCCTTTTTGACGACGGCCAAATTCTTCGCCAGCAGCAACTCTTTTTTCGCGAACTTCTTCGTGATCGCCTGGTCCAGAGTCGCTGTACCGCCGGAGGCCACATACTTTTTGCCGAAGCGGTCCTGCAACGCTAGGTCGAGCGCTTCCATGGAGACGCATTTCGTAATTCCGGCCACGGAACCGATCATCCCCATGTTCGTAGATAACTCTGTACCGGCGATCTCAAGCGCCATTTCGGTGGCATTCACGTAATACACCGCCACTTCCAGATCAATCAGACGCTGTTTGTCTTCTTCCGTTAACAATTCCATGTTGGAATTGATGATGACCAACCCGCCCCGCTTGATGCCGGAATAGAACGGCATCGTATAGCTTTTGCCTTGCGTAATCACCTGAGGGTGGAACACCTCGATGACTTCCGGGTAGACGAGTTCGCCGCGGTCGTAGATGCGTTCGACGCCGATCCGCACGTAGGCTTCCGCGGGTGCCATACGCTTTTCGGCACCAAAGAACGGATTGGAGATCGCCTGTCGGTTGTCTTTTGACGCCGCCATGGCCATGACATGCGCCGACGTCACGACACCTTGGCCGCCGAGGCCGGACATCCGGATATTGATTCGTCGCTTGATCATCGCCGTCTCCTCTATAGAGATGAACTTAGGCCTGAGCCAGCGCTTCCTTTGCCGAGGCCTTCTTGGCCTTGTCTTTTTCGGCCAGATCCGCCAGGAATGCCTTGGCTTCATCCGACATAAACTCTTTGTAGGCGAACCGCTCGCCGGGCTTCTCGGAGTCGCGCATTTCCTGAAGTCCTTCCATGCTGTTCTTGCCGATTTCCAGGATGCACGGCGTGTACAGTTGGAGGTACGTCGGGCCGATCTCCCGCGCGATCAGCACGGCATTGCGAACGACCTTTTCCACCAGCGAAGGTTTGCTGACGGTGCAGTTCACGATATAGTGACAGCCTGACTCTTTCGCGATTTCCGGTAGGCGTACCTTATCGAACTTCTTGCCCACCGGGGCCATCTTCGCGACGAACCCCTTCTGCATGAGGCCGCTCTCCTGCCCCCCGGTGTTGGCATAGAGCTCATTGTCGAAACAGATCGTCGTAAATTTCTCCTGACGGAACCACGACTGCAAGGTGTAGTCCAAGCCGATATCCACCGTCGCCCCGTCGCCGGCGAGCACGACGACATCCTTCACGCGGTCAGGAAAGCGAACCATCAGCGCACGCTTCAATCCGGACGCGATGGCATTCTGATTCCCGAAGAGTGAATGGATGTTATGCACACCGACATGAGGGAAGACCAGACTGGTGCATCCGGTGGATCCGACCATGACCGTGTCCTCAGGTGCAGGAAGCGAAGCTAGAATGTAGCGGAACGCCATGGATTCAGGGCAACCGGCGCACAAGGAGTGTTGTTCGATCAGCTCCTTGTTGACCCCGACGTCCTTCCATCCCCGGCCTTCTTTTCCCCAAGTGGCGTTGGTCACCAGATCTTGGTATTCCGGCGGCATAATATCGAAGAACTCCGGGCAAATTTGGATCCGCTCTTTACTCATGGTTGCTCCTCTCGTCTATCGTCGTCATTTGAGAATTCAAATCCTCCGTCAGCTCCCGCGGCCGGCCAAGGTCGCCACCGACTTGCCGAGAGACCGCTGGATATGCTCCACGATCACTTCCGGAGGCATCGTCATGCCGCCCGCCACGTGCGGTCCGGCAATTACGCGGTCGCTGTCCGGGATCGTCGCCTTGATTTCACGCGCCATCCAGCCGGCGACATTGAACTCCGGCACGAAGATGTGCTTGGCGTGTTTGGTGGCTTCCCGGATTTCATGATAGGGCCACGGCCGCAAGCTCTTCACTTTCACAAGACCGACCCGCAGCCCCTCGTCCTCAAGCAACCGGATCGCTTCCCGGCCCTGAGAAACGGCCGTTCCAGACGACACGATGAGAATCTCTGCGTCCGTGTTTTCGGATTCGATCAGCCCGCCAATCATCGGAATCGTATGTTTGCGGGACCGCTCAATGGCCGCGCGAATTTCCTGCTGCCACGACGCGTGTGTGGCATAGCTGATGTAGTTGCTCTTCATGACAAAGGGATCGCGCATCATCCGGACCGGTGGACACTCCATGTCCATGCAGGGAACTGGTGACCGGTACGGATCATACGGAGGCAGACACATGTCCACCGGCGTCAAATTTACGACGTCCTTCGTGTGCGTGACAAAGAAGCCATCGCAACAGATGGCGATCGGCAGATGGACATCCGGCTGCTCGGCCACGATGAAGCCCATCAAAATCCAATCATAGAAGTCCTGGGCCGTTTCGGCATGCCACACGAGCATGCCGGTCTCCAGGAGGAAGTAGATTTCCAACGTGTCGGGCTGAATGCTCAACGGCGAATTGATCCCGCGGCAGGTCACGATCATTTCGATCGGAAGCCGCGCACCGGACCACATCGGGAAATTTTCCATCGCCCGCATCGTCCCGGGACCAGCCGTCGTGGTGAACACGCGGGCGCCGCCGAATGACCCGCCGGCGCACTCGGACATGACCCCGAACTCGTTCTCACCCCGCATGTAATCGGTGACATAGCCCTCGGCATAGAGTTCGCCGATTAAGGCCGCCGCTTCGCTCTGTGGCGTAATGGGATAGGCGACCATGAGATCGACGCTGGCGCGTCTGATCGCTTCCTTGATGACTTCGCTTCCGGTGAAGAAGGACGGAATGCGAGGCGCTTCAAAAAAGAGATGGTGGGGGTCCGTGAAGACCTGCCCCTTCTTATTTTTTGTGCCGATGATTGAATGGCTGTCCATCGGATCGCCTCCTTATTATTTTCGCGCCGTCCCCAAGAGACTGACTCACGAGCGCTTTGATTACGTCCTGGCCCCGTTCGTGTATTGAGCGATGCTGTTAAACTCGACCGACCCTTTGAGCTTTTTTACCCATTCTGCGAAATGCATGATCTTCTCGACCGTCAAATCACGGAACGAAAGGCACGCATCTTCGTGCCCGGCCTGCGCACACATCGCCATCGTGTAGCAATTCGTGCCACCCCGGATGATCTTGAGCGACAGGTTCGCTTGATGGCAATGGACCCCGACAAAGATGCACGCGTCGATTTTGTTGTGCCAAATCGTCAGATTCGGGTGATTTGGATTAATCTCGACTTCCGGATTGATCTTGGGGTATTTCGGCCGGTAGTCAGGCATGGGAATCAGCATCGGCGTGGCCCCCTTCGGGGCACACTCTTTCATGGTGTCGTAGAGATGCTTGATGGCCGTTGCCTTTCGCTTCGCCTTTTCGTTCCATGCCCACAAGACGAGCGGACCGGGAAAAATGGTCGGCACTTTAGCCGACAGAAAGACTCGGGCACCGTGGGCAAACGCCTCCTCTTCGGGGACGATCCTGCCGTTGATGTGAGCCTGGCCGGGGTCCGGCAGCACGTTTCCCATAGAAGCCGCCGCCGGCGGCAAAAATGCTTCCGGGCCAGGTCGGACGCTGTACTGACTCATGCTTTCCCTCGGCCTTATAACAGTAAGATAGACTTCAGATTATCATCTTTTGGGCGCTCTGAATGCAATCTAAAAGAAGACCTAGCGCTCTACGCAAAAGAGTCATCAGCCCTCATGAACCTAGGCCTTTAGCCCTTTGACACAAGTATACGGCATTTTTAAAAAATGTTGAAAATCAATCTATTATAGGACTTCACACATGGAATTTGCCAAAATGCGTAGAGACAGAGTTGGAGTAGGGTTCTACCTTAGTCCAAAGTCGGTCTGATCATCTAGGACATTGCCCCCTTTTTATTTCTGCACCAGTCCTGTAGGCTTCGCTGAAATTCATTAAGGACTCCATATGTCTGAGAGCCTAGAACCGGAGCAACAAAAACGGCGTAGAAAATTGGGTAGCATGTTGGCCGACGCCCGACTGGTGACACAAGATCAATTGGAGCAGGGGTTACAGGAGAGTCTGCTCTCGAGTAAGCGGCTCGGTGAAACTCTTGTCCAGGCTGGTGTCGTCACTGAGGAAGCTCTCGCTCGATGCCTGTCAAGCCAGTTGGGTTTCCCCTTCGTTGACCTCGCGCACCAACAACCTGATAGCCGTCTCACCACCATCATTCCCGAAACCCTTGCGAAACGTTACCAGGCTGTCCCGATACGGCTGGAAGGCAAAACGCTCATCGTCGCCATGGCCGATCCGCTGGACTTCCGCGCCATCCAGGATTTGTCGTTTCGAAGCGGCTGTGCGGTCAAGCCGGTGATCGGCACACTCTCTGCGATCCAGAATTTCTTGGAGATGACCTACCCTGAACCGACTCTACATTCCGCAAGCGACGGAATCCCGAAGGGCAACGCCGAAGAATACAATGCCGCCCTGCTTGAAATTCCTCCGGAGACGACAGCAGTGGCAACCATGGAGGCCGAGTCGATCGAAGAGACATTGCGGTCTGCCCCGGTTGTCCGCCTGGGCAGCCTGATCATGTCCGAAGCCGTGGCCTCACGGGCCAGCGACATTCATATGGAACCGACGCCGACCGATACCGTGGTTCGCTATCGCATTGACGGCATGTTGCGTCAAGCGATCCGGCTTCCGAAGGCGGTGCATGCGTCCCTCGTGTCGCGATTCAAGGTCCTCTCGAAGATCGATATCGCGGAACGCCGCCTGCCGCAGGACGGCTCACTCCGGGTCCATATCGAGTCCCGCGACGTGGACTTCCGCGTGTCGACCATGCCCACACAATACGGTGAAAAAATGGTTCTTCGAATCATGGACGAATCGAAGGCCATGATTCGGCTCGACACGCTTGGGATGTCTGAAAGCTCTTATGCCCATGTCGCCTCCTTTACCCAGCGCCGGAAGGGCATCCTTTTGGTGACAGGGCCGACAGGGAGCGGTAAGACGACGACCTTGTACGCCTTGATTCACGCCCTGAAATCCTCCTCGCTCAATCTCATCACGATTGAGGATCCGATCGAGTCCAGCATCCAGGGCATCAACCAAACCCAGATCAATCCAGCTGCCGGTCTGACATTCGCCAGCGCGCTGCGGGCGATCCTGAGGCAAGACCCTGACGTGATCCTGGTCGGCGAAATCAGGGATCTCGAGACGGCGGAAATCGCGGTGCGAGCCGCGATGACGGGGCACTTGGTTCTCTCCACGCTGCATACCAACGACGCGCCGTCCGCTGTGACCAGATTGATCGACCTCGGCATTCCGCGTTATCTGGTGGCCTCACTGATCGAAGGCATCATCGCGCAACGATTGGTCCGCAAGATTTGCCAAGATTGCAAGAAGGAAAGGACACCCTCGCCGGCCGCGCTGAAGCTGCTGAAGATCCAACCTGAAGCATTGGCGAGCGTGACATTCTATGCGGGAGAGGGATGCGATCGGTGCGCCGGGACGGGATACTGGGGGCGAGCCACCATTATGGAAATACTGGACCCGACCGCCCGTATGCGGGAGATGATCAGTGCCGAAGCATCGGAACAGGACCTGCGGCTCGCAGCTTTGGCGGCGAAGATGACCTCACTCGGCGAAGACGGCTTGAACAAGACAAAGGCCGGCGTGACGACCATTGAGGAGCTGCTCCGAGTCATCGAGGTATCGAACAAAACCGAATCTATCTGCCCTGGATGCGCGCACATAGTGCAATATGATTTCCACGCCTGTCCCTTTTGCGAACGGCTGCTCAACCGAACCTGCCAAGCGTGCAGGAGACCGTTGCAGCTTGAATGGAAACTGTGTCCGTACTGCGGCACTCATGCCACGCGAGTATGACGTGTCCTTAGAGGAAAGCCATCGCGATTTCATCGGCAAACCTCAATCCAACCGAGGTGGGCCGTAAGATGTCGGGCTCCTGGATTACCAGACCGGCACGCACCAACCTGCCAATCGGCGCTCGAAATTCTTCCAGCAGGGCGACCATGTAGCGCCGCTCCAACGGTCCGATCCTCACTCCGGCGACCGTGCGAAGCCCGAAGGCGAGCGCTTCCCGCAGGCGAAGGTTCGGAATAGGCGGCTCCCGATCAGCTACGGGGACGGTCTGTTGAGACACGAGCCGGTGATAGGCCTCCAACGACTCGATGTTGGAGGAGCGGACGCCTCCGATGTACGAATGCGCGCCGGGACCGACACCGAGCCATTCCTGATCGGTCCAATATCCGACGTTATGACGGCAGGCCGCTCCAGACCGCGCAAAGTTCGAGACCTCATATTGGCGATAACCGGCGGAGCCAAGCATGGCCCGGCCGATTTCATACATGTCAGCGAACGTCTCCTCCACATCCAATACCAGGCGGCCTCTGTCGGCGTCCCGCCAAAACTTGCTGCCCTCTTCAATCGACAGCCCGTAAAATGACAGGTGATCCGGAGCCAGATTGACCGCGGCTTCAAGATTCAGCGACCACCGTCTGACCGACTGCCCGGGCAAGCCGTAAATCAAATCAAGGTTCACATTGGAAAACCCGGCATCCCGCGCTTGCTCCATAGCCAGCCGGATTTGCGCCACCGTATGCGGCGACCCCGCTGCTCTGAGCTCGGCATCATCAAATGATTGCGCACCGAAACTGATCCGGTTGATTCCACCGAGCCGAAGTGTCGCCAAGCTATCGCTGTCCACGGTCGCCGGATTGGCTTCAAGGCTGATCTCCGAGTCTGGAACCACCTTCCACGTCTTCCGGCAGCCATCCAGAATGCCCAGCAACTGCTCCGCTGACAATGTGGTCGGTGTGCCTCCCCCAAAGTAAATCGTCTCCACCGGCCGCGCCTGTGCAGATGTGTGGCCGAGAAGTCGGATCTCCTCGAAAAGGTCCGAGACGAACGCCGCCGCACGATCTTCCCGATGGCCTTGGGTGACGAATGCGCAGAAGTGGCAGACCCGGGCGCAAAACGGTATGTGGATGTAGAGACCGATGCCGTCTTCGCGCATCATCGGCAGAGGAGCTCCATATTGTCGATCAACCGTGTGTTTCCGATCCAGACCGCGAGCAGCAACACGAGGCGTCCACGCGCTGACCGGACTTCCTCCAGCGTCTCTGCGTCCGCGACGGCGGCGTAATCGAGCCGTGCGAGCGGCTCTTCCCAAATCGTCCGAATCATGGCCGCGCGAATTTTTTTGGCCGATCGTTCCCCATCTCGAATCACATCGCGTGCAGCCGCGAGCGCTTGATACAGGACGGTCGCAGCCTTGCGCTCCTCGAGGGTCAAGAACGTATTGCGGGAACTTAGCGCCAGGCCATCCGGCTCACGGACGGTCGGACGCACGATGATTTCGGTACAGATATTCAGGTCAGCGACCAATCGAGACACCACCGCGGCCTGCTGATAATCCTTCTGCCCGAAAAATGCCTTGCCGGGATGCACGATGTTCAAGAGCTTTGTGACGACAGTGGCCACGCCGCCGAAATGTCCCGGACGGGAAATCCCTTCGAAACGCCGGGTCAACCGCTGGACCGAGACGGCGGTCTCGAAAGCGGAGGGATATAGCTCATCGACCGCAGGCAGAAACACCACATCCACCTTTTCGCGCCGGCAGAGACGCATGTCCTCTTCAAGCGGGCGCGGATAGCGTTCGAGATCTTCCATCGGACCGAACTGCAACGGGTTGACAAAAATGCTGACGACCACCGCATCACACGCGGCCCGTGCTGACTTGATCAAGGACTTATGTCCTTCATGGAGCGCGCCCATCGTTGGCACGAAGCCGATGCTGCGGCCGTCTCGTTCCGCCGACCGAGACCATGCCACCATACCTTTGATGGTTCGAATCGTGTGCATTCACATGCCGGCAAGTCCGCAGCGTCCTGCCGGCCGGATCCACGGCACGACGGGATCGTCCACGCGGCGGACTTCATGGGGGTCCTGAAGCGACGATAATAACTCAGCCATCGTGTGATGCAACGTCGGATGCCGACGCGTCGGCGCCAATTCAGCCAAGGGGGTCAAGACAAAGCGGCGAAGATGTAGGCGTGGGTGAGGCACGACAAGGACGCCTTCTTCGTTGATGACTCGGTCACCGTACAACAGAAGATCGAGGTCCAGCGTGCGCGGCCCGGCCCGGCGCTCGGCATCGCGTCCCAGCCCCTGTTCGGTTTCCTGGAGAATCGCCAGCAAGCGTCGCGGCTCGAGTCCTGTCTGAACCTCCGCCACCAGATTCAAGAAGGGCCCGCCGACATCCCCGACCGGCTGTGTTTCATATGTGGAAGAATAGGCGGTTAACGCGCTCTCTGGAAGGAGGCCTAACAATCCAAGCGCGCGGGAGCAGAAATCCCGCCGGTCTCCGACATTCGATCCGATCCCAATATAAGCCGCCACGCGACCCATCGTTCTGGACATCCGTTCACAACCGTTAAGGCGTCAGTCCCGCCTTCTCCAACCGCGCCACAGTTTCCGCCAGCCGCTCCTTTTTGGTGCAGACCGTCATGCGGATGTAGCCTTCACCGGCCTGCCCAAATCCGTTTCCCGGGGTTGTCACAATGCCGGCCTTCTCGAGGATATGGGCCGTGAAGGAAGCTGAAGTAAAAGGCTTCGGTACGGTGATCCACACATAAAACGCGGCTCGCAGTGGCTCAACCTCAAGCCCGATCCGCTTCAGCCCGGGGAGTAATACATCACGCCGTTCCTGGTACATCGAACGGATGTCGGCAGCCAATACATCCTTGCTCTCAAGTGCCGCAATGCCGGCTCCCTGGACGGCTTGAAACACCCCCGAATCAAGATTGCTCTTGACCTTCCCCAAGCCCGCCAGCACCTGTCTATTTCCAACGGCGAACCCGATACGCCAGCCGGTCATGTTGAAGGTCTTCGACAGCGAGTGGAATTCGACGCCGACTTCTTTCGCGCCTTCGATTTCTAAAAAGCTTGGCGGTTTGCGGCCATCGTAATAAATTTCCGAATAGGCGGCATCATGGCAGACGATGATCCGATGTTCCTGGGCAAAGTCGACGACGCGCTTGAAAAAGTCCTTGCCCGCCGTCGCCGAGGTGGGGTTATTCGGGTAGTTGAGGAACATCAGTTTGGCTTTTCGCGCGACATCCTTCGGAACGGCGGCCAAGTCCGGCAGGTAATCATTCGCCTTGGTGATGGGCATAAAATAGGAGGTGCCGCCGGCGAAACTTGTCCCCACGGGATACACCGGGTAGCCCGGACTCGGGACGAGGACGACATCGCCTGGATCGACGAACGCGAGCGGCACGTGGCCAATGCCTTCCTTGGAACCGATCAGCGTCAGGACCTCCGCGTCGGGATCGAGCACGACGCCGAACCGCCACTTGTACCAGTCTGCCACCGCCCGGCGAAACGCAAGCATGCCCTCATAGGACGGGTACTGATGATGTCTGGCATTCCCCACCTCCTCGCGCATCCGCTCCACGATGGGTGCGGGTGTCGGTAAGTCGGGATCTCCAATGCCCAGATTGATGATATCCACTCCTTTGGCAATCGCCTTTTGCTTCATCTCATCTATCGCGGCAAATAGATAGGGCGGCAGTGTTTTGATCCGGCTTGCGGGCTCGATCGGAAATCCGGCCATTCGTCTTCGCTCCTTGTTAAAATATGAAGGCGGGGGAACCGTATCAGGTTACTTCAGCAGTGGTCGAAAAGAAAAGGGATTTCGATGCAGGTTGGACGGGTCTTCCATGCAGGTCTTCTGGCGCTGCTACTCAGCTTGGCGAGCATGACGTTAGCAACAGATGCTCTGAACCCGCCAACCTTGTCGGATTTAGTGACAAAATATCTGGCCAGCCGCAATGCAGACACAGCGGATGACCTGTTGACTGAGATTCTGACTCGCCCTGACGCCACCGTTTCAGCCGTCCAGGCACTGCTTTCCTCGCGGCCGGCCTACGGAAAGGAACCCGTTGGTACGCAACCCAGCCTGGAACTCCGATCACAGAAAGTCGGCCACTATGGACTCTATGTTCCGACCAACTACTCGCCGGATACCGCCTACGGTCTCGTCATCTGCCTCCATGGGGCGGGATTCACGGGGGACAACTATCTCGAGCGTTGGCAAAGCCGCTTGGGAGACAAATACATCCTCGCCTGCCCGACGGATCGTGACGGCGCCTGGTGGACAAGGCACGCTGAAGACCTGGTGATGGCGACTCTACAGGATGTTCAATCGCGATACCACGTTGATCCCAATCGAGTATTTCTCACCGGCATGTCGAACGGCGGTATCGGCGCCTACCTGATCGGGGCTCATCATGCGACACGTTTTGCGGCGGTTGTCCCGATGGCGGCCGGTCTCGACAACGTCCTGATGCCGTTTCTAGAGAACTTCCGCCAGACCCCGCTGTATATCATCCATGGAACGGAGGACCATGTCATGCCGGTGGATCTCAGTCGCGCCAGCGTGGGGGAATTGGAACGTCTCGGATATCCATATGTGTATCGCGAGCATCATCATGTGCATCCACAGGCCGGCGGCCATTTCTTTCCACGCGAGGAACTTCCGGCACTCATTGCGTGGCTCGATCATCAGCGCCGTGAGCCGAACCCCAAGCAATTAACCGTGGTGCGCGACGCGTCCCACCTCGCCCCTTTTGGGTGGATCAGGATAGACGGCACCGAACGCATTGCCCGCTTCACGGAGGCACTCATCGATCACAAGGATAAATTCATCACCAACCGCATCTATGCCAAGTTGGAGGCTGAGATTGTGGATGGAAACCGAATAGAAGTCCGCACTCATCATATCCGCCGCTATATGGTGTATTTAAATGACAAGCTGGTCAATTTCTCCCGTCCGATTACTATCACCACAAACGGCGTCCTTAGCTATGAAGGCATGGTGACGTCAAGTCCACGCATCATGCTCAAGGAAGCACGATTACGACATGATCCTGAGACGGTCTATACCGCAAGCGTAGCGATCGACGTCGTCAGTTTTGAGAAGTAAGTTTGAAATCTTGCGTGTAGGTGAAACCCTACAGCATATAGGGCTTTTTACTATGAGACCCTGCAGTTGACTCGGATTGCTTTTTTAAGTCGTCGTGCGTGAGAGGCCTGGTGGCTGTCGCTTCCGCGAGGCCACATTCGTCGGTCATGGAGAAGAAGAGACGATTTTGTTCTCTGTGAGTTCCGCGTGCGCACCGTCCTGCACGGCAATGCCTCCCCCATTATTGATGAGTCTGTTCCTCATCACCTCGCCCATCGAGCCTTTTTGGATGACGATCCCTTCATACTGACTGTTCGCGATCACATTGTCGGCAATGCGGACATTGGATCGGCCGGCGACCGTCACGCCGTAATCGTTATCCCGAACGTCGCTGCCGGTCAGCTCGCCCTGGGAGTCGACGAACGACACCCCGGTCGTTTCACTCCTGCCAAGCTGGCTCTGCTCGATCCGGACATCTTTCGCTTGTTGAACGTACACGAGCCCTTGCACGCGAATGTTCGATAAGAGGATATGCGCGCCGTTAAAAATTCCCACGGCCAGCCCCCCGTTCTCCGAGATGGTGAGGTCGCGAATCTCAATGCGGTTCGCGCCATAGGGCCATTTGCCGACCCTGAAGGCCCCGACCCGTTTCAACCCGAGAATTGAGACCGTATCCCGCGATTCACCAATCAGCTTGAGGCTGTCCTTGCTGTGCACCACGACATCTTCGCGATAGCTTCCAGCCTTGATGAGGATCGTATCTCCAGGCTTGGCGTCGTCAATGGCAGGCTGAATTTCAGTATACGCGCCGGTTCCGTCCGGGTTGACGACGAGGGTTCGGCCATGCGGTTCGGCCGCGAGAATCGCGCCGGCAAGGAGGAGACCGGCCGGAAACACGGCCGCGGTAAGCAACCATCTCATCGAAAAGCCGGCGTCCCGACCAAACCCGCCGTTTCAATCATCGCCTTGAAGGCTTTCCGGCACGTCAGCGACTGCAGATTGCTCCAGAGAAAGCCTCCCTCGGGAGGACTCCCCGCGACTTTCTTGAATTCGTAGATGAGTTTGTCGGGATACCGGGCTTCAACGGCGTGGGCTTGCATCCATCCAGTCAAAAGATACGCCATGGCGTCTCCGAAGACGGACGCCGGCATATCATGCAGTCCGAGTCGCTTGCCGGCCTGATA
Source organism: Nitrospirota bacterium (assembly GCA_005877815.1). Lineage (GTDB taxonomy): Bacteria > Nitrospirota > Nitrospiria > Nitrospirales > NS-4 > NS-4. The sequence continues at coordinate 25,097 of VBOG01000039.1, forward strand.
CGCCAGAACCGAATAGACTTCGCTATGGTCCGCATCCTGGAGTTGTATCTCGCCGGACTGCGCCTTCGCCAACATCCGTAACGTCGAGTCTTTCGTCTCCTCTCCCAATCGGATCGATTGTCCGCGAAGACCGGATTTCTCCATCTTCACCAAAGATTGCACGGCTAGGACAGAAACGGCCGGCGGCAGGCCTTTTCGGTCTCGCTCTGAAACAATTCGCCATTCATCCAGGTTCAGGGCGGCGATATCTCCCGCTTGAGAGAGCGCCTTTCGGAACCGTTCCCACTCCAGCGCGAGTTGGGTTTTCATTGTATCGTCTAGTAGGTCTACGCTCATCGCGCCGGATTCTAGCGGGCTTTGTCGTGCTGATGCAATGTGTTAAAGTTTCGCCATGTTGCGTGTTGGTCTGACAGGCGGAATCGCGACCGGCAAAAGCACCGTCTCCCAACTTTTCGTCGAGTGTGGCGCCTCTTTGATTGACGCCGATGTCCTCGCCCGCCATGCGGTCAGTTCCGGGCAGCCAGCGTTAGTCGGGATCGCCGAGACGTTCGGGCATCAGATGTTGCACCCCGATGGGACGTTGGACCGGCGTCGGCTGGGCTCGCTTGTCTTCGATCATCCCGATCAGCTCAAGCGGCTGAATACCATCGTCCACCCTTATGTGTCGATGGCACAAGAGCGGGCGACACAAGAGATCTCGGAAAAAGACCCGCATGCGGTCATTATGTATGATGCCGCGCTGTTGATCGAAGCAGGGGCTCATCGACGAATGGATCGCATCATCGTGGTGACAGCCGATGAAGGCACGCAGGTTCGCCGCCTGATGCAGCGCAATACTCTCTCGGAACATGACGCTCTCAAGCGTATTCGCGCGCAAATGCCACTTGCGGAAAAGATCAAATTGGCGGATTACGTGATTGATGGAACGGCAACACGGGAACACGTGCGCCAGGACGTCAAGCGAATCTATGAGGAACTCAAGCGGTCGGCATGACGGGGCCGTCCAGAACCTCTCGCACCTTCCGCGCCAGGGCTTCCGGCGTAAATGGTTTTTGTAAAAATGCTTTCCCTGCTTCCAACACGCCGTGATGCACGATGGCGTCGTCGGTATACCCGGACATGTAGAGCAGTTTTAATTGGGGCCGCAAGGTCGCCAGATGGCCTGCCAGTTCGGCGCCTCCCATCTGCGGCATGACGACATCGGTGATCATCAACTGGATCGCGTCGCCCTGCTCCCGAAAGATCCTCAATGCCTCCTCACCATTTTGCGCCTTCAGAACAGCATAGCCTCTCGACTCGAGGATTCCCGCGACCAAGGTGCGCACGATCTCCTCATCCTCGACCAGTAGGATGGTTTCGGATCCATGGGACGCCGGGGGCGTAATGGGAGCGGATTCAACGGTTTGGTCAACATGCTGCACTTGCGGCAAATACACCTTAAATGTCGTGCCCTTTCCAGGTTCGCTGTACACCCAGATATTTCCGCCGCTCTGCTTCACGATGCCATAGACCGTCGCCAGGCCCAATCCTGTGCCCTTCCCCTGCTCCTTGGTCGTAAAAAATGGCTCGAACAGACGCGCTTTCGTCGCGGCGTCCATGCCGGAGCCGTTGTCGCTCACGGCCAGCATGACGTACGGACCCGGCCTCACATCGACATGCCCCCGGCTATACGCTTCATCCAGTTCGACGTTGGCGGTTTCAATGATCAGTCGCCCGCCTTTCGGCATGGCGTCTCTGGCATTCACGACGAGGTTCAAAATGACCTGCTCGATTTGCCCCGCATCGGCCTTCACCTGCCCGAGACTAGATCCGGGGAGCGTCACAATATTGATGTCTTCACCGATCAAGCGATGAAGCATTTTGTGCATATCGGTGATGACGCCGTTGAGATCCAACTCCTTCGGCACCAGCATCTGTCTGCGGCTGAAGGCCAACAATTGGCGGGTTAAAGACGCCGCGCGATTCGCCGCCTTTTTGATCTGTTCGATCTCGTTTTGAAGCTGAGGGGCCTCGAGGCGGCTAAGGGCCAGATCGCTATATCCCGTAATCACGAGGAGAAGATTGTTGAAGTCATGAGCCACCCCCCCGGCGAGACGGCCGATGGCTTCCATCTTCTGTGACTGGCGGAGTTGCTCTTCACTGGACCGAAGCGCTTCCTCCGCACGCTTGCGCTCGCTGGCGTCCCGAATGATGCCGCCATAGAATGTCACGTCGCCGGTCTTCCATGTGGACAGCGACAATTCCATCGGAAATTCCGCACCATCTTTTCTCAGGCCATGCAGCTCCACCGTCTTGCCAATCACGCGGGGAGCGCCCCCCGCTCTCATCCGTTCCAATCCTCGTGCATGAGCCTCCCGGTATCGTTCCGGCATGAGCAGGGTAAGGCGCTGGCCGAGGACCTCTGCTTCCGCATAGCCGAAGACGACCTCCGCCCCCTTGTTCCAGGAAAGAATGCTTCCCTCGTGGTCGGCTGAAATGATCGCATCCACGGCAGATTGCGCGAAGGATCGGAACCGTTCCTCGCTCGCCTTCAACGCTTCTTCGGCCCGCTTGCGCTTCGTGATGTCCGTGAGTGTGAGCACGATACCGGACAGCTCCGTCCGGTCTTTTAGGGGACTGGTGCCATATTCAACAATCAGCTGTCTTCCATCCTGTCGGCGGAATATGGCTTCTCCTTCATATGTTTCGTCGGGAGCTGCCAGCGATCTTCGTATGTTGGATGAGCTCTGGGGGAAACCTGATGTGCCAGGCTCCACGAGCTCTACCAAGAGGTCGTCAATCGGTCGTTCGATCAATGCGGAAACAGAATGGCCGGTCAGGACTTCAATCGCAGGATTGGCAAAGATAATCCGTCCCTGGAGATCCACCCCCAGGAACCCTTCGGATGACGAGTTCAGGAGATTTTCGATGCGAGCCCGGTTGGATTCGTTGGCGCGCCAGGCAATGATCACTCCGATGCAGGCCGACGAAAGGAACCCGGCATGGATGAATGCCCACTTCCAGGGATTGGACCACGCATCAGGATGATTGTAAACCATGTGTGGGAAGAAATACCCGCCGAGCCCATGCTGGAGGACCACATACCCGACAGCCAACAGGAACGGGGTCCAGTCCTGGTAGAGTGCGAGGAACGTCACGATGGCGAAATAATGGAAATGCATCTCGATGTACCCGCCCGACAGATGGACGAGCAGGGCTGAGGAAGTGACGAGGCCTAGACTGACCCATGATGCCCGAACCTTCCGGGACCAATAGGGGATGGCTCCCAACAATGCAAAGAGGGCAATCCAACTGCCGACGCCCAAGCTGAATAGCGTCGTGTGTCCCGTGACGAGGCTGATGATTGTCAGGCTGACCGCATGGCAAAGGAGAAATACTAAGAACCCCCGGTGCCGGCGACGCCAGACCGCTTCCGGCAAGGCGTATCCTTCGGGCAGGGCGTGTCTGAGTCGCTCCATCGTATGGAGAACAATGTTCGCTTGCACCATAGTCTTGGTCCCTATGTCGGCAGCGCAGTGTATCAAAAGATTTCCATGGAAGCGAATGCTATCAGGCGGCAGTCGTGCATTGTTGAGAAGGGCTATGCTAAATTCTTGACATGCGAAATGTGGTCATCATCGGCTCCGGACCCGCTGGATTGACGGCGGCGATCTATGCCTCGCGGGCCAACCTTTGGCCCCTCGTCATTGAAGGCATCCAAGCCGGCGGGCAATTGACGACGACCACTGAGGTTGAAAATTATCCCGGCTTTCGGCATGCGATCATGGGGCCGGAACTCATGAGTGAAATGCGGGCACAGGCGGAACGATTCGGAACTGAATTCCTGGCGGGCAATGTATCGGCGGTGGATTTAAAGACGACGCCTTTCAAATTGGTTGTCGAAGGCGTGGAAATCGTTGAGACCAAGACGCTCATCATCGCCTCAGGCGCCTCCTCGAAGATGCTTGGAATTCCGTCAGAGCGGCGCTTGCTCGGCCACGGCGTATCCACCTGCGCCACGTGCGATGGTTTTTTTTTCAAAGGCAAGGATCTCGTGGTGGTCGGCGGCGGCGACACGGCAATGGAAGAGGCGATCTTCCTCACAAAATTCGCGTCGCACGTGACGGTGATTCACCGACGCGAGACCCTCCGGGCCTCGGACATCATGCAGGACCGCGCGAAGATGCACCCGAAGATCTCATTCCTGTGGAACACCGTCGTGCAAGAGATCCTCGGCAATCCGATCGTCACCGGCGTACGGCTCATGAACCTGCAGACCGGTTCCGCATCCGTACTGCCGAGCGCCGGCGTCTTTGTCGCCATCGGTCATTCGCCGAATACCGGCCTGTTCAAAGATCAGTTGTCGCTCGACGAGGGAGGCTACATCCTGACGTTCGGAGGATCGAAGACCAGTGTTCCTGGCGTATTTGCCGCAGGCGATGTCCAGGATCATGTCTATCGGCAGGCCATCACGGCCGCAGGCTCCGGCTGCATGGCCGCGATTGACTGCGAGCGATACCTCGAATCCGTCGGACACTAAACCGGCTCCGTCGCCTCCATGTACTACATCATCGCGCACTACCATGAACTTGCGTTGAAGGGGCGCAACCGGCCCCTGCTGGTGGACCGTCTCGTACAAAACCTCCGCCTCGCGCTGTGCGGCATCGGTCACTGCCATATCGAAAGCCTGGCCGGACGTCTCCGCATCTCACTGAAAGACGCGTCACGCTGGTCCGTGATGAAGCCAAGACTGGAGAGCACATTCGGCATCGCCAACTTCGCTCCGGCCCTGTACGTCTCAAGTAACATCGAGATGTTGAGCGCCGCCGTCTGCGAGTCGATCCAAGGCCTACCGCTTCATACCTTCCGGGTCACCGCCAAGCGCGCCGATAAAAGCTATCCCTTGACGTCGGTGGACGTGAACCGCATCGTCGGCGCCGCCGTCGTGGAGCGCACCGGAGCGCAGGTCATCCTGGGCAACCCGGAGCTGACAATTCACATCGAGATCATGGGCGCGGGCGCCTATTACTATTGGGAGCGGTTTCAGGGACCGGGCGGCCTGCCGGTCGGAATGTCGGGGAAGGTGGCGTGCCTCTTGTCCGGCGGCATCGATTCGCCGGTAGCCGCCTATCGCATGATGAAACGAGGCTGTAAGGCCGTCTTCATTCATTTTCACGGTCATCCCTTCGTGAGCCGGGCCTCAGCCGAAAAAGCGGAAGAACTGGCTCAACGCTTGACCCGCCACCAATACTATTCGCGTCTGTATCTGGTCCCGTTCGGCGACATTCAACGGCAAATCGTGGTGACGGCGCCGGCGCCGCTGCGGATCGTGCTGTACCGCCGCATGATGGTGCGGATCGCCGAGGAGGTTGGAAGGACCAACGAGTGCTGGGCGCTGGCAACAGGCGACAGTCTGGGCCAGGTCGCCTCGCAGACCGCCGGCAATATTACCGTTGTGGACGAGGCTGCCACGATCCCCTTCCTCCGGCCGTTGATCGGCATGGATAAGGTGGAGATCACCGAGCACGCCCAGCGGATCGGTACCTACGAAACATCCATCCAACCGGATCAGGACTGCTGCAGCCTCTTCACCCCGCCGAATCCGAGTACCCGTGCAAATCTTGAAGAAATCCGGAGAGCCGAATCACTTCTGGATGTGCATGGCCTCGTCAAGCAAGCGATGGAGAAAATCGAGCTAAAAGAATTTACGTTCCCGTAGGGGCGCAATTCAAGCGCCCTTTACACGTTGTCATCCTGAACGAAGTGAAGGATCTATAGATTTGTCGTCGTAGGGGCGCCTCTTGCCGCGCCCGTTCCTGTCCATTTTTCTCAATGAGAGACGTGCTAAGCTTATGGAGCGTGCCGTCCCAATCAGATGTATTGGGGACACCGCCGGTAAACTCCGCGCGTTCATGAAAGGACGTACGCCGATGAAATTAAAACCGTTGCACGATTGGGTATTGATCCGGGCAGGCGGGCCGAGCGAGAAGAGCACCGGCGGCATTATCATTCCGGACGCCGCGCAAGAGAAACCGCAGGAAGGAGAGGTCCTCGCCGTGGGCGCGGGTCGCTTTGTCGAGGATAAGGATTCGAAGGAGAAGGTCAAGAAGAAGACATTTGTGAAGACCACCCTCCAGCCGGGCGAGCACATCCTGTATGAAAAATACGCCGCCAGAGAAGTGGAGGGCGACGATGAAGACTTGGTGCTGGTTCGTGAAGAGGATGTCTTGGGCTATCTTCGGTAATCTACATTCTTCGCAGAAATAGGATGGCTCTCAAGTCGGGCCCAGAACTCCCCCTCGGAAATCTTACTCTGACCCCAATTTCTGTACTTTCGGAATGGGCAGGGCTTCGGATTCCAGGTGGGAAAGATCAACGATCCGACTGGCGTGATCGATGTCAATGCCCACCACCTGCCCCGCTATCGAGATCCAAGACGACCCCTTGGGCGACTTCACGGGATTCCACGCCCGCCTTTTCAGACAGGTCGATGTAGAGGGAATCGTCTCCTGGTAGGAGTGAACCTTCATGCGCTCACCCCTTGAAGTTCCGATCAAGGAACGCGTTATGCTCGCATGCTCAAGCGGTAGCGGCAGGCTTCATGGAACGGAGCAGCGACTCCATGCCTTCGACCGAGAGCGTATTGACGATATCGTCGGCGCCGAGCCCGCCCTTCCGCGCGATATTCACGCCGAACGGCACGTTGGAGAGTGCCTCAACGCTATGGGCGTCGGGATTGATGCTGAACTTCACGCCCTGCAATTTCGCGTAGCCGCAGAGTCGCCAGTTCAGTTCGAGCCGATGCGGGCTCGCATTGATCTCCACAATCTTCCGGTGTGCCGCCGCTGTTTCAATCACCTTTCGGAGATCGACGCGATAGCCGTCCCGTGATAGCAGCAAGCGGCCCGTCGCATGGCCGAGCATGGTCAGGTAGGGGTGCGTGAGCGCCCGGCAGATCCGGTGCGTCTGGTCTTCCTCCAAGAGATTGAAACGGCTATGGACGGAACCGATGACGAAATCAAACATCGCCAAGACCTCGTCGGGATAGTCCAGCGACCCATCCACGAGAATATCGGATTCGATGCCCTTGAAGATGCGGATACCCGGCAGCTTCTTCTGGACCGCCGCGATCTCCGCATGCTGCGCGCGGATACGATCCTCCTTGAGGCCGTTGGCGTAGAACGCCGACTGACTGTGATCGGAGATGCCGATATACCGATACCCGAGCGCTTTCGCTCCACCGACCATGTCTTCGACCGAGGCGGCACCGTCGCTATAGAGCGTGTGAGTATGAAAAAACCCTCGGATCTGTCCCGGCTCAAGCAGAACCGGCAGCCGGCCGGCCTGCGCGAGCTCGATTTCGCCGTGTCCCTCGCGAAGCTCGGGGACGATGTACGGCAGCCCCGCGGCAGCGTAAATCGCGTCTTCGCTGCTGCCTTTGGGATGCGCTCCACGTTCCTTGAGTCGCGCCTCAAGCAATGCGACATGCTCGGAGCTGCCCGTCGCATGGATAAGCTGCCACCCATACTCTGAAGCGCCGACGATCTTGATCGTAACCGAAATGCCTTGAGGAGATCGTGCGGTGATCGTGGATGAATCCGGCTGAAAGTCCAGCCCTGTAACATCTTTGATGCCGGCAAGCCTTTCCATCAGTAAAGTTGGTTCGCCGCCGGTCATCACGATTGAGATGTCCTGAATCACTTCCATGCGCCGGCGAAACTCGCCCGCAAGCTCGGCCTCACTGACTCCCGGCGTGTCCCGCACGGTCTGTAAGATGCGCTCGGCATCCTCGATGACATTTTTATACAGATGGAAACCCTGGTTGCGGTGATATTGCCGGAGGCCCGCCAGAATCTTTTCCTGGGTCTTCAGGCCAAATCCGGGAAGGTCCACGAGCCGATTCTCAATGCAGGCATATTGCAGTTCGCCGACCGTACTGATGCCCAACCTCTCATAGATGACCTTGATCTTCTTGGCACCGAGCCCCGGTACGTCGGCGAGCTCCATGAGGCCCGACGGAAACAGTTCTTGGAGTTCGGCATGCAAGCTTGATGTTCCGCTCGTGATGAGCTCGCGCACGGTGGCGGAGATCCCCTCGCCTATGCCCTTGACGTTCTGTAGTTCGCCTTTTTCCAGCAGCACGGCCGGATCGTCCGGAAGCGTTTCAACAGCCCGCGCGGCCGCGCTATAGGCCTTGGCCTTGAAAGGATTTTCACCCTTGATCTCGAGGAGCAATGCGATCTCTTGAAGGATGTCCGCGATGGCGGCTTTCGTCATGGGAGAAGTTTAGCATGGGGCGGGCCTTCGTTGCCCACTACACACCGAAGCTGGTAGCATGGCTGCATGTCACCTCTCCGATTATTTGCGACAGCACTTTTCCTCTGCGCCGTCGGGGCGGTTCAAGCTGATGCGCAGGGGCTCGGGCGCGACACCCAGACCTCGAGTTCCTGCCAAGTCGCGGCGATCAAAAAAGGCGTCGGCGGGAAACATTGCAACGTGGCGATTCCCCCCTCATGTAAGGTCGCGATCAACACCGCCACCAAGACACATTGGGCCGATATCGAGAAGAGCGGCGGCATCTCCTGTCGCTTCGACAACAAGCTGACCGACTGGAAGACCCGCATCACGGGGACATGCGGAGTCTGCCAGGCCCGGCAATGCACCGCGAAATTCACGGTCTATTTCGACTGCCCTCAGAATGCTCCATGACACTCACCGAGCAGGTCAAGCAACACGCCCGGGAGCTCGGGTTCGATGCCGTCGGCGTCAGCCGAGTCACACCTGACCGCCCCGAAGCCGGCCGTCTCAACGAATGGCTCGCGCGCGGGTACCACGGCGAGATGCAGTGGATGTCCAGAACGCGCGCGAAACGAAGCAACCCGGCCTTGTTGCTTCCCGGCATCCGGTCCATCGTCTCAGTAGGAATGAATTACTATACCGATGAACGTCCCGACGAGCTCCATGGACTCGGCCGTATTGCCCGTTACGCCCGTGGCACCGATTATCACGCAGTGCTCGGCGACCGCCTCAAATCTCTGACTACGTTCCTTTGCCGGAAGGTACCGGATTCGCGAGCGATATCTTATGTGGACACCGGGCCGGTGATGGAAAAAGCCTGGGCGCAGCGCGCGGGATTGGGATGGATCGGCAAACATTGCAACCTTGTGTCTGCGGAACACGGCTCCTGGCTGCTGCTGGGGGACGTTCTCACGACCGCCGATCTCGACCCGGATGAACCCGCGGCCGACCTATGCGGCACTTGCACGCTCTGCATTCGCGCCTGCCCGACAGGCGCCATCACGGAACCCTATGTCCTGGATGCCCGCCGGTGTCTGTCGTATTTGACGATCGAGCAAAAGGGACGGATCCCTGAAGAATTCGCGGCGGCAGCGGATAACAAGATCTTCGGCTGCGATGACTGTCTCGATGTCTGCCCCTATAACCATCAGGCCAATGCCACGGCGGAACCGGCGTTTCGCGCGACTTCATTAACGCTCAATCCCGAGCTCAGCAGCCTGGCGTCACAGTCGGAGGGAGAATTCCGCGCGACCTTTAAAGGAAGCGCGGTTCGCCGCATCACTCACGAAGGTCTGCAACGGACGGTGGCAACGGCCTTAACGAACCGTTGCAGCGAGCGACCATGAATCCTTCCTTTGCCAGCTCTCTCGTCAACCTGCCGTTCGGTGATCCTGGGCTCTACGTGGACATCCGCTGGGCCCACCGCTCATTGCTGTTCGATCTCGGCGACAATGAAGCGCTGGGCCCGACGCGGTTGCTGCGGGCGACGGATATTTTCGTTTCCCATACTCACATGGATCACTTCGTCGGATTCGACCGGCTTCTGCGGATTATCCTCGGCCGGGACAAGACGCTACGGCTCTACGGGCCGCCCGGTCTCATCGAGAATGTCAACGGCAAGCTGCACGGCTACACCTGGAATCTCGTCGACGAGTACACGCTCACAATCGAGGTGCGCGAATTTCATCGCCGGCAAATTCGTTCAGCCACATTCCGGGCGGCTGACGGTTTTCGGCCGATCGAGGGGGCCCCGGCGATCCATGTATCGGAAGAACCGTTTCCGATTCTG
>VBOG01000183.1 GCA_005877815.1 Nitrospirota bacterium
TCAAAATCTTGGTGGCATCGCGCCGACCCTGGGACTCACTGGCCTTCGCCACCTCGTCGTAGCTGATGAACTTGGCCATCCCCTTGTCGCCCATCACCTTCGTCAACGCCGACGTCAACGTCGTCTTCCCATGGTCCACATGCCCGATCGTCCCGATGTTCACATGCGGCTTCTTCCGCTCATACTTCGCCTTCGCCATAAGTCCTCCACACCGAACTTGTTCAACCCGGAAACGATCGGTATCCTTTGATCACGGGGGATACCGCCGTCATCTGCTCCTGACTATAGAAGTCGCTAAATTGAGTCTGTCGATAAGGACGGGCGTGTCGACTGGAACGTCACGCAGGAACGTGGCCGGTCGCGCTCATTTCCTTCCCCTGCAGCTCACCACCGATAATGGGCGAACGCCTTATTGGCTTCGGCCATGCGATGGACATCTTCCCGTTTTTTTACGGATGCGCCGGTGTTATTCGCGGCATCCAACAATTCTCCCGCCAGCTTCTCAACCATGCTTTTTCCGGCACGGGCCTTAGAATAATCCTGGATCCACCGAAACGCCAGAGCGACCCGCCGCACGGGCCGGATCTCCACGGGTACCTGATAGGAAGCACCTCCGACGCGTCGGGACTTGACCTCTACGACTGGCTTCACGTTTTCGATGGCCGATTTGAAAACTTTCAATGGATCGTCGTTCGTCTTCTGCCTAATGACATCAAAGGCCCCATAGCAGATACGTTCAGCCGTGCTCTTCTTGCCGTTACGCATAAGCGCGTTGACAAACTTCCCGATCAGCTTGTCGTGGAACCTAGGGTCGGGAGCGGCCTCTCGCGGAGGGATACTGTGACGCCGGGACATGAATGCTCCTTAGATCTTTCAGGCAGCGCCGGCTTTGGCCCGTTTTGCGCCGTACTTGGAGCGGCCCTGACGCCGGTTCTGTACGCCGACCGCATCGAGGGCCCCCCGGACAAGGTGGTATCGGACACCCGGAAGATCCTTGACACGACCTCCACGCACCAACACGATCGAATGCTCTTGGAGATTGTGCCCCACTCCCGGGATGTATGATGTGACTTCCATGCCATTTGTTAATCGGACGCGCGCCACTTTTCTTAACGCCGAATTCGGTTTTTTTGGCGTCGTCGTGTACACCCGAATGCACACTCCACGCTTTTGGGGCGAACGCGCAAGGGCAGGACTTTTTGTCTTGAACTGCGAGAGCTTACGCCCACGTCTCACCAGCTGATTAATGGTCGGCATGCGCGTCCTTATCCCTTCAGAAGCAAAACCATCGAATGATATAGAGTCACTCTGTTGTCTGTCAAGCGGAAATCACGTTTTAACATACACTTTCGCGCATGAAGAACGATCAGCCGCCTTCGGATTCAGTCACCAACGCAGCGCTGGATGCTTCCTGCACGGGCAACGCCGCCTCGTCATCCTTTTCGTTCAGCACGAACGTGTCCCTATACTCCGCCAGGCCGGTCCCTGCCGGTATCAAGCGGCCCACAATAACGTTCTCCTTCAGACCCAACAGGTTGTCCACCTTGCCGTTGATCGCGGCCTCCGTCAACACGCGTGTCGTCTCCTGGAACGATGCGGCAGAAATAAAGCTATCAGTGGTCAACGAGGCGCGGGTGATGCCCAATAAGACCGGCTTGGCAGCTGCAGGCCGCCCGCCGGACGCGAGGACTTTTTCGTTCTCGTCCGCAAAAACGAACTTGTCCACCTGACTCCCGGCAAGAAACTCGGTGTCTCCAGGATCCTCGACACGCACCTTCCGCAACATCTGCCGAACGATGATCTCGATATGCTTGTCATTGATCGTGACCCCTTGCAGCCGATAGACCTCCTGCACTTCGTCCACAAGGTACTTCTGAAGTTCCTTGGGTCCCTTGATGTCCAGAATGTCATGCGGATTCGCCGACCCATCCATCAGCGGCTCACCGGCCTTGACCCAATCGCCCTCCTGCACGTTCAGATGCTTGCCTTTGGGGATGAGATATTCCTTCGCGTCACCCATGTCATTACGCACAATGACTTTCCGCATACCCTTCACGTAGCCGCCGTATTCCACCGTCCCATCAATCTCGTTGATCACAGCGTGCTCTTTTGGCTTTCTCGCTTCGAATAGCTCTGCGACGCGAGGCAGTCCGCCCGTAATATCTTTCGTCTTGGTCGTTTCACGCGGGATGCGTGCAAGCACGTCTCCTGCGAAGACCGCCTGAGTTTTTTCCACAAAGATGTGCGCCCCTACCGGCAAAAGATAGCGTGCAGCGGTCTTGCCGGACTCGTCCTTGATCGAAATACGTGGCCGGTACGTGGCTCCCGGGTGGTCGATAATCACCTTTCGGGACAATCCCGTCACCTCATCAAGCTCTTCGCGCATCGTCACACCTTCAGTGATATCGCCGAAGGCAACTTTTCCGCCTGCTTCGGTGAGGATCAACAACGAGTATGGATCCCATTCGACCAGACGCTGACCGACCGTGACTGATTCGCCGTTCTTGACCTTGATCTTTGCACCGTACACCACCGGATACTTTTCGCGTTCGCGCCCAGAGTCGTCGATAACGGCGACCTTCGCGTTTCGACTCATGACCACCCAATCGCCTTCCTTGTTCCTAACGGCAATGGACGCAGTTGGCAAATCGGCATTCTTCTTTGAATCAAAGCTGAGGTACTGAATGGATCCCGCGTGTTTCGATTCCAACGTCGTCTGCTCGACCACTTTGCTGGCCGTCCCGCCGATGTGAAAGGTGCGCATCGTCAACTGCGTGCCAGGTTCCCCGATGGACTGTGCTGCAATGACGCCAACCGGCTCGCCACGCTCCACCAACCGGCCGCGACCCAGATCGCGTCCATAGCACCTGACGCACACACCACGCCGAGACTCGCAGGTCAGCACGGAGCGTATCTTCACGCGATCCAATCCGGCTTCCACCACGGTCAGGACGCGCTCTTCGGTAAACTCTTCATTGGTATCCACTATCAACTCGCCCGTAACGGGGTCCCGCACGTCCTCGGCCGCAATGCGTCCGAGGATACGTTCACCCAGTTGCTGGATGATTTCCCCTCCTTCAACGAGCGCCGTCACCAGAATGCCATCGGTCGTGCCGCAATCATCCTCGCTGACGATGACATCCTGGGCAATGTCGACAAGACGGCGCGTCAGATACCCGGAGTTGGCCGTCTTCAAAGCGGTATCCGCCAAACCCTTGCGTGCCCCGTGCGTCGAGATAAAATATTGCAGCACGGTCAGCCCTTCGCGGAAATTCGCGGTAATCGGTGTTTCAATGATCACCCCGGAGGGTTTCGCCATCAGCCCACGCATGCCACCCAATTGACGGATCTGCTGTGAGCTCCCGCGAGCGCCGGAATCCGCCATCATGAAAATCGGATTGAAGCGGTGCTTGTCGCCGCCACCCTCTGCCCCGAGTTCCTTCATCATTTCGTTCGCGACCTGCTCGCCGACGTGGGCCCAGATGTCGATCACTTTGTTATAGCGCTCTCCGTTGGTGATCAGTCCATCACCATACTGCCGTTCGATTTCTCCCACTTCCCCTTGCGCTTTCTTGATGAGCTCGCCCTTCTTCGTGGGAATGTGCATATCGTCAATGGAAATTGAAATGCCGGCCCGCGTCGCATTGAAGAATCCGAGATCTTTGATCCGATCGAGCATGAGCACGGTTTCCTTCAGACCGGCGCGCCGATAGCAGGTATCGATCAGCTTGGTGAGTTCCTTTTTCGTCATGACCAAATTCACGGTCTCGAACGGCATGCTCTTCGGCAACAACTCGCCGAAGATGACTCGCCCGACGGTCGTAAACTGCTTCCATTTCAAGGGGTCCCGGATTGTATCTTCCGTCATGCCGGCTTCCCGGATGGGAGTCAGGCCTCTCACCTTGATACGCGCATGCTCCGACACTTTCCCGGCGTCGTACGCCATCCGGACCTCTTCCGGCGAACTGAAAATCTTTCCTTCCCCCATCGCGCCCGGCTGATCGCGCGTCAGCCAGTAGCAACCGAGGACCATGTCCTGGGACGGCACCATGATCGGCTTACCGCTGGCTGGCGACAGCACATTGTTGATGGACATCATCAGCACCCGGGCTTCGATCTGCGCTTCGACCGACAGAGGTACATGGACGGCCATCTGGTCGCCGTCGAAGTCGGCATTGAACGCCGCGCACACCAGCGGGTGCAGGCGGATTGCCTTCCCCTCGACAAGAATAGGATCGAACGCCTGAATGCCAAGACGGTGCAGGGTGGGGGCACGATTCAGCAGAATCGGATGCTCTTTGATCACCTCATCAAGCACATCCCAGACTTCCGGCTTCTCATTTTCCACCAATCGTTTGGCGCTCTTAATGGTCGTCGCCGCACCCCGCTCCTCCAGCTTATGGAAAATGAACGGCTTGAAAAGCTCCAACGCCATCTTCTTGGGCAACCCGCATTGGTGCAAGCGCAATTCGGGACCGACGACGATCACCGTCCGGCCGGAATAATCGACGCGCTTTCCGAGCAGGTTCTGTCGAAACCGCCCCTGCTTGCCCTTGAGCATATCGCTTAATGATTTGAGGGGCCGTTTGTTGGGACCACGGATGGCCCGTCCCCGGCGGCCGTTGTCGAAGAGTGCGTCCACCGCCTCCTGCAACATCCGCATCTCATTGCGGATGATGACACCGGGCGCTTTCAATTCCATCAACCGCTTGAGTCGGTTGTTCCGGTTGATCACTCGACGATAGAGGTCGTTCAGGTCGGACGTCGCGAACCGGCCGCCGTCCAGCGGCACGAGCGGGCGCAATTCCGGCGGAAGCACCGGGATGACGTCCATGATCATCCATTCCGGTTTGTTCCCGGACCGGCGGAACGCTTCAAGCACCTTCATCCGCTTGGTGTATTTCTTCTTCTGCGCGAGCGAGTTGGTCTCCTTGACCTTCTTGTGCAGCTCGGACCATAGTCCGTCGATATCAATTTTTCGCAACAGGTCACGTATGACTTCAGCACCGATACCGGCCTTAAATCCCCCGGCCTGCTCCTGCATCAACGCGCGGTAGCGTTCTTCTGAGACAAGTTCTTTTTCCTTGAGATCCGACGAGCCCGGCTCGACCACGACGTAGCTTTCGAAATAGAGGATTCGCTCCAATTGGCGCAGGCTCATATCGAGCAGGGTGCCGATGCGACTGGGCAAGCCCTTGAGGTACCAAATATGCGCGACCGGCGCGGCAAGTTCGATATGGCCCATCCGCTCGCGCCGCACCTTTGATTGAATAACCTCGACGCCGCACTTGTCGCAGACAATGCCGCGATGCTTCATGCGTTTATATTTGCCGCAATTGCATTCCCAATCTTTCGTGGGTCCGAAGATTTTGGCGCAGAACAATCCGTCCTTTTCAGGCTTGAACGAGCGATAGTTAATGGTCTCGGGTTTCTTCACTTCACCGTATGACCACGAACGGACCTTGTCTGGAGACGCCAACCGAATGCGAATCGCATCAAACGACATGCCGTCTGGCTGCTTTTCAAATACGGTCGTGATCCCTTCCAATGTTCTACCTCCATTGCACCCGCCCGCCCCAGACACGCCAAGACGCGTCCCTTCCCAAGCCGTACTGCTCGAGAAGCCTATTTAACTAGGGGAAAAGTCGGTTGTGCGTATAGCGTTCCTTAGACTTTTGCCTTGTTTAATTCCACATCGAGACCGAGGCTTTGCAACTCCTTCACCAGCACGTTGAACGATTCCGGAAGCCCCGGCTCGAGGAAGTTCTCGCCCTTCACGATCGCTTCATACATCCGCGACCGGCCGGGCACGTCGTCGGATTTCACCGTCAGGAATTCCTGCAGGGTGGACGCAGCACCATACGCCTGCAGCGCCCAGACCTCCATCTCGCCCAATCGCTGGCCGCCGAACTGGGCTTTGCCGCTCAACGGCTGCTGAGTCACCAACGAATAGGGTCCGATGGAACGGGCATGGATCTTATCGTCCACCAGATGGTGGAGCTTTAGCATATACATGTACCCAACTGTGACCGGGCTTCGGAACGACTCGCCGGTCCGGCCATCGTAAAGGAGGCTCTGTCCGGATTCTGGCAGTTTCGCCTTTTTCAACAGCGCCTTGATCTCCGTTTCCGTGGCGCCCTCGAACACCGGACTGGACACCCACAGACCAAGGGCCTTCGCCGCCCAGCCCAGGTGGGTCTCTAAGATCTGACCGACATTCATTCGAGAGGGCACGCCAAGAGGGTTCAACACGATTTCTACCGGTGTGCCATCTGGCAAGTAGGGCATGTCTTCCTCAGGAAGGACACGGGACACCACTCCTTTGTTGCCATGCCGGCCGGCCATCTTGTCGCCCACTGAAATTTTGCGTTTCATGGCGATGTAGACTTTCACCAGCTTGATGACACCCGGAGGCAGTTCGTCCCCTCGACGTAGCCGGCCGACCTTCTCGTCATAAAGCGTTTGCAGGATTTCACTCTGCTCCTTGGCGACGCGTTCCGTTTCCTCAATCTCGCCTTGGTCTTCCGCATCGCTGAGCATAATTCGGCGGATCTCATCATCGCTGAGCTTTTTCAAAACCTCGGGCGCGATCTTGCCCTTGCGCTTCAGAATGATTTCCCCCGAATCGCCGTCCATCAGGTCGCGTGCGACCACCTTGCCGAGCAGCAACTTCCGGATCTTCTTGTTCTTCTCCTCCTCCACGATCCGCAGGCTGTCCTGATGCTCACGCTGAATCTTGAGGGCGTCGTCGCTCTCGATGCTCTTCGAGCGCTCGTCCTTGTCGAGGCCCTTGCGAGAGAAAATCTTGACGTCCACGACGATGCCTTCGACGCCTGGCGGCACCGTCAGCGAGGTATCCTTCACATCGCCGGCCTTCTCGCCGAAGATGGCACGCAGCAGCTTCTCCTCGGGCGTCAACTGCGTCTCGCCCTTCGGCGTGACCTTGCCGACCAGGATATCGCCCTGTTTCACTTCGGCGCCGATGCGAATAATGCCGCTCTCGTCGAGATCGCGCAGCGCATCCTCGCCGACGTTGGGAATGTCACGCGTGATGTCTTCCTTGCCGAGCTTGGTATCGCGCGCCTCGACCTCGAATTCCTCGATGTGAATGGAGGTAAAGACGTCTTCGCGGACCAGCCGCTCGCTCAGCAGGATCGCATCTTCGAAGTTGTACCCACCCCACGGCATGAACGCGACCAGCACGTTGCGCCCGAGTGCGAGATCGCCGCGGTCGATGGCCGGTCCGTCCGCCAAGACCTGACCGCGCTTGACCTGCTGCCCCACCTTGACCACCGGTTTCTGCGTAATGTTGGTGTTCTGATTGGACCGCTTGAACTTGACCATGTCGTAGGTGTCCATGCAGATCTCGTGCTTCTTGCTGCCCGGTTCCTTTCTCTTGAGATCGGTCTTGACCACGATCCGCGTTGCATCGACGCTTTCCACCACGCCGGGCCGTTGAGCGAGCACCACATAGCCGGAATCCCGCGCAACAATCGCTTCCATGCCGGTGCCCACCAGCGGCGCTTCCGTCTGAATCAATGGGACCGCCTGCCGCTGCATATTCGACCCCATCAGCGCCCGGTTCGCATCGTCGTGCTCGAGAAAAGGGATAAGAGCAGTCGCTACGCTCACCACCTGCTTGGGCGAGAGGTCCATGTAGTCCACCTTTTCCGGCGGCACCATCACGAAATCTCCGCCGTACCGTGAGGACACATTTTCGGCACTCAGTTTATGATCCGTCCCGACCTCCGAGTTGGCCTGCGCGATGTGATAACGCTCGCCATCGATGGCCGAGAGATATTCAATGTCACCTGTGACTTTGCCTCGATGCACCTTTTGATAAGGCGCCTCAATGAACCCAAACTCATTCACGCGGGCATAGGTTGCCAGCGAGGTAATCAGCCCGATATTCGGACCCTCCGGCGTCTCAATCGGGCAGATGCGGCTGTAGTGGGAGGGGTGCACGTCCCGCACTTCAAACCCCGCACGCTCACGCGTAAGCCCCCCGGGACCAAGCGCGGACAACCGCCGCTTGTGCGTGATTTCGGCCAACGGATTCGTTTGGTCCATGAATTGGGAAAGTTGGCTGCTGCCGAAGAACTCCTTGATTGCTGCGATCACCGGCTTGGCGTTGATCAAGTCATGCGGAAGAACCGCCTCCATGTCGAGAAGGTTCATCCGTTCCCGGATGCTGCGCTCCATTCGCACGAGGCCGAGGCGGAACTGGTTCTCCAAAAGTTCACCGACTGAGCGCACACGCCGATTTCCGAGATGGTCAATGTCATCCACGTCGCCCTTACCGGCCTTGAGATTCACGAGATAGCGCACCACCTCGATGATGTCCTCCGCCGTCAATGTTCGTTTGTCGTACGGCAGGTCTAGACCCAGTTTTTTATTCAATTTGAGGCGGCCAACCGGCGACAGGTCATACCGTTTAGGATTGAAAAACAGGTTATTGAACAGCGTCTTGGCAGTCTCGATCGACGGTGTCTCGCCCGGCCGAAGGCGTTTGTAAATCTCGACCATCGCCTCTTCTTTGGACGTCGTCTTCTCGCTCTCCAAGGTGTCCTCGATGACCGAAGGGGTGGAGGTCTGGTCCCAATACACCACTTTGAAGGAGTCGATCTTCCCGTGGATGACCTTCTCCAGCACCTCTTCCGTCAATCGCTGGTTCTTCTCAAGGAACACTTCTTTTGACTGGGCGTCGACAAGATCCACCAATACCGTCCGGCCAACCAAACTATCAGGAACGACTTCGATCTCCTTGATACCCGCAGACCTCAACCGGCTGATCATCGCCTTAGTGAGTTTCGATCCTTCGCGCGCGATCGGCTCCTTGCTGCCCTTCTCGGTGAGATCATGCGGGACGCGGAGGCCGGCATGCATCTCAGGGTCGAGTTTCCGCCACAGCTTGCCCTTTTGGATCAGAATTTCCTCCACGGGATAGTACATCTTCAAGAGGTCGTCGGTGGTGAATCCGAAGGCTTTCAGCAAGATCGTCGCCGGCATCTTCCTCCGGCGGTCAATCCGAACATAGATGATGTCGCGGATATCAAACTCGAAATCCAGCCAGGAACCGCGATAGGGGATGATGCGCGCCGAATACAGAATCTTCCCGCTGGCGTGCGTCCGGCCTTTGTCGTGGGTGAAAAACGCGCCCGGCGAGCGATGAAGCTGACTGACTACGACGCGCTCGGTGCCGTTAATAATAAAGGTGCCGCGGTCGGTCATCAGCGGCAATTCTCCGACGTACACCTCCTGTTCGCGTACATCCAGCACCTTCTTGTTCGGTGATTTGTCTTCCCGATCAAGGACGACCAACCGCACGCGTATTTTGAGCGGAGCCGCATAGCTCATGCCCTGTTCTGCGCAATCCCGGACGTCGTATTTCGGCGTGCCAAGACTATAGTTCACGAATTCCAGCACCGCCGTGTTGTTGTAGTCGGCGATCGGAAAGACGCTGGTGAGCGCGGCCTGTAGACCTCTGTCTTCGCGGCGATCCGGCTCCGCTTCCATCTGCAGGAAGTGGTCGTACGACAACTTCTGAATCTCGATGAGATCCGGAATCTCGATATTTCGAGGGATCTTGGAAAAATCTTTCCGCTCGATCAAACTGCTGCCGGTAATTTCGGACATTTCATTCCCTCACACCAAAAAAAAGAAAGCCTTGACCACGCCGGGATCTCCAGTGACTGGAGCCCCTACTTGATGTCGATCTTGGCCCCTTGCTCTTCCAGCTTCTTCTTGATGGTGTCGGCTTCTTCCTTGGTCACGCTGGTCTTCACAGGCTTCGGCGCCCCTTCCACGAGGTCCTTGGCTTCCTTCAACCCTAAATTGGTGACCTCGCGAACCACTTTGATGACTTGGATCTTCTTCTCTCCGGCATTCGTCAGGACGACATCAAAGGAGGTCTTCTCCTCGGCCGGGGCTGCCGCCGCCGCGCCTCCACCACCGCCGGCCGCAACCGGAGCGGCCGCCGTGACGCCGAAACGTTCTTGCAGCGCCTTGACGTAATCATCCAGTTCAAGCACCGTCATGCCTTCGATCATCTTGATGAAATCTTCTTTCGACAGCTTCTCCGCCGTTGCACCTGACATGGACTCCTCCTTCGGTTTATCCTTGATCGCCATCAACACGCCGACAAAATTGCTCAAAATTCCGTTCATCGTCCCGACCAGCCCCACGATCGGACTTTGCATCCTCGCCAGCAGCAAGGACAGCAGCACGTTACGCGAGGGCAAATCTGCCACCGCTTTCATCCTGGCAGCATCGAAAAGAATTCCTTCGACCATGCCGAGCGTGACCCGCATTTTCTTGTCCCGCTTCTCCTGGGCGATGAAATCGCGCAGAATCTTCGCAGGCAATGCCGGATCATCGTACCCAATGGCCAGTGACAGCGGGCCTTTGAAGTGCTCCTTGGCGATCGACATCGGCGTGCCTTCAGCCGCCAAGACCGCCAACGTGTTCTTCACAACCTTGAGCTCCGCTTTGACACCTCTCAGCCGGCGACGAAGTTCCGTCACCTCCTGGCCTTCTAACCCCACGCATTCCGTGAGGACGGCTACCCGGGCCCGGCTGAATTTCTCATGGAGCTCGGCAATCGCTTCCGTCTTCGCTTCCTTACGCATACTCGCTTCTCCTGATGACTTCTGTCGTCATGGCGGGTTAATCCAGCGTCTTGCCCAGCACAACGGGATCGAGGCGGATGCTGGGCCCCATTGTGGAGGAGAGCGTCACCGATTGCAGATACCGGCCCTTGCTTGAAGCGGGTTTGGCCCGAATCACCGATTCAAGAATCGCCTTGGCATTTTCCAGCAACTTGGCGGCCCCGAAGGAGACTTTTCCGATCCGGACATGGACGATTCCAGCCTTTTCGATCTTGTACTCCACGCGTCCTTTGCGAATCTCTTGAATAGCCTTGGCAACCTCAAAGGTGACGGTCCCTGTCTTCGGGTTCGGCATCAGGCCACGAGGCCCAAGAAGTTTGCCGAGCTTCCCGACGTTGCCCATCATGTCAGGAGTGGCGATGGCAGTGTCGAATTCCAACCAGCCGCCTTTGACTTTTTCGACCAACTCGTCACCGCCGACGGTCTCTGCCCCTGCCTCTCGCGCCTCCCGTTCCTTCTCACCTTTCGCGAACACCAGAATACGCACCTTGATACCCGTGCCATGCGGGAGCACGACTGACCCGCGCACCATTTGGTCAGACCGCTTGGGTTCAACCCCCAAACGGAGCGCCATTTCGACGGTTTCATCGAATTTGGCATAGGCAGTCCGTTTGACTAGCTCCACCGATTCCTTCAGTCCATACATCTTAGGTTCCACCAAGGCGGCAGCCGCCTTCCATTTCTTTCCCATATGTCCCCCTAAGAAATCTCTGCAACCCGTTCAGGTCCGCAGTGTCATTCCACGGTGATGCCCATGCTGCGAGCCGTGCCTTCGATGATTCGAGTCGCGGCCGCCAAGTCCGCAGCGTTCAAATCCGGCATCTTGAGACGGGCGATTTCCTGAACCTGAACAATACCGACTTTGCCCACCTTGTCCTTGTTCGGCACGCCGGCGCCTTTGATAATCCCGGCCGCCTTTTTCAATAGGTCCGAGGCAGGCGGTGTTTTCATCACAAAGGTAAAGGTGCGATCCGTATAGACCGAAATGATCACGGGCACGATCGATCCTTCTTGCCCCTTGGTCTTGTCGTTGAACTGCTTGCAGAACTCCATAATATTGACGCCATGCTGCCCGAGCGCTGGCCCGACGGGTGGTGCCGGATTCGCTTTGCCAGCCGGGATCTGCAGTTTCACAAGACTCTTGAGTTCTTTCGCCATAAAGATGCTCCTTACAATCGTTCCACTTGCATGAACCCAAGTTCGACCGGGGTCCCGCGCCCGAATATACTGACCAATGCCTTCAGGCGGCCGCGGTCCTGATCCACCTCATCCACCATCCCGTTGAAGCCCAGAAACGGACCGTCGATGATCCGGACATTGTCTCCTTTATGAAACTCCTCTTTATGCCGGGTCACCGTCGTGCCGGTGTCGATCTGCTTCAGTAATGTATCCACTTCCTCTTGCGACAGCGGGATGGGTTCAGCGCCGCCTCCCACAAACCCTGTGACCTTTGGAGTTTTTTTGATCATCTGCCATGAGTCGTTGTTCATATCCATCTCGACGAGGACATATCCGGGGAAGAACTTTCTCGTCGAGGTTCGTTTCTTACCATCTTTGATTTCGATGACATCTTCGGTCGGCATCAACACCTGGCCGATCGCATCTTGGAGTCCCATCTGGCTGGCCTGCTCGAGAATGCTGTCCTTGACCCGTTTCTCAAAACCAGCATACGTATGGACGACGTACCACTTCTTGGCCATAGTCTCTCCCACGTTCAAATGATCCTTCCGATCACGCGGACCAACAACAAATCCGCGAGGGCCAAGAACAACGAAACCACCACGACGAGAACGATCACCACGGTCGTGGAGCCGATCGTTTCACCATAGGTTGGATAGGTGACCTTCCTCAGTTCCGATCGAACGTCTAGCAGAAACTCCCGAATCGTCTCCCATAGCTTCTTCAAAATAGATGCCTTTCAAGCCCTTTTGGTCGCATTAAGACAGTTGTGGTATTTCCGCCCTTTGATCGAAGCGCCGGCCCAGCAAGCTCTGAGTGGCAGGGGCACTAGGAATTGAACCCAGACCTTCGGTTTTGGAGACCGACGTGCTAACCGTTGAACACCATGCCCCTATGCCTGCGCACACTTGATTACTTCGTTTCTTTGTGCGCCGTATGTTTGCGGCAAAACCGGCAGTACTTCCGGCGCTCCAAGCGGTCGGGATCATTCTTCTTGTTCTTCATCGAAGAATAGTTACGCCGTTTGCAGTCTGGGCAGGCCAATGTGATGATCTCACGCATGATAATGCTCCGGAACTTGTTTACGCCAGAATTTCGGTGACGATGCCGGAGCCGACGGTCTTGCCGCCCTCGCGCACGGCGAAGCGCAGGCCCTGATCCATGGCAATGGGCGAAATCAGCTCGGCCGTCACCGACACATTGTCCCCCGGCATCACCA
>VBOG01000184.1 GCA_005877815.1 Nitrospirota bacterium
TGGCGCACGAAGTGAAAACCCCGCTTGGATACATTCGCGGACTTGCGGAACTAATGAAGGAAGACCTGCCGCCTAATGCTCCATCTGAGAGATATGCAACAACCATCATTGAAGCGGTGGACCGTCTCAATTTGATGGTTCAGGACATTCTGACCCTGGCATCGGTAAACGTCGATAAGACGGAAACGTTTGATCCCGTCACAGCCGTTCGCGAATCCATCATGTACATTCGCGAACTGGCGGAGTCACGCAATTTGCGTGTGGTTGAAGACTTCACTTCCACGCACGCGCAAATCAAGGCCGACAGGCAAAAACTTGTGGAATCATTCACCAATATTTTGAAGAATGCCTGCGAGGCTTCGTCGCCGGCTGCCAAGTTGACCGTTCGGCTGCGGCCGGTAACAATCGGCCACGCTGGCCACGGCGAAGAAACAGTGATGATCGATTTTCACAACGAGGGTTCATACATACCGCCGGAAATTCGGGAAAAACTGTTCATCCCCTTTTTCACGACTAAGAAACAAGGGACGGGTCTGGGTCTTGCAATTTCCAAACAGATCATCGAAGCGCATGGTGGTGCGATTCACGTCGAAAGCGAACCGGAAACAGGTACGCTCTTCAGAATCCTGCTCCCGACCGCTTCGGCATCGGTGATTTCCGTCGGCAGCGCAGTGCAATGAAACCTTCAATCTTGATTGTCGACGACGAAGACGTATCCAGGCTTGTTCTTCGGGAAGCCCTGACGAAACGCGGCTATCAAATCGAAGAAGCCTCAAGCGCCGAAGACGGCATCAAAAAACTGCGGCAGCAGCCATTTGACCTGGTTCTGCTCGACGTTCAGATGTCGGGCATGACCGGAATTGAAGCGATCCCCAAATTCAAGGATATCGATCCTTCCGTCATCATCATCATGACAACAGCGCTGGGATCGAAGGAAACGATCATGGAAGCTATTTCCCGGGGCGCTTACGACTATTTCGTAAAACCATTCAAGTTCGAAGAAATGGAAGTCGTCGTCAAGCGGTCGCTCGAGCGCCGGAAAATGGAAGTCGAGATTCAGACCCTGCGCGAGCAGGTAAACCAGGAGTTCCGCGTTGAATCGATCATCGGCAAAAGCGGCGCCGTTCAGGACATTCTTAAACTCATCAGCCGTGTCGCCGGGACGACGGCTACGGTTTTAATTTGGGGCGAGACAGGCACAGGAAAGGAACTCGTCGCGCGCGCCATTCATCAAAACAGTTCACGCCAGGAGAAGCCCATGGTGAAGCTGAATTGTGCCGGTATTCCTGAGGGGTTGCTCGAGAGTGAACTTTTCGGCTTCGAAAAGGGCGCGTTCACAGGAGCCGTCGAGCGCAAGATCGGAAAGTTCGAACTCGCCGATCAGGGCACGATTTTTCTCGATGAGATCGGGGATATGAACCCGGGCGCCCAGGCGAAGATTTTGCGGATCCTTCAAGAAATGGAATTCGAACGGCTCGGAGGAATCAAGTCGATCAAGATCGACGTTCGTGTCATAGCGGCGACGAATCGTGATCTCACGGAAGCGGTGAAGCAGGGAATGTTCAGGGAAGACCTGTTCCATCGTCTGAATCTTTTCTCGATTCACATGCCTTCCCTTCGCCAGCGTGTCGAAGACATACCTATTCTTGCGGACCATTTCCTGAAGGAAGCGAACAAACGTTTCGAAAGGTCGATCGGATCAATTTCTTCCGAGGCGATGAACTATTTGATGAAGTATGAGTGGCCAGGCAATGTGCGCGAATTGAAAAACACGATTGAGCGTTCTGTCCTGGTTACTGATGGCGATGTACTTTCGTCGAAGTTTTTGCCCCAGCATGTAACCAGGAATGTCTCCGAAAAAACTCCCGCAAGTGTCCCGCGGCTCGAAATGGACCTCGCAGAAACTCTCCGCAATGTCGAACGTCAGCTGATCTTGGATGCACTCGAGCGAGCTGACGGTGTTCAAAGAAAGGCCGCAAAGCTACTCGGCATAACCGAACGTGTACTCTGGTACAAAATAAAGAAGCTCGAAATCGCGGTTCCTGGCGGCAGCGGCGACCAGTTCGAAGCAGTCGAAGAGGTCAACGAGCACGAGGAGACGTAAATACTGCCTCGCGCGCCGGAGGTGTGTAAGGATTACCTTCGGCGCACAACGCTTGTCGTAGAATCCCGCGACCAGTCTCGTAGAAAGTTTCTAGAAAGGAAGCATTCAACCTACTGAAAATCAGACTCGGTCGCCGTGGACTGGCGATTGCTTGCCTACGCGCTTCGGGAAACGTGTATGACAGCGAGACAGGTACTCACAGACAGCCGTGGACTGGCGACATCCTTGCTGGAAACAGTGCTGGTCGTGGCAATCGCAGCGATTCTTTCGAGCATGGCTATCGTTGCGTCGATCAATAAAGTTGAGGATGCGCGGCTGGCGCGGGCCATTGCAGATACAAATGCCATCGGCGTCGCGATTCACACCTTCATGCACGACACGGGTTTTGCGCCCGCGTTCAAGAGAGGAACGGCACACGGCCCGAACGACGAGATTTTTCGCATGCTGGAAAGTGACGGCAGCGATCCCGGTGTTGAAGCGTCACTGCACTGGCCGACGGAAGCAACCGATCGGGATAGATT
>VBOG01000185.1 GCA_005877815.1 Nitrospirota bacterium
GCCGCCTGCCAAGGCCAAACCGAAGGTCGGTTCCTCTATTCCGAACTTGGAAGCCATCATCGGACTCAAACCGGATCTTGTGCTGGCAGTGAAATCCGAGGTTGTGCGGCCAGATGTCCTGGCCAAACTGGAGCAGCTCAAAGTTCCCGTCTTTGTGTTTGCCGCCAAGGTCGTGGAAGACATTTTTGGCCATATCGCTACAACCGGGCGTCTGGTTGGACACGAGAAACAGGCCAGGGAGGTCGTGCAAAATCTGCGTGATCGCCTTAATGAGATTCGTCGGCGAACGTCTACTGTAGTCAAGGTGCGGGTCTTCTACGTCGTCAACACGGATCCCCTGATCACGATCGGTGCAGGAAGTTTTATCCATCAGATGCTCGATATCGCCGGCGGCGACAATATCGCCGGTCGACTTCCCTCTCCTTACCCTAGAATCTCCATCGAAGAAGTATTGCGAAAGGACCCACAGGTCATCATCTTTCCCATCGGTGAATCAGAAGGAATTCCTGAAATCGAGCAACAGCGTTGGCGAAGATGGACATCGCTCTCCGCCGTCATGTCCAACCGCTTGAGACAGGTTCGTGGAGAGCTGGTGAATCGGCCAGGTCCACGCGTCATTGACGGCATTGAAGTCTTGGCGAATGCGATGCATCTGGATCCCACCCAACCCCAGATAGGCCGACGATGACCCGTACGGGCATTGCTGTATCTTCCCCGGATGGTTTTCCCACACTGTCAGTGGGGCGATGGGTCAAGGTCATGGTCATATTGTGCGCGGTGGCTGTCGTAGGTTTGCTGGTCTGTCTTCAATTCGGCACGGAGCGGATCCCGCTGTCGCAGATCGCCCGCATTGTGATGAATTGGTCGCATGAACAAATGGGTGCTGAAACCCAGGGGATGAACCCGTCGGTCATCCTTCTTGACGTACGCCTCCCTCGACTGCTGGTTGCGTTTCTCGTCGGCGCCAGTCTCGCGGCGGTTGGGGTCTCGCTCCAGGCACTTCTGAGGAATCCCTTGGCGGATCCTTTTATTCTCGGAATTTCAGGTGGAGCGGCCTTGGGCGCCGCCATGGCGGTTCAGTTAGGGCTCGCGTGGGCGGGGGCGGGCTTCTCGGCTGTGGAGTTATTGGCCTTTCTCGGAGCGGGCATGACGATGTGGGGTCTCTACCGGGTCGCAATGGCCGACGGGAAGATGCCCGTGTATACCCTGCTGTTGGCCGGCGTCATTATTAATGCCGTCTTATCCGCTCTCATCCTTTTCATCAGCTCTCTTCTTGACTCGACAAGTGCATTCCGGCTGTTTTTCTGGCTGATGGGAAGCCTTGCGTCGCTGGCCTATCCCAGCATTCTGGTGCTTGCCTTGTACGTTGTCATAGGGATTGGATTGCTTTGCGGGCAGGCACGTAATCTCAATCTCCTGGCGATCGGCGAAGCGCCCGCCCAGACCCTGGGCCTCGATGTCGAGCATGCCAAACGCATGATTTTCTTTACCTCGGCCTTGTTGACGGGAGCGGCGGTTGCGGTCAGCGGGCTGATTGGATTTGTCGGGATGATGATACCCCATGCGGTTCGGATGGTGTTGGGACCCGACCACCGTTTACTCCTTCCTTCGTCGGCGATTCTCGGAGGATGCTTTCTTGCGACGGCCGATACCATCGCCCGTACGGTGCTGGCTCCCACCGAACTTCCCGTCGGTGTGATTACGGCCCTATGCGGGGGTCCGTTTTTTATCTACCTTCTCGTGAATAAGCGCCGGGCGCAGATGGGCTGATGTCATGAATGTCTGCTATCGCTTATCCGAACTCAATTTTCGATACACCGATGATTGGATTCTACAAAACTTCGATCTTCAAGTTGTCGCAGGAGAAGTTCTAGGTCTCATCGGACCGAATGGCTCCGGGAAGACATCGCTCCTGAAGCTGTTGGCCGGCTTGCTGCAGCCTACAGGCGGCACGATCGAACTTTACGGAAAGGCGTTGCAGCAGTTCTCGGCCCAAGAGCTTGCCCGAAAAGTGGCCATGGTTCCGCAGGAGACGCAGATTCTCTTTCCATTCACCGTCGCCGACATCGTCCTGATGGGACGTTTTGTTCATCAAAACGGCTGGGGATGGGAATCAGCTGAAGATATGCGGATTGTCCAGGACATTATGCAGGTGATGGAGGTCCATCATTTAGCAAATCGCACCTTCCAGGAATTGTCCGGCGGAGAGCGGCAACGAGCGATTATCGCAAGAGCCCTGGCTCAAGAGCCACGGATTTTGTTGCTGGACGAGCCGACGGCGTTTCTGGACATCAAGCATCAAATCGATATCTTCGAGATTCTCAAGCGATTAAATAGAGATCAAGGGGTGACGGTGGTGATCGTGTCCCATGATCTCAATCAGGCGAGCCAGCACTGTGATCGCTTGCTCCTTCTACATGAAAGTCGCGCGTTTCAAGTCGGTTCGCCGGAGCAGGTCTTGACCGTCGATCATATCCGAGCCGTCTATCACTGCGACGTGCTGATAGATCGGCATCCCATGTCAGGAACCCCGAGGATCACACTTCCACAATGTCGCGATGATAGTAGTTCTTCGATGGCCGGTATCCCCATCGAGGGTCAGCACAACAGGATACGAGGTCAACAGCAGAGAAGGAGAGGGCTTCAGTAAGAGCAAGCCGACAGAGACAGGGGAAGATGGTGTAAATCCATCACGGTGCCGCCACTGTAAGCGGAGAGTGCACCTGCAGGCAAGCCACTGGTCAAGGACGGAAGGTGTCGTTCGGCCGGGAAGGCGCAGGACGCGCGGTGACCCGCAAGTCAGGAGACCCGGCTGTCGGCTATATCGAGCTGCCCTTCGTGCACAAGGGAGGTGTCGTCATGCCTGATTTGCTTCGCCGTTTCATTCTGGTCGGTATTGTCGTCCTGCTGCATTGCCACATTCCGCTCGTGCTCGCCCTGGAAGCAGCACCTGAATCTTTGCCAGAAGTCATCGTCTCGAGCACGCGGCTTCCGGGGAGCCCGGTTAGCATTTATGACGTTCCCGCGAAGGTCACTGTCATCACAGCCGACCAAATCCGGCAATCCGGAGCACAAACGGTTCAAGAGGCAATTCGGTACGAAACGGGCGTGGTCAGTTACGATCAGAATGGCAACCCGTTTCAGTCCACCATCGATCTTCGGGGATTTAGTGGCCAGCCCTTTCCTGCAACAAGTGTGTTCGTCGATGGAGTACGGATCAATGAACCGGATACCAATGTAGCGAATTTTGATCTTATTCCTCTCGAATCCATTGAGCGCATCGAGATCATTCCTGGATCATCCGCTATCTATGGAAAAAATGCTTTAGGCGGGGTGATCAATATCATCACCAAGCGAGGCGGTGACCTCAGACAAGCTACCGCCGAAACGATGTTCGGAAGCTTTCATCGAGAGCGCTATGGATTAAATTCCAGCGGGCCTCTTGGAAAGTTTGATTATGCCACCAGTTTCACCCGAGAAACAGAGAACGGCTATCGAGATGAATCGGATAGCCGTATTTCGCGTTATTTTGGGAAAATCGGGTTCCGACCGACCAATACGACAGACCTCACAATGTCCTATAACTACACAAAGGACCGGTTGCTCCAAGCGGGGACTTTACCGTTAAGCCAGATCGCTATCAACCGCCAGCGGAACGCTGCTCCCGGAAGCTTTCAAGAAAATGAACTCAATCTTGTGTCCGTCGGCGGTAAGCAAAAATTGCCTGCAGGATTTAGTCTGACAGTAAATGGATTCTACCGACACCTAGCATCGGAAAATTTAGCGGTCTTCACTGGTGGCACTGGACAATCGGACCAACTCTCGAAGACAGAAACCAAGGGCGGGACGGCTCAAATCACTCATGAAGCGGGCGGAAATAGGCTCGCCAATACGTTGACTATAGGAACTGAGTTGACCCGAAACGACCTCGCTGCCAGATCGGCTGGCAGTTTTTTCGGGTTCCCATTCGGCAGTCGCCAGTCCATCGATGAGGATATTTTTGCTGTCTTTGCGCAAAATAGTCTTGAAATCGCTCGGACCGTTATCGTAACGGCTGGTGTCCGTTACGACGAAGATCACTACAATTTTCAAAACGAACTTGACCCCACGGGAAACGGGGGTCGCACGTTCAGTCGTACCACGCCGCGTGGGGGACTCGTTTATAAGTTAGCCCCCCGTACCAGCCTCTATTTCAATTATGCCGAGGGGTTCCGTCCACCCAACAGTAACGAGCAATTCGCCCTGGCACCATTTGCCTCCAATCTGCAATTGCGCCCTGTTAAAACTCGCTCGTATGAGATAGGCACCAAGACAGCAGTCAGTGATTGGGGCGAAGCCTCTGTGGCGCTCTTCCAAACCGACGTCCGAGATGAGATCCTCTTCACGTGTATTTTATGTGATTTCAGCGCCGGCGATGGCACAAATCGAAACATCGACAAGACGAGACGACGGGGTATAGAGGCGTCTGCGCGGGCATTTATCACCCGGCAATGGACGATTTCCGTAAACTATACGTTTACAGAAGCGCAGTTTAAGTCTCCGTTTAACCTATCATCTACCCGGGTGGTGGAGATTGGAGATAGTATCCCACTGGTCCCTAAACACCGGCTTGGTGCAGTGATCCAGTATCGTGTGACGCCTGAATGGATGATTTCACTCTCGGGACTGTATTTGAGCACACAGTTCTATAACAATGACGAAGCCAACACATTTCCTCGGATTCCAGGGTATTTTATCTTCGGCGGAAGGATTGCCTATGATCGGCCTGTTCCTGGCGGAAAGCTTGGTATGTTTTTGCAGGGGAGCAATATATTCAATACGCCGTACTCCAGCTACGGCATTATTTCTGGCGGCGGCGTTAGAAACGAATCTCCGGCACCACAGTTCGCGGCGTACTTTGGCATGAGTTACCGTTTTGAAGGTTTCTAATGGAGAGGTGAAGTTATCTGATTGAAATTCTTCCGGCTTGTCATGCCGGCGCGCATTGTATCAGCGCTCTTCGCGCAACCTTGACGGCGGTCGGACAGGGCGCGAGTCCGACCTCACTCCTCTGTAGTGAAGCGGCAAAGAAAGGGAGGATAGGATACTATGCGCATCACGAAAGTCTACACACGGACGGGCGATGGGGGACAAACACGCTTAGCGGGAGGTCAGCAGGTCTGGAAGGATGGCCTTCGTGTCGAAGCCTACGGAACGGTTGACGAACTCAATGCCTTGCTGGGAGTCGTCCAAGCAGCCAATAACGAGCAGAGGCCTAAAGATACCTCCGTCAAACGCGTCACCGCGGAACTTCTGTGGGTGCAACACAAGCTCTTCGATGCCGGGGGACTTTTGGCCACCGCCCCCGGCCAGATCTTTGAAGGGATGCCAAGTATCACCGATTCAGACGTGACACGTCTCGAACAGGATATGGATGAATGGCAAAAAGATCTCAAGCCGCTCCAAGAATTTATCCTCCCGGGTGGCGGTAAGGTGCCAAGCCTGCTGCACCAAGCTCGAACTGTATGCCGCCGAGCCGAGCGGGTGTGCGTGCGCCTCGGACGTGAGGAGACTTGTGATCCCCTCATAGTGAAATTTCTGAATAGGCTTAGCGACGCCCTATTTGTGCTGGCGCGATGGGTCGCGAAAAAGCGTGGCGAACGAGAGGAGTTTTGGCAACGGCAGGCGAAGTAACCTTACCCCTATCGTGCGCGCCACGGTGCTCAGCTGAGTATACTTTGCATGATGCGATCACTTTAAAGGTAAACTTGATGTTCCTCTATCTAGCTTCTTTATTTTTCCTATTTTATTCCCTCCCTTACGGGGAAAAGTTCTGTAAGGTTTAGTGAGTCGAGAGATTACTAGGTTACTATACAAAAGTATAGTCAGTGCTGATCCTAACTCGCCAGCTTCATTAGGAAATTTTCGCCTATTTTTTGAGCAAACAAAAAGGAAGGTGTCTGATTGCCTTCGGGAGGGCGCATACACAGAGCTATCCCCAGCCAATTCACAGAACTTGTGGACAGGAAGCAAGCAACAATTTTAATGCCTGGGGATTACAGCTTGATAACTCTTGGTTCTGTCACCGCGTGAGCGCGAGTAAGCGCAACAGGGGCTGCGTTTAGAAATCGATCGTGAGCAATCAAGCGGCTAGTGCGCGACCCAAAGGGTCGGTCGCATATTTCGGGCGTGCCATGTAGTGAATCGTTGTTTGGATCATAGAGAACGGCTGAAGTAGTAGTCTTCAAAGTCCGCCA
>VBOG01000186.1 GCA_005877815.1 Nitrospirota bacterium
GCAAGACCGTCTTTCCAGATGCTCATGGCGCCTCCTACGGGATCGTGTGACCGAATTCTCCTTCAAACCCGCCGTCCTTCGGCGTCTGTTGCGACACCGTTCGACGGACGCGGTTCCTGTCCGAACCTTCCATCTGACCCATGAGATAGAAGTCGAAATCACTTGGCTCGATGTATTGACTGGTGGGAAGCGTCTGTTTGGCCATGTCCAACGGCTTGACCAGACGCGGTGTGGCGATGATGACCAGCTCCGTTTCGTCTTTCTGGAATCGCGAGCTCCGGAACAACGCCCCGAGGATGGGAATGTCCCCCAGGAACGGAAACTTTGAGATCTGCTGGCGGACCGTGTCGCGCAACAATCCTGCGATGGCAAAGCTCTGGCCGTCGTCCAACTCAACGACGCTGGACGCGCGCCGTGTGGTGATCGCCGGGATCAGGAAGCCCTGAATGTTGATGGCATTGGTAAAATCCAGGTCCGAGACTTCCGGCGCCACCGCAATGCTGATTTTGTTGTTGGCCAGCACCGTGGGCGTGAAGGTGAGCGAGGCCCCGAACTGTTTGAATCGAATCGAAATGACGCCCAGCGCCTGCGGGACCGGGATCGGAAACTCCCCGCCGGCGAGAAAACTGGCCTCCTGCCCGCTCAACGCGACCAGTGTCGGCTCGGCCAGAATTTTCACGATATTATTTTGCTTCAACGCATCGATGAACCCGGTCCACGTGATCGAGCCCGTCTGAAACCGGAACAGGGCCGTGACGGCTTGCGTCAGGAGAACGTCGAAAGGCGTCCCATTGGGGCCGATGGTGCCGCCCCCCGTGTTCGTCAGAGCGCCCAACTGGGACACGGCGAACTTGTTCCCTTCGGTGTAGTTGAAATTCACTCCCAACCGCCGGAGCAGCTCCCGGCTCATCTCGGCCACCCGAACTTCCAGCATCACCTGCTGGACGCCGGCGACCTGCAGGAGATTGATGACCTTTTTGGGCGCGTAGGATTCGGCGATGGAAAGGACTTGCGAGAGATGGGAGGTGCTCGAAATCGCCCCCGAGAGCGTCAAATGGTCTTTCGCGGCGGTCACCTGAATGTCTTTCTCTCCCGGAAAGACATCGTGCAGCTGCTCCTTGATGCGGGTCAGGTCCGGGCCGACATCAAGATCAAAGACTCCCCAGACGGTGCCATTCTCCTGCCACAAGGTGAGGTTGGTGCCGCCGACAGATTTGCCCGTGAGATACAGCTGTCGCGGCGACAGCACGATGGCGTCGGCGACGTCGGGATTGGCGAGCGATGCCCGTCGGATGGGAACAGGGCTGTCGAGGACGACGGATTTTCCGACGATCAGGGCCATGCGCTGAGGCTCTTTCGTTTGCAGCGGAGACGAGAGGGTCTGTCCCCAGACCCTCAACGGCGAAAGCCCGATCACACCCACAACGAGCACCGTAATGGTGGCCGACATCCATGGTCTTGTCTGCCGCACGCTGGTCGTCCTCCTCTTCACTTCGGCTGCGTGAACTTGACGCTGCTCAGGTTGCTTCCCTTGATCACGTCCACCTTGACTTCCTGCAGGTCCTCCGGCTCCTTCGGGACGCTCGCCACTTGCAGGAGATTGATCACCTTTTTCGGCGAGTAGGCTTCCGCCAACGCCAGAGCCTGGGCCATGTTCACGGAGTTGGAGACCATGCCCTTCAGGGTGAGATGATCGCGGCTCACCACGGCCCTGATGTCTTTCTCATCCGGGAGCAGTTGGGCGAGCTGCTCCTTAAAACGGGAAAAATCCGGCACCACTTCCAAATCGAACACGGTGAAGACCTGCCCATTCTCCCAGAGGGTCAAGTTCGTCATTCCCGCCATCTTTCCAGTCACGTAGATTTGTCTCGGGGAGAGAACGATCGCATCCGTAATGTCCGGATTCGCAAGCGAGGCGCGTTTGATCGCGACGGGCGTGTCGATGACGACGGACTTGCCGACCGTGAGTTGCAATTTCTGCGGCTCCTCGGTTTTCACCGCGGAGTGGGTCAGGCTCTCCGCCCAGGCGGCGGGCGTCAGAGCCAGGAGAAGCAGGCCAGCGAAGAGGACCGACTTCCGTTCAGTGGGCGATGTGTGTGTCATGTCCTGTCTCCTGTATGGGGCGCCTCGGCATGTCACTGGAACGTCAGGTTGCTGACCGTCCCTCCTTTGATGACCTGGACTTTTGTCTCTGCCTCAGGTGGAGGCTTTGAAGCGGCCTTTTTCTCGACGGGGCGGTAGGCCGTCAGCAGCGAATCCACGGTCGCGCCTCTGGTCGTGACGGACAGGCTGTTGAGCGGGTTGCGCAAGACCAGGCGCAGACTGCCCTCAGATCCCGCATGGCCGAGCAGTTCGGCTTCCTGCGGAGTGACTTCCAGCGTAATGACTTTGACGGGCGTCGCTTCCAGGTCCTTGCCCTTTCTTTCCATCTCGGTCCCGCTGGCCAGGACGAGCGTATTCTGCAAGACGATCTTCGTCACGGCGTGCTTGCTTTCATGCGATTGGTGGAGGGTGACCATCACGTCCACCCGGTCGCCCGGCTTGACGAACCCCGCGACGCCGACCACATCGTCCACTCGGATCGCCATCGCCCGATGGTCCCGATGCATGACCGCGGCCACGCCGCCGGTCGTGACCGATTGGGGCGCCAGCTTGGATTCAATGATCGGTTCATTCCGTTTGAGATTGGTGGTCAACACGCGATCGAGCAGCGGCACGCGGCTCTCGAACGACCCCTCGGGAAGGTATCCGGATGGATAGGAGACGAGCTCGATCATCTCGTCCGATAATTTCGTTCCCCACGGGAGGTCGACGGTGACGACCGCCACCCGGTTCGTCTTGATGGCCACCGCTGTGTCCGATTTGGCCGCCTTCGCCTGATTCAACCACTGATACATCATCAGGCTCGTGATAAACGCGATGCCGACGGCGAGACCCAGGAATAGCAATGGTCGAGATCTTGGCATGATTACCTCCAGTGCCAGACCGCCAGTGCGCCGACGGCGAGCACCGGGCCGTAGCGGAGCGTGGGTGGCGAAAGATCGGCAGCCGACCATTCGGCGTTCTTGTATCGGACATGCACCCGGTCCAGCAACACGAGAAATGTCTTCTTCAGACCTTGGTGCCGCAGCAGGACGGTCACACCATAGAGGCCTCCCACAAGGCAGGCGATGGCAAACACGCCCAGAACGTCACGAGGCCCGACGATCCCTCCGATCGCGCCGAGCAATTTCACATCTCCGGCACCGATGCCGCCGAACACATAGACCGGCAGCAACAGACTGATGCCGACAGCGATGCCTCCAAGGCTGAACAGACAGCCTTCCGCGCCCCTCATGGCCGTGTGGACCATGACGGCCGTCGCCATTCCCGACAGGGTGATCCAATTGGGAATGGTTTTCGTCGCAATGTCGGACACGGACGCAAGAATCACGAGACATCCCATCAAGAGATTGAGCACATTCGGTCCCATGGCCATTCGGGAGGTGCCTTCCCTTGCAAGGCGCCCGAGATGCGTACTATTCCCAATTGGATCTAGCCATCGCCAACGCCCGCCTCATCGCGCTGCACAACGTCTAAGGCACCCCTATGGAAAAGCCGCGTTAATGGCGGCGAAGGCAGCGGCGATGTTGATCCCTAATGTGTTGATCAAGGCAATGGAAGCCGCCACGATGAGCGCCAGCCAAATGCCGACCTCGGCCACTTCGGCACCTTCCTTCTCTTTAATCAAATTAATCAAATGAACAATCGCCTGCTTCAACATGTTGATACCTCCTTGATGTTGCGTTGATGTTTGTGCTCTCTTTACCCCCTCTCAGCAGAGCTCTTCTGAGTGGCCGTCCGTT
Source organism: Nitrospirota bacterium (assembly GCA_005877815.1). Classification (GTDB taxonomy): domain Bacteria; phylum Nitrospirota; class Nitrospiria; order Nitrospirales; family NS-4; genus NS-4. The sequence goes on from VBOG01000186.1 coordinate 3,846, forward strand.
CTAAAAAACCCTTGATCTCCGGCAGGCTCATTTTGTTGACGCGATAGATGGTCTTGCACCCCGGTGTCGCCCATTCGGTCATCCATCCTGTCGTCACAAGAAAATCCAACGCCTTTTGAATCTCCTCCTCCTTCGGTTGCTGCCCGGATAGCCACCACTTGCTGATGCCCTCGATCGAATCCTTGGCGTCCGGATGCTGCAAGAGATACGCGCTGATCTGCCTGATAGCTCTCCACCTCTCGACATGGTTTCGGTTACCTGTCACGGAGATCCTTCGGGCGAAAGTTGCACGAGAAGCTGAGCAAAAAAGATGCCGTGCGTGAATATGCGTATTTCAACGCTTTTTGAAAAATCATGCGGCGAGGATGGCCGTTCATATGGGGCGCAGGCCGCACTACTTTCGGATAGATGGGAGGAATTGCCCTGTGTTATGACGCGGCGGCACGTGCGGTGGCGTTGCCGCATTGCCGCAGGTGTGCGCAGCGTGAAGGAAGAAAACGGGAGGAGGGCTTAGAAGACGGACGGCAGGAGACGGTAGGGAACAGCGTCTCTATACGCAAGATACACGGGGTCTCGACTAAGAATGGATTCTTCTTCCCTGATGCGTTGAACCTGACATAGGATTTGAGCGCAGAACAGTGCGACGTTGAACCATGAGAGATTTTGTATGACCAGGCTGAGGAACCAGAGCGCTTCGCCGAGATACAGTGGATGCCGGACCAACCGGTAGGGGCCCCGGCGCTTGATCTCGCGGTGGGCGGCAATCACGCCAAAGCTCCTTCCCAGGGTCGACAGCGCGACGAAAGAGATGACCATGCCGCAAACCTGCAGGGGGAGACTGCTCCAGAAAAGAATCGGGTCGGGGGTGGGGGCCAGGATCAAAAAGAAAGACAGGAAAACTCCTGAAAGCGCGAAGACCCAGTGACCGATCGAGCGCGAGGAATACACGCTGGGGCGCCTGATGATAAACAGCAGGAACAGCATGGCATAAAAGAGGAAAGTTCCGAGGTGCCAGAGATTTCCCTGGAGAACGACCCTGCCCTGGATGAGTGTGGCGGTT
>VBOG01000187.1 GCA_005877815.1 Nitrospirota bacterium
AGAAACGCGTGTTCCCACACGTCCATGACGAGCAGCGGGGTAAAGCCGGCGACACTCCCCGTCTCATGGAGCGTGATCCAATGATTCGACAGACGGCCATTGGTCGGGTCCTGGAAGCAGATCGCCCATCCGACACCGCGCATCTTCCCGATGCCCGCGAAATCTGCTTTCCAGATGTCATAGCTTCCGTAACTCTTGATTGCCGCCTGCCTAAAGGGCGAATTGGGATCGGGGTCGCCGCGTCCGTTGCTCGTCAGATTGCCGAAGTAATATTCGTGAAGGACCATCCCGTTGTATTCAAATCCCAATCGCCGGTTCAGCTCCGAGTACGCCGGCATCTCCTCCTGATCCACCCGTGCGTCCTTGATGAATTCGGCGATCCTCTCCAGCAGCGTGTTGGTGGCGTCGACGTAGCCTTCGTACAGCTTGAAGTGCGTCTCCATGGTCTTGTCGGAAATTCCATGGAGCCCGCTTAAATCGAACTGCTTCTTCGTGTACGGCAGGACATTTCCCATACTCAACCCCTTCCGGCCATTCGCCGACGTTTCCGTCGGCTCATGCCAATCCTACGATTGTTATCATGGCCTCATAAGGCCCTCAGAAACGCGACCAGCGCCGCTTTCTCGTCTTTATTGAGTCTCAGTTCCGACACGATATTGAAGAACTCGACCGCGTCCTCCAGAGTCAACAGCCGCCCGTCATGGAAATACGGCGGCGAGTCTTTGATGCCGCGCAGCACAAAGCTTTTCATCGGCCCGTCGGCATGCGCCCCAAACCGCTCCAGTTGCAGGTCGTGCATCTGATGGTCCGTATATGCCGGCGGCTGATGGCAGGCCACGCATCGGGCTTTCCCGAAGAACAGATCCTCGCCCTGCATCTCCTGCGGCGATGCCTTTTTGCGGTTGAGCCGCCCCGTCATCGGATCCAGCTTCGCGGCCGGCGGGAAATCGATCATGTTCTGCATCTGCGCCATATGAGGCACCAGCAGACGGTCGATCACATTCACGCCTTTTTTGATCGCCCGGATCTGATCGCCGTTGAAATAGGCGGTGCGCTGCTCGAACTCGGTGAAATCCTCCACGGACCGCAGGCTGCGCTTCGACCCATGAATTTGCTGGTTGAACATCCCGCGAAGGCTGACCGTATCGAGGCGCATGCGATCACGCTGCGGGCGCGTGTCCGGATTCAGGTGGAACTGGCCGGTGGAGTGGAAATTAACGTGGCAATCGAGACACGCCACCCCCAGGCTCGGCTTCAATGACTTGCGATCATGCGTGGCATTGAACTCCTCCTGCGGAAATTGCGTGACCAGCAGGCGCAGGCCATCAAGCTGCACCGAGGTGACGAGGCCCCGGAGGATGCGGTCAAAGTTGTCGGCGCTCACCACTTCACCTTGAGAGACATCTCCCAACTCCGGATGCGTCGTCAGAAATATCGGCGGCGGAAATTCAGGCAGGAAGCAGTCGGGGAGGTCGAACTCCACGTCGACCCGGTCCAGCCGCGGGAACTGCTTGATCTGGATCTGCGGAAAGACCATCCCTCCGACTTCATGCTTGACATGAGGAAGTCGGTCAAACCCCGCGGGAAACACCTTCTTGCTCTTGATGTCCTCGGCCTCCATCTGGCCGAGTTTGTCCCAGGTGATGCCGTCCTTGAGGTGCGCGGTGGGGCCGATCGGCTGGGGCTTCCCTTTCGTCATGGTGACGCCCGATGCCGTCCTACAGTCGAGATGGTAACGGTCGTTCAACAGCTTCTTCTGCCGTTCCAGAACCTTCGGCTTCTCGGCAAGATCCTTTGACATGACCTTGCGTGCATTCTCTTCCGGATCCTGTCCGGGCGGCGCGCCAAACACGTCATAAGAAAAATCGACTCCGTCGAATCCCTTTTTCTTCGTCTCGTCAATGGCCGGATTCGCCTTCTCGCGTGGTTTTACAGGCGCGCGATCTTGCGCCATGCTGTCCCGCGCGGCTTCCCACAACCAAGAGAAGGCCCCCACCACAACGAAGCACATCACCATCCAGGTCAATTTATCTTTGCTGATCATGGGCCGCCTCAGGTGATTGATCGGGATCGACGATACCAACCGCGGAACGATGAATCTGTTCCTCGTCCGTAGAAACGAGAACGCTTCCGACCGCCGGATTACGCCGTAGGGAATGAAGGGTGGCTATCTTCCGTAGTATTCTCAGGATGCCACGCGCTTGGTACAGTGTCAGCAAGATCCTGCAACCCTTCCAGGAACACACGCCGCCGCATGAACGAATCAAGAGACTTTGTCGTCATCGGCTCCGGCATGGGCGGCTTGACCGTCGCTTCTTTGTTGGCGAGGGCGGGATATCGCGTGACCGTCCTGGAGGCGCACACCTACCCCGGGGGGTGTTGCCACACCTTTCCCATGGGGCCCTACCGTTTTTGCGCGGCGGTTCATTACATCTTTTATTGCGGCCGGGGCGAGCCGATCTATAACTTTTTACAGAAACTCGGGCTGCATGAACACGTCACGTTTGAAAGACTCGACCCCGGAGGCTACGATCACTTCAGCTGCCCCGTGGAACGAGTGCGATTTCCGATCCCAAGCGGGCTCAACGCATGGGCGGTCAGCCTGGGGGACCGACTCCCGGCCGAGCGCGAACCCATCGCCGCGTTCTTCCGCCTCATTGAGGAAAGCGTCCGCGACCTCAAAAAGCTGCCTTTTGATCGCGGCCTCAAACAGCGGCTGACCGCCGCGCTGGCGTGCCCGAACGTCATGCGCTACCGGCGGTGGACGCTCCAGGATGTGTTCGACACGCTGAACCTTTCACCGACCGCGCAAGCCATTCTCGCCACGCAGGTCGGAGATCTCGGGCTGCCGCCACGAGAGGTCTCATTCCTCGCGTATTGCGGCCTCGTGTCGAGCTATGGCGCCGGAGCCTATTACCCGACCGGTCATTTCGATCATTTCATTCGCTCGATTGAGAAAGTGATCGTTTGCGGACGTGGGTGCGCCATCCACTATTCGAGCGAGGTCGCGAAAGTGG
>VBOG01000043.1 GCA_005877815.1 Nitrospirota bacterium
GTCGTCAGCCATTTTAATCGAGCTGATCATTCAGACGCCGAAGTTGAAACGAGTGTTTGAACAGGCACTGGAGTCGTTTGCCGATGCCTCCATCAAGCGATCAAAAGCACAAGGGGTGCCGCATGTCATCGTGCTCGAATTGGATTCTGCGAATCCATCGCAAGGTTTCGAGCAACTCCGTGCGCTGATGCGCGCGTCTCCTCTGACGGAAGTGTTCGTCACGGCAGACGCGATGGAGTCGTCGATCCTGCTTGAATTACTGCGTGCGGGAGTGCGTGAGTTTCTGCCCCAACCGCTCACGAGGCAAGACTTGGAGCAAGCGCTCAATCGGTGTAAAGAGCGATCGCGAGAAGCCAGCGCTCAACGATCGCAGGCGGGAAGTAAAGTCATCAGCATCATCGGCGGAAAAGGCGGGGTCGGCACCACATTCGTGTCCGTCAACCTTGCCGGATTTCTGCAAAAATTGGAAGACGAAAAGACGGTTGTATTGGTGGATTTGAACTTTCAGGATCCCGATCTACCGCTGTTCTTGGATATCGAGCCGGTCCATAGTCTTCAAGACATCAATGAGAATCTGGAACGACTCGACGGCACCTATCTGATGAATGTGCTGACTCGGCATGGGACGGGTCTGTACGTGCTTCCGCTCGGCCATCAGGAGTCGCTCTCATCAAAAGTTCCTGTCTCGACCGAGTGTATTCAGAAGACCTTGGAATTGTTGCAAGCCCATTTTGATTACGTGCTGGTCGACTGCGGCCATGTGCTCGATGTCTCGCGCCGGTCGGTGTTGGCGTTGTCCTCTACCGTCGTGCTGGTGTCCACCCTGCATGTTCCGGTCATCAGAAGTACCAAGGACGTGCTCGATTTGCTACGCGAGGCCGGGCATGCGTCCGAGAAGGTCAAACTGGTCATGAATCGCTTTGAACCATCCGAAGATAGTCTGCTGAAAAATACTGAAGGGGCGCTCAATCACACGCAGCAGGGCCATCAACAATGGCCAGCTTCTGACGGTCATGGATGGCCAGTCTGACATCAGCCAAAGCCTGCAGCGTCTCGCAGAATCCTTTGCCGAAAGTCGTAAGCCTGCTACGAATGGCTCGTTTCTTGGCACTTATATCAAGGCGGTCAAGGCAAAATTAGTCCGCGACCATGTTGCCCCCGCCCGCCCTCTGAAAAATCCAATCTTTCAGGATGAGGCCAGATGATGGTGAAGTTTCAGCAAGCTGGAACGGACCTCAATGGCTACCATGAGCTGAAAGCGAAGATACACCAGCGTGTCATCGAGCTGCTCGATCTTTCTATTGTCGCGGCAGCCGATCAGGCGCTCCTGAAAGTTGAATTATCGAAACTGATCGAACAAATCTTAAAACAAGACACGGTTCTGCTCAATGTGCGCGAACGAGAACAGCTCATCCGAGAGATCCATCATGAAGTCATGGGATTGGGGCCGTTGGAACCATTACTCCAAGATCCCACGGTGTCGGACATTCTCGTCAATACCTTCAGCAGGATTTACATCGAGCGCTTTGGGAGGCTCGAACTGACCAAGATACGATTCCGGGACGAGTCGCATCTTCGGAAAATCATCGAGAAGATTGTCTCCACCGTCGGGAGAAGAATTGATGAATCATCGCCGATGGTCGATGCCCGGCTGCAGGATGGGTCCCGTGTCAATGCCATTATTCCCCCGCTTGCCATAGACGGATCGATCTTATCGATCAGACGATTCAGCCGCGATCTGCTGGGACTCGACGATCTGATCGCCAAGCAATCGCTGACGCCCGATATGGGCGAACTGTTGCGAGGAATCGTCCTTGCCAGACTGAATATCATGATCTCAGGGGGCACGGGTTGCGGCAAAACGACGTTTCTCAATGTGCTTTCCGGGATTCAGCCGAACTGCAACTGCGTCAAGAGCATGTCGTGCGGCTGGAAACGCGACCATCGAACATTGAAGGGAAGGGCGAAGTCTCGCAACGCGATCTCTTGAAAAATACGCTGCGCATGCGGCCGGATCGGATTATCTTAGGTGAGGTTCGTGGACCAGAAGCGCTGGACATGTTGCAAGCGATGAACACCGGACATGATGGTTCCTTGACGACAATCCATGCCAGCACGGCCCCCGATGCCATCACGCGAGTTGAAACCATGGTTGCCATGGCAGGCCTCAACCTTGAGGGCTCCGCTCTCCGTTATTACATTACGTCGGCTCTGGATGTGATCATCCAACTCACCCGCCTGTCCGACGGATCACGAAAGCTGACGAGTTTCCAAGAGGTGAGCAAAGCCGGCGAGTGCCTCCAGGAGATATTTCGTTTCGAGCAGACGCACGTTGATGAGGAGGGGAAAGTTCACGGTTTCTTTAAGGCGACCGGCATTGTGCCGAAGTGCGTAGAACACTTCCAGTCATTAGGGATCGAGATCAGGTCGGATCTATTCGATGCTTCCAAGATTCACCCATGTTGAGATTATCCTGAGGCTCCTATGCTGAATGTCTTGATCGCAATAGGCGTCTTCGCAACCATTCTGCTGTTTATCCAGGCCGCGCAGAATATCTACACGACGGTCTTGGGTCCGGAGCATCAACGCTTCCGTCGTCGTCTACGCAGGGCGGCTGAACAGCAAAGCGAGAGCTCGCTTCTACTCGTCAAGACACTTCATATCACCTTTCCCTGGTTTGACAAGTTGATAGCGAGAATGCCTCCCGGTCTTCAGCGCCTGCCTGCACAAGCGAATGTCAGGGTCTCCTTGGAGAAGCTCTTCTCGCTCTCGTTGCTGTGTGGATTCGTCGGCCTTATCGGAAGCCTTGTTGTGAATGCCGGCAGTCTCACTATACTCTGCGCCATGCTCCTCGGGTTCCTCTTTCCCTTTCTGTATGTCTTTCACAAAAGACGGAAACGTTTCCTGAAATTCGAGCAGCAATTCCCCAACGCCATGGATCTTGTGGCTCGTTCCCTGCGCGCCGGCCATCCGTTCCTGGGCAGCCTTAAACTCGTGAGCGAAGAAATGGACGATCCGGTCGGCACGGAATTCAGGAAAACCGTGGAGGAGATCACCTTTGGAATTGAAACAGAGCAGGCTCTGAAGAATCTGGTGCAGAGAATAGATAGCGTCGACCTGAAATTTTTTGTGACCGCCGCCGTCATTCAACGCGAGACCGGCGGAAATCTGGCGGAAATCGTTGAAGCGATCAGCGAGGTGATCAGGCAGCGTTTTGACATGCAATCCCGTACGCAATCCCTTACGGCTGAAGGGAGACTTTCCGCCGTCGTGCTATTCGCCATGCCGATCGTCCTGCTGCTCGCGCTTTCTGTCCTCAACCCGACGTATACGCGAGTTCTCTTTGTCGATCCGGCCGGGCAGGGTCTGTTGAAGGGAGGCATCGTCTTGATGATCATCGGCGCGCTCGTCATGAAAAAAATGGTTGCGATAAAAATTTAAGGTCCCATGGATATAACCATCATCGTCCTTGTGGTTGTGACGTGCCTGATGCTCGGGCTTGCCGTCTTTTATCATGTGAAGTCAAGCGGCACCGAAAAAGTCATGAGAGAACGGATTGAAGGGAAAGTTGCTCCCAATACAGATCGCTATACCTATCTGAAGCAATTCATGAGTAAGGGTTTATCAAGCTTAGGGAATGCGAATGCGCCGACAAATACGGCGGAGGCTGCCAAGCTCAAAAAGGACCTTCAGGCAGCCGGATATCGGACCGAGAAAGCGCCCATTCTGTTTGCAGGGAGCAAGGTCTTGTTCATGGCATCCTTGCCGATGGCCCTATTCCTTGTGCATCCAAACTGGACGAAGACAGCCCCGGCGACGACCCTGATGGCATGCTATGTCGTTCTCGCCGGTATCGGTTTTTACGCGCCTCAAGTTTGGCTTCACAAGCAGATCGAGAAGAGGCAGAGAAAGATTGCAGAAGGCTTTCCGGATGCGCTGGATTTGATGGTGATCTGCGTGGAAGCAGGGCTAAGCCTGAATTCGGCCATCGGTCGGATCGGTGATGAGATGAAGTTGGCCCACAAAGAGCTGAGCGAGGAATTCCATTTCCTCTCGCTTGAATTGAGAACGGGGTTGAGCCGGCAACAGGCGTTGAGGAACTTGAGCACGCGGGTCGGGCTCGAGGAAGTGAGAAACCTTGTCTCGGTGCTCATCCAGACGGACAGGTTTGGGACGAGTGTCGCCCATGCACTGTCAGTGCTTTCTGAGTCCATGCGGAAGATGCGACAACATAAAGCCGAGGAAGAGGCGGCGAAGCTTCCTGTTAAATTATTATTCCCCTTGATGTTCTTCATTCTGCCCAGCCTGTTTATCGTGATTATCGGTCCCGCCGCACTCCGTATCATGCAGACACTGATGCCGACACTCAAAGGAGGCAACTAAATGGATCTGGGATGGTGTAACGAGACGCAACGTACTCACGTGAGGCAACTTCTTGCTGGTTTGATGTTCGTATTAATCATCCTGCCAGGCTGTTCAACGAATAAAGACAAGATCGGCGGGTATACCGGGAACTACAAGGAGATTCTCGACCGCCAACGAACAGGAACGCCGGTCGATGAAAACCTCATGCCGAACCTGCCTGAAATGACGGCCGCTGAATATGAGCAGCTCGGGGACAACTACATCCAACAGGGCAATGTGACGATGGCCTTCACGCAGTACAACAAGGGGTTGAGTTCCGACGCGCCCAAAGCAAGCTTGCGTCATAAATTAGCGGTTCTCTTCTTGCGAAAGGGATTACTCGAAGATGCCCAAGCGCAGTTTCAAGAAATTCTGAAACTGGATCCTGGAAATGGCGCCGCACATGAGGGACTGGCTGAAGCGTACCTGCAGTCAGGAGACTATGAGTCCGCTGAAAAGCATTTCCGAAAGGCGCTGGCCGTCGATGCCGGCCGCTGGAAGTCCAGAAACTTCTTGGGGCTGATTTACGACCATCAGAAGCGCCGGCAAGACGCGATTGCCGAATATGAGACGGCGGTCAGCTTGCGGCCCAAAGATCCGGGGCTACGCAACAATCTCGGGCTGTGGTACCTCACAAACAAGGAATATGAGAAAGCCATTGCCGAGTTTGATCAAGCCGTCCAGTTGGGCGGAACGGACCCTCGTATCTATAACAATCTTGCTCTCGCATTGGACAAGGTCGGACGTTATCAAGATGCATGGGAGGCCTTTCGAAAGACAGGCACTCCCGCCAAGGCTTATAACAATCTGGGAGTGGCCTTTCTGGAAGAAGGTCTGAATGAGAGAGCCACGGTCTGCTTTCAGAAAGCCATTGAACTGAGTCCGGCCTATTATCAGCAGGCCAATGAGAATTTGCTCAAGGCTCAAGGCAGCCTGCGTAGCAATGGGTCACAGGTAAACGGCCACAAGCAACCCACTTGCCCTTAGCCTCGATCCTCGATTCGTTGTACAATAAGCCATGGCTGTCATTCACCATGGTTCCCTTGCTGTCGTCCGTATGACGTGTCTTTCAGGGCTGGTGGCGATTGCATTTAGTCCGGCCGTGACGGCCGCTTTCGCTGCAGATCAGCCTGCCTCTGTGCAGACGCGAACTGGCGGGCATTCACGCTTCTCAGGTCATCATGCGTCTGGCGGCCATGTTTCAAACAGGCAGAACCCGACTGCCCTTGAGTCGAAGCCCCATTTCAGGACCTTTGTAGGCCCACACCGGTTGTTCGTACCGTTCTTGGGCTTCGATGGAGATTCCAATGTCACCGTTGCTATTCCAGAGACGTCCGCCCAGAGAGAGGAGCCGGTCGTAACCCAGCCGCGTTCCCCATCCCCGGCGGTCTTGTTTATAGAAAAGTGCGGACGGTTTATTCGTGTTCCATTACCCGAAGCCCAATCTGCTCTCGATGCCGCTGAAGCGTGTGAATAACCGATAGGTCCTGCCTCTTCCCCGCCACTCGTCCGCTTTTCGCCTGCGCCAATGCGTCGAATGTGTACGAACTAATACGTAATGTACATCTTCTCTGTCTTGCCTTAAATGACAAGACGATTATTGACAACTCATGCACTTTCCAGACATTTAATGCGAGTTAATACACCACCATCAATCCACTCAAGCAATAATACATAGTTTAAATACGTACTCCATGAAAATTCCATTGACATGTTTTAGGCACGTTTCGTAGAAGTTATTCGTTCATCTCGTTAAACCCCACGAAAGTGGCGTATTTCACCATTCTTAAGGTGTCAGCTTTATTGACGACCCTCGTATCTCTACGTCAGAAGGACCTTATAGAAACATGTTTTAGAATAAACACTTAGCTCATTTGGCATATGTATTGCGCTCTAGGTTGTACTTGGCCCAAAAGGAGACTTTGCCATGAGTAGACCATGTTTCCGCGCTGGTCACGCGCTCAGTTCTCCTCGTCATGATGTTGCTTTGCGCGGTGCCTCTGTCGGCGCAGCCTCCCGGAACCTGGTCGCCAAAAGGGAATTTGAGTCAGGCTCGAACCGGCCACACAGCCACAGTACTGGCAAACGGCAAGGTTCTCATTGTGGGCGGCAAAGACGTCAACGGCCAGGCGATGCCGACCGCCGAATTGTACGATCCCGCGACGGGCCTCTACAGCCTCGTCCCGACGAATCTGCCTGTCCCGGTATCCGGCCATACCGCAACATTGCTCCTCAATGGGAATGTACTGATCGTCGGCGGCAAAGCGGAATCCGGCACGCCCATTCCCTACGCCCAAGTCTTTGACACGGCGTCCAATACCTTTGCGGGACCTGTCATCCTCTCCGTGCCGAGAAGCGAGCACACGGCCACTTCGTTAAAAGACGGCCGCGTGATCATCGCCGGCGGCACTGACGGCTCCATTGCTCTTTCGACGATTGAGATCTATGACTCGCTTGCCGCGGGGTTCTCTCTCAGTCCCATTTCCCTTAGCGTCGCACGTCAGCGTCACACGGCGACATTACTGGATGATGGAACCAACGGCGACACTGGAACGATGGCTCCGACCGGCTCACTGATCATGACGCGTAGCGGCCACAGCGCGGCACTCTTGCTCGACGGCACCGTATTGGTCGCGGGCGGAAAAAACGCGCTGGGGCAAAATCTGAATTCCGCTGAAATCTATACCCCGACCGCGAACGCGTTTTCTCTCGTCACCGCGACGATGAGCATTCCGCGGAGTGGACACACCGGCGCGCAACTGCAGGACAATGGCCGCGTGTTGATCGTGGGCGGCACCAATGGCGGACAACTCGTCACCACTGCGGAAGTCTACGATCCTGTGAGTCAAGCATTCCTTGCGGTCGGCTCTCCGGCCGTCGGTCGCCAGTTATTTGGTTCGAACTTTTTTGGGGTTCCCTATACCGGAGGCATGCTCGCGAGCGGCGGGCAAGGCGCAAATGACCTCGCGCTCGCTTCTTCGGAGCTCTTCTCCTATCCGACTTTGCGTACCGACAAGCAGGACTATCCGCCTGGCTACACAGTAAGAATGATTGGCGAGGGTTGGCAGCCCAACGAGATGATCGACATCCTTGTTCATGAGAACAACGGTGACCCTGATCTGACCATGACTATCACGGCCGATGCGACGGGCGCCTTCAGCTTCGACGCATTCCAAACCGATCTAGGTGACCTTAATATGACGTTCCTCGCGACGGCCTCCGGACCCGTCTCGAACTGGACGGCTCAGGCGAAGTTTACGGACGCGAAGCCGAATACCGTGACTTTGAATCCGACCACCGCGTCGGTCAATGCCGGTACGGCCTCCACGGTGAATTACACTGTGACGGTAAACTTTAACGGCAACGGCAATTCTTGTACGTCGCCTCTCAGTATTTCGCCGGCCGTGCCCGCGGGCTGGACGGCGACCTTTACTCCTGCGTCGCTCACGAGCACCGGCGGTGATGCGACATCGACGCTAAAAATCGTCACGTCAGCCGCGACAGCACCGCTGACATACGCATTTACAGTCACCGCGGGGAATGGTGGCGGTACTTGCCAATCCGGCACTGCAACGAGCAACGTAGTAACATCGCTTATCGTGCTTGGTGCCGCGAATCACGTCGCGTTTGTGCCGCAGCCGACGAACGCTGTCAGCACTGCTGTAATAAGCCCAGCGGTGACAGTGCAAGTACTCGACGCCAACAACAACGTCGTCACGAGTAGTTCTGCTCCAATTACAGTGGCAATCGGGAGCAACCCCGGCGGCGGCACGCTTGCCGGCACGGTGACCCAAAATGCCGTCAACGGTGTGGCGACCTTCAACAACCTGTCAATCAATAAGGTAGGAACGGGGTACACATTGACCGCGAACAGTAGCGGCCTGACCGGTACCACCAGCAGCGCATTCAATATCACGGTCGGTGCAGCGGCTAAGCTGCGAGTGGAAACCGCGGTTGATGGGAGCGGAATAGTTGTGCCCCCGCAGAGTGTAACGTCGGGCAGCTCGATCACGGTCTTTTCGATCCGGCGCGATGCCGGCGACAACTTTATCGACAATGTTGCTCTCGCGAGCATGAGCGATTGGTCGCTCGTGAGCATCACGGGCGGCGTCGTGGCCGGCGATCTCAATCCCGCCGGTAACAAGAGGAGTGCGGTATTTACGGGTAACGCGGCGGGCTCGGCAGCGATCCATGCAACGTTGGCAGGCTTGGCAAGCGTTGATTCCGGCACGCTGACGGTGCCGAACGTGGCCACGACGCTGGCGCTCAACAGCGTTAGCCCAAACTCGGTTTCGTATGGTTCGACCGGTCCAGTGACATTCACTGCGACGTTGACGCGGACGACCGGCGGAGCGGCTGTCGTTGGGGCAACCGTGAATTTCACGGTGGACGGAGTCGCTGCGGGTTCTGGAATCACCAATGGTTCTGGTGTTGCAACCTTTACCACCTATAACCCCTCGTCGCTTTCGGTCAGCGGCCACAACGTTCAAGCATCCTTTGTGGCTGCGACGATCAGCGGCCCGAGTTATCTGAGCAGCACGAGCGGCACGTTGTCGCTCACAGTGACGAAGGCGACGCCAATGATCACATGGGCGAACCCGGCGGACATCACGTATGGGACGGCGCTTAGCGGCACGCAACTCAACGCCACGGCCTCTGTGCCGGGCAGCTTTGTGTACACGCCGGCGGCGGGGGCCATCCTGAACGCCGGTGCTGGCCAGACCTTGCACGTGGCCTTCTCACCAACCGATACGACAAATTACAACAACCCCACCAAAGACGTTCTCATCAACGTTACCAAGGCGAATGCGGTGATCGTAGTGACGCCCTACAGCGTGACGTATAACGGGGTGGCGCACACGGCGACGGGGACGGCCAGCGGCGTGGAGAGCCCGACGCCGGTGAGCCTGACGAGCCTGCTCGACCTGAGCGGCACGACGCACACCAACGCGGGGACGTACGCGACGGACGCATGGACGTTTGCGGGCAACAGCAACTACAACGCCACGAGCGGCACGGTCAGCGACAGCATTACCAAG
>VBOG01000040.1:0-423 GCA_005877815.1 Nitrospirota bacterium
CTAGAACCAAAAGAGGAATTGATCTCAGGAAGCAGCAATCCCGTCCAGGTGGTCGTTCAGCAATTTAAATGGACAGCAAAGGAGTTTATTATTGCTACATTAAAGGGTGTATCGCAGGTCACTTTCGTCGAGAACTGGAAGACAGGTATTTTCTGGGTAGTAGGACTGACCCTCTCATTTGAAATCGCACCTATCATTACTGGAGCTTCTCCACAAATGAGACCGTGGTGGACTAATGCATATACAGCTGGATGGAATGCGTTGTCTCTTTTGTATCTGGGTGGAGCTATGGCGCTTATAGGTTCTGGAATAGGGGCAGCCTTGGCAATTCTCAATAAATTGCCCACAGTAGAGATAAGAATTGGGTTGCATGGTTTTAATCAGGTACTGGTAATGATAGCTCTTACTAGCTTCCTTCCCCTG
>VBOG01000040.1:431-992 GCA_005877815.1 Nitrospirota bacterium
AGACATTTCTTATGGCCGTACTCGCCACAGTTGCCTGCTCCGTTGTAGTAATGCCAGCTCTTCAAAGATTTTTCGGACTTTGGGGACTCCCTGCACTAACCGGGCCTTTTGTATTCACCGCATTCACATTCATGCTCGCAATATCTAGTTTCGGTAATATTCCAGCTGGAATTGGATGGTCGCGACCCCCTGGGGGGTAGATTGAGAATAGTTATTTTCCACGATCCTTTCTGCTCTTCTTAAACACTTTAATCGCATATATCTTTACATACGAATTAACAAGAAAATTTATTTGCGTATAGATGACACCTATCGAGTTTGAACAGTTTCTAAAATTCTCAAAGGACACAATATCGGACAAGTCCAACCCTGAAAAAATTCGAGCTTTCATTGAATGGTGCAAAAAGAACAATATGGAAGAGATCATTCTTAGATTGAGTTCCGAAGATAAAGGCGGTTGGGGGAAGAACTGCTTTCTTGACTTTACCACCACTCGCATCATAGTTAGTAAGAAAAATTTTATCAGAAAGTTTGCAGATTTAGGTTATATTGCTGGAATCG
>VBOG01000040.1:1005-5811 GCA_005877815.1 Nitrospirota bacterium
CAAAAAAATGGAGCGTTTTGAATCAATCTGATACAAAAAAACAAGCGCTGATTGTTCCAGAAGAAGTTTTAACGAGAAGTTTTTCCAATTTCTACATTTGGTATTCTGACATAAAGGAGTTTGTTGTGAGGAAAGGAAGAGAGACGACCGTGCGCAATATGGTCGGGACTATGATAAAGGCAAACTTTCTTACAATCAAGACCTCAAACAAAACATACAATTTTGCGATCCCAGTGAGTAAGAACGGGAGTTTTGATGAAATGCGTCTTTGGCTGAGTGTTGTACTTCCATTAAACCTAACTGCTTTAGGATAATTACTTAGCCGACGTCGGCTCCTTCTTCGCAACGAAGGCAGTGGAAGGAATATAAACTAAAAATTGACGAAAATTACCTTTATGTGGTTCAATATGTTGAAGTTTAAATAATTCAGGGTTTTACTATAGCTTGAGGTAAACGAGAAATTGATGTTAGCACCGAGAGAAATCGATAAGATGATGATTTGGACAGCTGCAAAAATAGCAGAAGAACGAAAAAAGAAGGGAATAAAACTGAATTATCCTGAATCAATTGCATACATAGCAAATCATGTTGTAGAAGGAGCTCGAGAAGGCAAGAGCGTAGCCGGACTAATGAAATCGGCGAGGGAAATTTTGAAGAAGGCTGACGTTATGCCTGGGGTACAAGATATGATACACACCGTCCAAGTAGAGGTTACATTTCCTGATGGCACGAAACTAGTGACCGTGCATGACCCGGTTCAATAGGTGATGAAATCAATGGTTAGTAAGTCAAAAACGAAAATAAAAACAAGAACAAAAACTAAAGCTACAAAAAAAAACCAACCGGAAAGGAGGCTAGTAGCAAATTGATACCGGGGGAATATATACTCTCAGCAAACCCAGTCATCTGCAACGAAAATAGAAAGACTGAAAAGATTACTGTCAAAAACACTGGTGACAGACCTTGTCAGATAGGTTCGCATACTCACTTCTTTGAAGTAAATAAAGCACTAGACTTCCCAAGGCAGAAAGCATATGGTTACAGATTGAATATTCCGGCTGGAACTTCGATAAGATTTGAACCAGGAGATTCGAAAGAAGTAGAGCTCTGTGAATTAGGGGGCACGCGGATTATTTACGGATTCAACGCTTTAACAATGGGAGCCAAGAGGCAGGGCTATAAGGGAGCATAAGGAGAGAGGATAGAAATGGTTCTTAAATTAACCCGAAAGCAATACACTGATTTGTATGGCGCAACAACCGGGGACAAAGTAAGGGTTGGAGACTCCGACCTTCTCATAGAGGTGGAGAAAGACCTGATAACGCCAGGGGATGAATGTGTCTTCGGTGGAGGAAAGACATTAAGAGATGGATTAGCACAGACACCAGGCGTTACAAATGCAAATGGAGCTCTTGACTTCCTAATTACAAATGCCATTGTTGTCGATCCGGTACTTGGAATAGTGAAAGCCGACATCGGAATAAAAGACGGCAAAGTTGCTGGAATTGGAAAAGCAGGTAATCCCTATACGATGGACAAAGTGAATCGCAATATGGTTTTTTCCGCATGCACAGAAGCTACGGCAGGTGAGCATACTATCTGCACACCAGGACACTTTGATACTCACATACACATGATATCCCCGCAGCAATACGTCGATGCCATCAGTGGCGGTATCTGCAATATGATAGGAGGCGGAACTGGTCCAGCGGATGGAACTTGTGCCACGACATGCACTCCGGGCGTCTTTAACATGAGTAGAATGATGGAAAGTGTGGAGGATATACCGATGAATTATGGATTCTATACCGATGAACTATGGGTTCTTGGGAAAAGGCAATGACTCTCATCCGTCTTTGGCGCCACTAATAGAACAGATAGAAGCAGGGGCATGTGGTCTCAAAGATCATGAAGACTGGGGTACTACAGCTGCAGTTTTAGATGCATCTTTGAAGGCAGCGGATGCAACCGACACTCAGGTCGCCATTCATACAGATTCCATTAATGAATGCGCGTATGTTGAGGACACGATAAATGCAATCGATGGAAGAACAGTACACAGTTATCATACTGAAGGCGCCGGCGGTGGTCACGCACCTGATATCATGAAGATTGCCGGTGAACAATTCGCACTACCTTCTTCAACAAACCCGACTAGACCATATACAGTAAATACATTAGACGAACACTTGGACATGTTGATGTTCTGTCACCATTTGAATCCCGCTGTGGCTGAGGATGTCCATTTTGCAGAGTCCAGAAAAAGGGCTGAAACCATTGCTGCCGAAGATGTGTTACATGATGAGGGTGTATTGAGCATGTATTCGTCTGATAGCGAAGCGATGGGAAAATGAAAAAGATGA
Organism: Nitrospirota bacterium; assembly: GCA_005877815.1. Classification (GTDB taxonomy): domain Bacteria; phylum Nitrospirota; class Nitrospiria; order Nitrospirales; family NS-4; genus NS-4. The sequence continues at coordinate 3,369 of VBOG01000040.1, forward strand.
AGGGCAGACTGAAAGAGGAAACTGGAGATAATGATAATTTCAGAGCAAGGAGGTACATTGCAAAAACGACTATAAATCCCGCAATAACACATGGTGTAGCGGACTATCTTGGTTCGCTAGAAGTTGGCAAATACGCTGACATTGTGATGTATCCGGAGACATTCTTCCCTGCAAAACCAAAGATGGTGTTCAAAGGAGGATTCATAACATGGTCAATTATGGGAGATCCCAATGCTTCACTCCCAACCCCTGAACCAGTCTTCTACAGGCCAATGTTTGGAGCACTAGGAAAGGCAGTTAAGAAGACTTGCTTTACATTTACATCGAAGGCAGCCGTTCGGCTAGAAGTACCACAAAAACTCGGGCTTGAGAAAGTAATTTTGCCAGTGAAGGATTGCAGGAATATTAGTAAGAAGGATATGATGTGGAACGACAAGACTCCAGAGATAAAAATAGATCCAGAGACATACGAGGTAGCCTTGGATGGAAAAATTGCAACTGTCGATCCAGCAAAAGAACTCTCTTTAGCACAAAGGTACTTTATGGCTTAGGCAGTGATAGAGGTAGAGCGGCTAAAGGACTACAAGCTAAACTCCTTTCTTTTTTTTGGTAATATCATATACCTTTATTTTTGTCTATAATGTCTACAAAATATAGAGTGGTATCTAATGTCAAATCCTAATTACGGTGTATGGAGACCCATGGCAGAGAACGTAGAGTTCAACGCCTTGGAATCCAATTCCAATGCAGTGATGGCAGTTGCAGATACTGTAAGAACAACTTTGGGTCCTAAGGGATTGGATAAGCTTCTGATAGATCAAGCTATGAACAGGCATATATCAAATGATGGCGTAACAATTTTGCTTTCTCTGCGGGCAATACACCCAGTTTCAAGAATGATTGTAGAGATAGCAGAGAGACAGGAGCAATTGGTTGGTGATGGAACGACAACGGCTGTCGTCATGGCAGCGGAAATGATAAAGGAGGGCAAAAGGCTTGTAAAGGAACTTGGAGTTCATCCAACAAAAGTTGTCGAAGGAATAGAAGGCGGGGTCAAAGAAGCTTGTCAGTTGCTGGAAAAAGAAGCAAAGAAGATCTCTCTTAATGAGATTGCGCTAGAACAGGTAGTCAAGACATCTTTGTCATCAAAGCTAGACGGACATAAGCTGTCTATGCTTGTGATTACGGCCCTGAGATCTGTTGGAAAGAATGCATTGTATAATGGCTCGTACGACTTTGATAAGACGATAACGGTTCTTCGAAGGACGACCATGGAAGATAGAATAGTCAACGGTATAGTTCTCGAGAGAAAAAGGATGGATCCTGAAATGCCTTTGGAGATTAAGGATGCAAGGGTTATGATCGCGAGATTGGATTTGAAGCCTGTCAAAGAAGCTTGGGTGAAGGAAAATAGCAAGTACGAAGATATTCTGAGTATGGAAAATGACAGGGTTGCAAAGTCAAAGGACATAGTTAACTCCCTGTTGTCAACCGGTGCGAACGCTATTTTGATAGCATCTGGTGAGGTAGATCAGGTTATAGAAAACCTACTTGTAGCGAACAAAGTGTTTGCTGTCCGTATATCTATAGAAGAGATAGAATACTTATCCCGTTATACTCGTGCTAAGCCTGTTAGGATGATGGACGATCTGAAAAAATCAGATATTTTAGGCAAAGCAGATCATATCTACGAAGATGAGGATAATGGAGTAATTTACATAGATAATGGGTCGAGCGGGAGTATGGCTACAATGATAGTTTCTGGCACCACTAAGGAAACATCTCTTGAGAGGTGGAGGGCTGCCATAGACGGGGTAAATGCTGCAGAAGCAGCCCTGAATAAGGGTGTTGTTGCTGGTGGAGGGGCTGCAGAATTGCATGTTATCGAGAAGGTAAAAAACCTAAGGTTGAAGGGCCTGGAACAGGTTGCTCTTGATGTTGTCACGTCAGCTCTTGAGAGCATCATGCGTCAAATACTCACAAATGCTGGTTTCAATGGACTCGAAAAAGTCATGGCGGCAAAGGCTTCTCCTGATACCTTTGGTATAGATATCGATTCAGGTGATCCAGTAGACATGTGGAAGTTGGGTGTGCTTGATCCATTGTTGGTAAAGACCATGGCTCTTGAAGCTGCTGGAGAGATTGCTAAATCTGTTTTGCGAATTGATAGAAACCTTGCAGCTGAAGACCTTAGCCAACAGGCTCTATCAGAGACAAGGAGATGATTTGAGAAAATGTTGGTTCGGCACTGTGTTGAAGAATCTAATGTTGATGAAAACTTGGTCATAACTGATCCTACAAAGGTAAGACATGTGGTGATTTTGGCCGGTAGAATAGAATCAATGTCTGGTTTGATTGATCCTGCGTCACATTTGAATCTTGATTATCCCGACCACAAGGTTACAACATGTGTTATTGCTGAAAGGTTTGAGATTAAGGCCAG
>VBOG01000041.1 GCA_005877815.1 Nitrospirota bacterium
AAGACGCAGAACTGAGTCGATCAACGTCAAAACCAAGAAAGGGACCTCGCATGGTTCTGTTGGAGTTCAGCATGTCGCCGCTCGGCAAGGGCGAGAGTGTCGGGAAATTCGTCTCGCGTTCCCTCGATATCGTGGACAAGAGCGGCGTCGCCTATCGGCTCAATCCCATGGGTACGGTGCTGGAAGGGGACTGGGATGAGGTGTTCGGCGTGGTGAAGCAGTGCTATGAACGGATGAAAAAGGACTGCGGGCGGATTTCATGCTCGATCAAGGTGGATTATCGCAAGGGCGCTAAGGGGCGGCTCTATGGAAAAGTGGCGAGCGTGGAGAAGCGCCTGGGAAGGAAACTAAAGACTTGACGGGTCCTGTCGCCGAGTCACGGGGAACCCGTTGCTCTTTGCGCGGGTCCTGCCCCCGCATCTCCCGAACGTGCTCAGATCGTTTCGCCGTCGCAGCCCCGCAGACTCGGCTGTACGCTCTTCCGCTCCGCTCGGGTCCCATACGGCGTCACCCGCGCGAATGCAACGGGTCATTCCGGTATTCTTCATCTAAAAGACTGAAAACTTAAAGTACTTCGTCGGATTCTTCTTGACGTCGGCCAGCAAGGCCTCCATGTCGTTCAGGATCTTATCAGCCCGCTGATAGAGCGCATCCTGTGTGACGAGTTTCCCCAACGTGCCGTCGCCGCGCTCGATTTTGCCCACCAACGTTTCGCCTTTGCTGGTCAGTCCTTCCAAACGCTGGTACAGCGCCGGATCGCGCGCCAGCCGCCCCAGGCTTCCGTCCGAGCGGTTGAGCTCCGTGCTCAGTTTCTGAAGCTCATCGGCCGCCGCATACGCGCGATCGTAGAACCCACGGTCGGTGAGCAATTTGCCGAGCGAGCCTTCTCCTCGTTCGACCTTGGCCAGTAATACCGTCGTCTGCTCGGACACTTTCTCCACTTTCTGCAGCAGGGTTCGGGTCTGATCGTAGAGCGCAGGGTCGTTCACAAGCTTTCCGGCGGTGCCGCGTCCTTCCTTGAGGCTCGTGAGAATGCCTTGGAGATCCTTCAAGGTTTGATTCACCGTCAGGAGCGTGGCCGACGCATTGCCGGCGGCGTCGGTCAAGTCCGCTTCGCTGCGGCCGGTGAGGATGGCCTGCTCAGGCAGGAGAGGCTGCTGCGGGGAACCCGGAAGGATTTCCAAATACTTGTCTCCGAGCAGGCCCATGGAGCGAATCAGGACGCTGGCATCTCCGTGGAGAAGCGGGCGGACGTCGCGGTTGACGGTGAAGTGCACCGCCACCTTGCCCTGTCCGCCTTCGATGGCAATGCGTTTGACGTTGCCGACGTCCACGCCGTTCATGCGCACCGGGGCGCCGACCTTCAGCCCCTGGCTGTCGTCGAGGTGCGCGCGGAGCATCGCGCGCGGCGTGAAGATTCCCACGCCTTCGTCCAGATTCATGACGGCGACGAGGAGCCCTCCTAGCGCGATCAGGAGCACGAGACCGACCTTGAGCTGGGACCATCTGTTCTGAGTACGTCGCATCATCGAAGCGGCCCTCCCTGACTGTCAGTCGTCGATGACCTGATAGCCGCCGTCCTTGGTAGGAAAACATCGGGGTGTGGACAGCACGCCACCTGGGGATAGAAAGGCGCGAACGTGTAGATCATCGGAAGCCTTGAGCTCCTCCACCGTGCCGTCGAAGATTTTCTCGCCACGATGCAGCATGATGAGGTGGTTGGCCACTCTGTACGCGGTGTCGATATCATGAGTGACCACGACTTGCGTCACGGCTTCCTTCGTATGCAAACGGCAGATCAACTCGTTGATGATATGGGTATTGATCGGATCCAGACCGGCCGTCGGTTCGTCATACAGAATGACTCGGGGGGTAGAAGCCAAGGCCCTCGCGATGGCGACCCGTTTTTTCATGCCGCCGCTCAGTTCCGCCGGCATATGCTCGGAAACATCGTGCAGGCCGACGAAGCGGAGGCTCTCGTCCACCCGCTGGTCGATGAATTCATCCGTCTGGAGGCCTTCTTCCCAGAGGCGATAACCCACGTTCTCGCGAACCGTGAGCGAGTCGAACAGAGCGGCCCCTTGGAAGACCAGGGCCATGGTTCTGCGGACCTGTCCCATCTCACGCTCTCGGAGTCCCACGATGTCTCGTCCGTCGATGACGATCGAGCCGGACTCCGGATGGATGAGACCGAGAAGCAGGCGGAGGATCGTCGTCTTCCCGCAGCCGCTGGGCCCGAGAATCACGAGCGTCTCGCCGGGCACCACCGTGAAGGACATGTCCGTGAGTACCAGACCCTCGTCGAAGCGCAATGACACGTGTCTGAAGTCAATCACGCCGGCTCATCCCAAAAAGATAAAGAGCTTGGTCATAAAAAAATCGGACATGAGAATCAAAATGGACGAGGTGACCATGGCTTGCGTCTTCGATCGGCCTACACCGACGGTTCCCCCCTCCGTGTTCAGGCCGGCATAGCATCCTACCATGCAGATGATGAACCCGAATACGACCGGCTTGATGAGCCCATAGACGAGATCCATCGGGCGCAGGGCTTCGAATGCCCATGTCCAATAGAAGAACGAGTCGATGCTGAGGTAGAACCGCGCAATCACGTACCCTCCGAAGATGGCGATCCCGTTCGTGATGACGGTGAGGACCGGCACCATCAGAAGCGTGGCGAGCAAGCGGGTCGTCACCAATTTTTTGATCGGATCCGTGCCCTCTGCTCGCAAGGCATCGATCTGCTCGGTCACCTGCATGGACGCCAGCTCGGAGGCGATGCCTGAGCCGACGCGGCCGGCGATCATCAGGGCGGCCAGCACCGGCCCAAGTTCGCGAACCACGGACGTGCTGATCAATCTCGACACATACGGCACCGCGCCGTAGGGTTGAAGTTGAATGGCCCCCTGAAGGGTCAGGACCATCCCGGTAAAGAGTCCGGTCAGGATGAGAATAAAGAGCGATCCGACCCCGATCTGGTCCATGTAGTAGAACGTCTCTTGGACGTATGTCGGTTTTCGAAAGATGCCCGCAATGGCGATGGCGCAGAGACGGGCGAATTCCTGGACCGTGAAGACATAGCCTTTGAGGCGGTCTTCTATGCGCGCCACTCGTGGAGCATCCTGGGTTCTTGGCCGGAAAGTTGCGTACTATACTGGGTTTTACGGGGACCGGCAAGCGCCCTCTGAGCCGGCCCGAGAGGCGGGGGGTCAGTCTTCGCGATAGACTCGTACGACACGGCGGCCGATGCCGCTTAGGACTTCATAGCTGATGGTATTCAGGCAGGCGGCAAGATCGTCTGCGGTGATTGTCGCTGTGCCCTGCCGTCCCAGGAGGACCACCTCATCGCCGGGATGGACCGGAGGATGGTCGGTGACATCCACCATCGTCAAATCCATGCAGACGCGTCCGACGACGGGCGCCGGTTGTCCGCCGATGAGCACGCGGCCGCAGTTCGAGAGCGCGCGATGATAGCCGTCCGCATAGCCGACAGGGAGAATCGCCAATTTGGTGGGGCGGGCAGTCACGAATGTCCCGCCATAGCTGACGGGTTGGCCGGCCCCGACCGCTTTGATTTGCACGACGCGCGTTTTCCAGGCAAGGACCGGATGGAGATCCGGAGTGCACAGCTGGCTGGGGCTGTATCCATAGAGCATCAGTCCGGGGCGTACCATGTCGAAGTGGCTTCCGGAAAAGCGGAGGATGCCGGCGCTGTTGGCGACATGGGCGATTGGAACGGAGGTCCCGAGGAGCTTGAGGTCGTCGAGCAGCTCGCGGAACATCTTCAGCTGTCGTTCCGTCGCATCGGTATCCTCGTCGTCCGCCGATGCGAGGTGACTCATCACACCCTCCAGATGCAGCGCACGGGGCCAAACGGACCCGAACAGTTCACGCACTTCCTCGGGCGACAGGCCGAGACGCCGCATGCCGGTATCGACCTTGAGGTGGACGGGGAGCGGCGCGGATCGCTGGTTGACGGCAGACGCCAGGGCGCGCACCGCGTCGAGCGATGGCAGCACGGGCGTCAGATGGTGTTCGAGCAGGTTGGGGAGTTCTTCAGGAAAGACGCCGCCCATGACTAGGACCGGCGCGTTGATGCCGGCCTCGCGCAGTTCCATCCCCTCGGCGACCGTGGCCACACCAAGGCGACGCACGCCGGCGGCGAGGAGAGTCTTCGACACGTGGATGGCGCCATGCCCGTAGGCGTTGGCTTTCACCACAGCCAGAACGGCGGCCGTCCCGACGCGATGCATGACTTCAGTGAGATTGTGGCGGAGGGCGGACAGGTGGATCTCGGCGACGGTGGGACTCAAATTTCGGTGATCTCCGCCTCCTTTTTCTTCAGGACGTCATCCACCTTCTGAATATAGCCGTCGGTCAGCTTTTGGATCTCGTCGTGTGATTTCTTTGCCTCATCCTCGGTGACCTTCGAATCCTTCTGAAGTTTTTTCACTTCGTCGAGCACGTCTCGGCGGATGTTGCGGATATGGACGCGCACCTCCTCCGCGAGGCGTTTCGCGATCTTCGCCAAATCCTTTCGTCGCTCCTCGGTCAGCGGGGGAAGCGGCAACCGGATGACCTTCCCGTCCGAGGCAGGTGTCAGACCCAGGTCAGAGGCCATGATGGCTTTTTCGATGTCCTTGAGGAGACGGGGTTCGAAAGGCTGAACCGTAATCAGGCGACTTTCGGGCGTGGCCAATGTGGCGACTTGCTTGAGCGGGGTGGGCGTGCCGTAATAATCCACCTTGATCTGGTCCAGCAGGGAAACGGACGCACGGCCGGTCCGCAGTCCCGTGAATTCATGACGCAGGTGTTCGAGCTGCCCCTCCATTTTCTCGGTGGCCTTTCTTTTCAGTGCTTCCCGCATGGCTCACCCGTGGTGGGCGGTTATGCCTGGCCGACTTCGTCCCGAACCAATGTTCCGAGGTGCTCGCCCTGCACGACGCGCTTGATGTTGCCCTTCTCCTTCACGTTGAACACGATGATCGGAAGATTATGATCCATGCACAGGGACAGCGCGGTCGAGTCCATCACCTTCAATTTTTTATCCAGGACGGACAGGAAGGGCAACCGGTCGAACTTTTTGGCGTTCGGGTTCTTCATCGGATCGTCGTCGTAGATGCCGGCGACCTTGGTGCCTTTGAGGATGACTTCGGCCCCGATTTCCATGCCCCGCAGAGCGGCGGCGGTATCGGTCGAGAAGTAGGGATTGCCGGTGCCGGCGGCAAAAATGACGACCCGTTTTTTCTCGAGATGGCGGATCGCCCGGCGCCGGATATAGCCTTCGGCGAGTTGCCGCATTTCGATCGCCGATTGGATGCGGGTCGCAGCGCCTTGTTTTTCGAGGGCGTTCTGAAGCGCCAAGGCATTCAGCATCGTCGCCAGCATGCCCATATAGTCGGCGGAGGCGCGTTCCATACCGCTGTCCGCGGCGTTGATCCCACGAAAAATGTTCCCGCCGCCGATCACGATGGCCACCTCCACGCCCATGGTGACGACCTCGGCAATTTCCTTCGCCATGTACTCGATCATCCGCGGGTCAATGCCGAACGGTTGCTCTCCGGCAAGGACTTCTCCGCTGATTTTGAGGATCACCCGCTTGTAGGCCGGGCGGCTCATTCCTCTTCGCCGAGTTGATACCTGGTGAACCGACGCACGCCGATATTCTCTCCGATGGTGGCAATTTTCTGCGTCAGGATATCGGCGACCTTGAGGTTGGGATCCTTGATGAACGACTGTTCCAGCAAGCAGGAATCCTGGTAAAACTTCTCCAGTTTCCCGGCGGCAATCTTTTCCCAGGAAGCTGGCGGTTTGCCCATCTCCTTGGCTTGCGCGCGGTAGATCTCGAGTTCTTTCTCGACGACCTCTTTGGGGACGTCCTCGCGCCGGACATAGGAGGGTTTGGAGGCGGCAATTTGCAACGTGAGGTTCCGGACGAGCGCCTGGAACTCTTCGTTCCGCGCGACGAAGTCAGTCTCGCAATTGACCTCGACCAACACGCCGATCTTGTTCCCGGCATGAATATATGACGCGATGACGCCTTCATTCGTCACGCGCCCCATCTTCTTGCCCGCTGAGGCCAGGCCTTTTTGTCTCAGCCAGTCGACCGCCTTGCCGATGTCGTCGCCGCTCTCCACCAGGGCCTGTTTGCAGTCCATGATGCCGGCGCCGGTTTTCTGCCGAAGTTCCTTGACCCGCCCACTATCGCCTGCCATACCGGTTGCGCTCCTTAAAATTACAAAACGTTAGGCTATGACACCCCGGCTGCCGCGGTCTGCACATCCCGCATCTCGGCGGTCGTCATGCTGCCGGGCTTGTCCTCCTCGGCTCGTTGTGACCGTAAGTGCAAGCCTTCGACAGCGGCGTCGGCGATCTTGGAGGTGATGAGTTTGATCGAACGGATGGCGTCGTCGTTCCCGGGGATCAGGTATTCGATGCCGTCGGGGTCGCAGTTGGTGTCGAGAATCCCGACGATGGGGATACCGAGTCGCGAGGCTTCCAGGATGGAGAGACGGTCTCCGCGGGTGTCCGCGACGAAGATGCATCCGGGCAGGCTATTCATGCCTTTAATGCCCCCGAGGGAGCACTCGAGCCGAATGCGTTCCTTCTCGAGTTGTGCGACTTCCTTCTTGGGCAGGCGATCGAACGTGCCGTCCACGGCGGACGATTCGATTTTTCGCAGTTTGTCGATGCTTTTGCGGATCGTATTGAAATTTGTCAGCATGCCGCCGAGCCAGCGTTCCGAAACATAAAACATCTGGCAGCGTTTCGCCTCTTCCTCGACGATCTCTCGCGCCTGCCGTTTCGTGCCGACGAACAGCACCGACTCGCCTTGGGCGACGGTCTGTCGGACGAAGTCATACGCGGCCTCGAAGCGCGCGAGCGTCTGCTGCAAATCGATGATATAAATGCCGTTGCGCTCGCCGAAGATATAGCGTTTCATCTTCGGATTCCAGCGATTGGCTTGATGGCCAAAATGCACGCCGGATTCCAACAGTTCCTTGATCGTGATCGCCCCCATACCCTCACCCCCTTTCGTTCGCCGGCGCACCCGTCATCGTGAAGACGGGAGGAATGGTCAGTTCCTTAGGCGTCGACACTTGTCCGCGCGAGGCGGACGCCGTGAGATTGTCCTAATTTCCCGCTGTTAGAAGTGTTGCGGGCTGGAAGGCCTGTCTCCTTTTGAGACTGGCACAACCTTGAAAAGGTAGCATCCCAGACAAGAATTTGGCAAGACAAATGTTCGTCAGGATCGGTAGGAGGCGTTGATTTTGATATAGTCCATCGAGAGATCCATCGTCCAGACTTGCGCCTTTCCGGTTCCCAGACCCAGGTCTACCGTAAGACCGAACTCGCGTTGCTTGAGGATCACCCCGGCATGGTCTTCCGCCGATGGCCCGAGCCCGAGTCCGCGGCGCACCACCGGCACATTGCCATAGGTAATGCCGATGCGCTCCTGATTGATCCGTACGCCTGCCCGTCCGATGGCGGCCATGATGCGGCCCCAATTGGCGTCCTGCCCGAACCAGGCGGTTTTTACAAGATTCGAATTGGCGATGGTCTGGGCAACCTTTAGCGCGTCCGATTCCGTTCGCGCGCCTTTGACCACAAGCTCCACATACTTTGTGGCGCCCTCGCCATCCCAGGCGATCATCTTCGCCAGCTCACGACACACATGATCCAGCAGACCCTGAAAGCGTCGAGCATCGGGACCGCCGGGAGAGAGGGGACGGTTTCCGGCGAGCCCATTCGCAAGGCAGATGGCCATGTCGTTGGTACTGGTGTCACCGTCTACGGGCAACCGGTTGAAGGACTGGTTGGTTGCTCGGCGCAAGGCCTTCTGAAGCTGTGTGCGTGACAACTTCGCGTCCGTTGCGACATAGGCCAGCATCGTCGCCATATCGGGATGGATCATCCCGGAACCTTTGGCGATGCCGCCTACGGTCACGGGACGTCCTCCGATCGTCGCGCGCGCAGCGCTCATCTTGACGGTCGTATCGGTGGTCATGATGGCGCGCGCGGCATCCTCGCCTCCATCCGAATGAAGACGGGCCGCCAATGCAGGGATAGCGGCTCGAAGTCGCTCCATCGGAAGCGGTTTGCCGATGACTCCGGTGGACCCGATCAACACATCCTCGGGGGAGAGTCCCAACGCGCGTGCCGTCAGTGCCGCCATTTCGACGGCGTCCCGGTATCCCCGCCGGCCTGTGCAGGCATTGGCGTTGCCGCTGTTGGCGAGAATGGCCCGGCTCTTGCCGCGGCGCAGCCGCCGCTGATCCAGCAGAACCGGCGCCGCCGGCACCTGGTTGGTAGTGAAGACGCCGGCGGCGACGGCGTCGCACTCCGACACGATCAACGCCAAGTCCAGGACATCCGTTTTTTTGATGCCTGCGGCAATTCCGGCCGCCCGGATTCCAGGGACGGCCGTAATTCCTCCGGTCAGTATGTGCATCGCGTCATATGAATGAGTGACGATCAGGGATAGAGTCCGGTGTCGTCCAGCCCAGCGGTCTCCGGCAGGCCCTGCATGAGATTGAACGCTTGGATGGCCTGGCCTGCGGCACCTTTCACCAGATTGTCGAGAGCGGCCATGAGGATGGCCATGCCGCTCCGTTCGTCGAAGAAGGCCGAGACATCACAAAAATTCGACCCGCGCGTGTGACGGGGATTGGGCGACTGCTGCACGTCCAGGACGCGCACAAATGGTTCCGCTTTATAGAAATCACGATAGAGGGCGGTCAACTCGTCCGTCGTCAGCGTTTTTGTGAGCTGCGCGTATGCGGTGCTGAAGATGCCTCTGGTCATCGGGACAAGATGTGGCGTAAAGATCACCGCCACCCCGAGCGCTTGTTCGATCTCGGGGATATGCCGGTGCGATCCGAGTTGGTAGGCTTCAAGAGACTCGTTCGCTTCAGGAAAATGATACGGGAGCGCGGGGCTGCGGCCGGCACCAGAAATACCGGATTTTGCGTCCACGATGATTCGTCCGTCCAGTAGGCCGCGTGTCGCGAGCGGCAGCAGTGAGAGAACCGCAGCCGTTGGGTAACAGCCCGGTGACGCCACCAGCGTCGCTGCACGAATCTGTTCCCGATGTTGCTCCGGCAGGCCGTAGACGGCGGTTGCCAAAAGATCGGGGGACGGATGAACGGTTTTGTACCAGGTTTCATACGTTTCGCGGTTTTTCAGGCGGAAGTCCGCACTGAGGTCGATGACCTTGCGGCCGGCGTTTAAAAATACGCCTGCCGGCTCCGCCGATTTCGTATGGGGGAGCGCAAGGAACATGACGTCCGCACGCGCGGCGACCTCCGCCGAATTCAAGGCTTCAAAAAAAAGATCGTGTCCACGCAGGTTCGGAAACAGCGTATGCACGGGCTTTCCGGCCGACTGCTCCGACGTGACTGCCGTGATCCTGACGTGTGGGTGGTGCAAGAGCAGGCGCAGCAATTCGCCCCCGACATACCCGCTGGCGCCGATGATCGCTACATTAGTCATGAGTGCTGCCGCTCCGCATAAAAAAAGGGAAGGCCGAGGGGCCTTCCCTTGATACTCCAGGTGCCCCGATTATCGTTTTGAGAATTGGAACCGCCGGCGGGCTCCCTTTTGTCCGTACTTCTTGCGCTCCTTGGTGCGGGAATCGCGGGTCAACAGGCCTTCCTTCTTGACCACATCCCGCAATGCGGGATCGATGGTGACCAAACCCTTCGAGATGGCATGGCGCAGCGCGCCGGCTTGTCCGGATGTGCCGCCGCCTGAGATCGTGGCATTGACGTTGAATTTATCAAGGAGATTGGTGACCTCGAGCGGATACGTGGCCATCGCGCGGTGCGTCGCTCGAGGGAAATAGGATTCGATCGACCGTCCATTGACGGTAATCCGGCCAGAACCGGTTTGAAGCCACGCACGGCAAATCGCAAGCTTGCGTTTTCCCGTGGCGTAAGTCGTATCTGTCGGCATAACGTGCGCTCCTATGAAAGTCAGATCGTCAGAGGTTCGAGTTGCTGTGCCTTGTGCGGATGCGTCGGCCCGCCATAGACGCGGAGCTTCCGGCCCATCTGCTTGCCAAGAGAAGTCTTCGGCAGCATCCCCTTGATGGCGCGTTCGACAAGAGAGGCGGGGTTCCGCTTGAGGAGGATTTCGGCACTCTCGGCTTTCAGCCCACCTGGATATCCGGAGTGGCGGTAGTAGATTTTTTTTCTCGGTTTATCTCCGGTCAGCACAATTTTGGCGGCATTGACCACGACCACATGATCGCCGGTGTCGACGTGCGGGGTAAACGTGGGCTTATGTTTGCCATGGAGGAGGACCGCCACCTCAGTGGCCATACGCCCGAGCGTCTTGCCGTTGGCGTCCACGAGATACCATTTCCGTGTGACGTCCGCTTTCTTCGCTGAAAATGTCCGCATCATCTCCCTCTCTAGGCGCTGCCGCCGAGTCCTTTTGTGTCCAGATTTTTGAGCCAGGGATCGACGGTCTCGGGGGACTGCCGGTCCAGCACCTCCCGGGTGGCGTAAATCGGGCTCTTCGTCCGAAGCGCGAGCGCAATCGCATCGCTCGGACGCGAATCGACCGTGACGTCGGACTGTTTGCTGCTCAGGTAAATGGACGCGTAATACGTGTTGTTTCTCACATCTGTCACGACGACTTTCGACACCTTCAATCCCAAGTGTTCCGTGAGATTCCGGATCAGATCGTGGCTGAGCGGCCGGGGAGGGATCATCCCTTCGAGCGCCATGCGTATCGCGGTACCCTCGGCGCTGCCTACCCAAATAGGAAGGACGTTCGTCTTCGCTTCATCCTGCAAGAGGACCACTTGGCTCTCCGCATTCGGACTGGCGTCTGTCCATACTCCCTGCACCGTCAATTTTACCAAACTACTATCCATGAGAACTTTTCGTTTCTCTTCTTATCTCGGTAACATCATAATATAAGGAGCGCGATGCAGAGGCCGAGGTTAGAGGGACGAGTCAAGCATCGTACTTGCCGAAATCTTCAGGTTTGAGATTCTCCAACCAACGGTCCATTTCCTCATTGCTGTGCTTCTGAATGACGTCATCGGTGACGAAAATCGGGGCTTTCGTCCTCAGCGCGAGGGCGATCGCATCGCTCGGTCTGGAATCGATGGAATATTCCGAATCTTCGTAGAGGAGATGAATCTTTGCAAAGTACGTATTTTCCTTAAGGTCAGTCACAACCACGCTGATAATCTTGGCGTCGGCAGTGTCCAGAACGGTTTTCATGAGGTCGTGAGTCATCGGCCGGGGAGTTGACACCCCTTCCATCGCAAAATTGATGGCGCTCGCCTCCGGCTTTCCGACCCAGATAGGCAGCATCTCGGAGTTCCCGTCATCGCGGAGAATGACGATGTAGGCATTGGTGTAGGGGTCAAACATCAACCCGCGAACTTGCATCTGAGTCAGCATGCATCAACCCTTAAAAAATCTTTATTTACCTATCATTTTAGCACGTCTTTGTCAATTGGAAACGGGCATTCCAACACACTTTGGAGTTAAACAAAAGGGCTTTCAGGTAGGCTGAGGTTGGTGTTCAGCTCATGACTGGGGCTTTGGCAGTTTCAGGAAGGAGAGCATTTGCTCTTTCACGAGCGCACGTCCGCTTTCATCCCCAAGGTTCACCTGATATTCATTAATGACCATTACGCGCATCTTGACCCATTCAGCCCAACACGCCCCGCAGATGCTTTTCTTGATCTCGGTTTCGAGCTTCCCTAAATACAATGGCCCAACGATTTCCTCACCCGCATTTGCGCACCGTATGCACTGAACCAGCGCCATAAATACATTCCTCCGTAGACTCCATCGACTCTAGCACAAGCTTTCTTTCAAAAGGAAGTTGATGAGATCCCTCGGGTCTGAATTGACAGTGTGAGGTGCGGTCTGTATAAACTTTTCGCCTGGCTTCTGTGCCCGGGTGGCGAAATGGCAGACGCAGCGGACTCAAAATCCGCCGGTGGCGACACCATGGGAGTTCGACCCTCCCCCCGGGCACCAAAAACGTGAGCGTCTGCGTGATGTTATGAAGTGCCGTTGGCTGGAATTTGGCCCTAGAGGGAGCGGTCATTTTTCTTGACAGAATTTGTTATATTTGGCTATAGTGTCGTCCGGCTTTCAATAATTATTTGCGAATTATTTGCGAAGTATTTGGAAAAGAAGTGCGGAGCAAAAGTGGCGGCGTTCATGCGTCGCCGGACTCTAAACCTATCATTTTTGGAGGTGGGTCATATGATGAGAGTGTTCACAATCGGTTTATTTAGTCTTTTCTCCATCATGGTGGCTGGTACGGCGATGGCCCAAGAACGCCAAGTGCTGCAAGAGGGGTATACGGGCGGCGGCACCGGGCGGATCGGCAGCGGTCCGGGCGGTGGCTTGGACAATGGCTGGATGCGGGATTTGCTTGCAAAGCCGGAGACGATTTACGGACGGATCTGGGGCATCGATATCCCCGGAGGAAAGATCTATCTTGAGACCGGCGGCGGCGCATTGGTGACAGTCCGGCTGAGCGAAAAAACCAACATGGATTCTCTCAAGCTCATCAGGACCGGTACGGATGTTGAAGTGCAGGCATACCGTAAGACCAGGATTATGGGTCAGGGCGCTTTTGCGTCGGAGGTCCCGGAAGGCGACCCATACGTGATCAGCATGGCGGTGCTGCGTGAAGCGCCACTGAGCAACAACGCCGGTAACAATCCCGATACCGACCGTGCCATCATGAGCAAGGATTCATCGGTGATGGGTGGAGTCGGGGGACAGTGTTTCCAATGCTATGAGGGAGCGCCTCCGGACTACAAGTAATCGTATCGACGCTCACTAGCGGTCGAGTAGAGTAAAGCCGGCGGTGGTCGAAAGGCCTCCGCCGGTTTCATTTTCAAGCCTCGCTATAATCGACTCCACCTTCATTATCTGTGGTGCTGCTCTCCTCCTCCTCGAGACGAGATGTCCTGCGCCGTGGCTGGCCTTCCACGACTACGGTAATCTCTCCCTTCGGCGGCCGCTTCCGCACATCCAGTAAGAGTTCTTCAATCGTTCCTCGCCGGTATTCTTCATAGTGTTTTGTCAGTTCTCGACAGAGGGCGACACGGCGGTTCCCTAAGCCCTCGCGTAGCGCCATCAGTAGCTTTTCAATACGGTGAGGACTTTCAAACAAGATCAGCGATGCATGCTCATCCCGAAAACGCTCGATGCGTTTGTTGCGGGCGCCCGATTTTCTCGGCAGAAACCCTTCGAACCGGAATGCGTCGGTCGGCAGCCCTGACCCGACAAGCGCGGCCAGGACGGCTGTTGGGCCGGGAACCGGGACGATGGGGATGCCCGCTTCGATGGAGCGGGTAATCAGAAAGTACCCCGGGTCCGAGACGACGGGGGTTCCGGCGTCGGAGACCAGGGCGACGCTTGCGCCGGATTGCAGGCGTTCAAGCAGGACCGGTGCTTTCTCTTCCTTATTGAAGTCATGATAACTGGTGATCGTCGTGCCGATGCCGAAATGGGCGCAGAGTTGTTTGGTATGACGCGTATCCTCGGCCGCGATGATGCCCACCTCCTTCAAAATTCGCACCGCACGGAAGGTGATGTCTTCGAGGTTGCCGATCGGCTGAAAGCGCTAGTATCTGTGGTAAGATAACCGCCCCCACTCATGAATATGCTCTGTCGTTAACGCATCGAATGGAACAAAACGGCGTGGTGTTAAAGGACCGGGTGGCGCTTGTGACGGGAGGCGGGACGGGGATCGGCCTTGCCATCGCACAGGCGTTTCTGCGCGCCGGGGCGCGGGTGACGATCGCCTCACGAAACGCTTCCCACCTCACGGCGGCGGTCGCACAGGCCAAGTCAGCCGGTTACGATCTTATGTCGAACCAGATGGATGTGACCGATGCCACAGCCGTGCGAAGCACCGTGGAAACGATCGCGAACCGCTGTGGCCGCCTCGATATTCTGGTGAACAATGCCGGGATCTCAGGGCGGACGCCCCTCGACAATCCGGACGACACGCGCTGGATCGCCATTCTCGCGACCAATTTGACCGGGGCGTATCTGTGCTCGAAACATGTTCTGCGGTTCATCAAGGATGGCGAACATGGCCGCATCATCAATATGTCCTCGGTACTCGGCCGGTTCGGAGTTCCGGGCTACGCGGCCTACTGCACGGCTAAGCATGGCATCATCGGCTTCACCAAGGCTCTCGCTCTCGAAGTCGCGGGACGAGGGATTACCGTGAATGCCATTTGTCCCACGTGGGTCAATACGGCGATGGCCCAACAAGGTATTGAGGAAACTGCTGCCTTGCTGGGAGTCTCTCCCGACGAATTCCGGCGACAGGCCATCCAGGCGATCCCTTTCAAGCGCATGGTTGAGGCGTCCGAAGTTGCAGACCTGGCCGTCTATCTGGCGTCATCCGCCGCAGGAGGCATCACAGGGCAGGCGTTGAATATCTGTGGGGGCGCGACCGCAGGAGCCGGAGGGTAACGAGGAGATCCGAGCGGCCTCAGGTTTGCTTGACTCCTTTTTCTCCATCTCTCTATAATTATCTCCTTGTCCGCCTCCAGGCGTACTCCTTCAAAAGGAAAGCGAATTTCCTTGAAAATCAGCGGAGATGGGAAGGGATGAACGTGGTGTTTTTCGAGGTCACCCTTCTGTTCTATCTTGTAGGAACCATTTTTTTCCTCGGCCAGCTCTCCGGTCGCTTAGAAGAAGTGCCGCGGTCGGCATTCGTGATTGCCGGACTGGGGTTTTTCTTTCATACACTCGCCCTCGTCTCGCGCATGATTGAAGCCGGGCACATTCCGCTGACCAGTCTCCATGAAGCCCTCTCATTTTTTTCGTGGGCGCTGGTGTTGGTGTTCCTCGTCGTTGAACTGCGCTACCGGATTCACATTCTCGGCTCGTTTATTCTGCCGATGGCGTTTATTTCCCTGATTTCCGCCGCGGCGCTCCCCAAAGAGATTCAGGCGCTCGCGCCGATTTTCAGGAACATGTGGATGCATGTCACGTTTTCGCTCCTCGGGACCGTGGCGTTTGCGGTGGCATTCATCGCCGGACTGATGTATTTGATTCAGGAACATCTGTTGAAGTCCAAGCATCGGACCCCGCTGTATCACAAACTTCCAGCACTCGATTTCCTCGACGATCTGAACGGCAAGGCCATCTCCTTCGGCTTTCCCTTGCTGACCTTGGGTATCATCACCGGCGCGCTGTTCGCCGAATTTTCACGAGGGTCATTTCTGAACTGGAACGCCGAGCAGATCGGGGCATTGGGAACCTGGCTGTTTTACCTTGTCGTGTTGTTGGGACGCGTCACGGTGGGATGGCGTGCAAAGCGGGCCGCGTATCTCACGGTCGTTGGGTTTGCCGGGGTGATTTTCACCTTGCTGGGAGTGATGTTGAAGGGACAACATCCCTTTGTGTGACGCATGAACATCATTGTCGTCGGCCTGAATCATCGAACGGCCCCCGTGGAATTGAGGGAGCGACTCGCGGTGTCCGAGACCCGCCTCCCGGAAGCGCTTGCCCGTTTGCGTCGTTGGCCGGGCGTCATGGAGGCGACGATCCTCTCCACATGCAACCGTGTTGAGCTCTACGCTGTCGTCAAAGACACCGAGCAGGGGTTCGAGTCCCTGCGAGAATATTTGATCTCAGTGGCCATGGCCTCAACCACGGAGGAAATTTCTCCTTACCTCTACTCGCTGGACAGTGCCGAGGCGATCCGGCACCTCTTTCGGGTGACGTCGAGCCTGGATTCGATGGTGGTCGGTGAGCCCCAGATCCTGGGACAGGTCAAGGAGGCCTTCGAGGCCGCGTTGAATCAAAAGGCGACGGGCGTCATTCTGAATAAAGTCATCAGGAAGGCCCTGTCGGTGGGGAAACGTGTGCGGACCGAAACGGGCATTGCCGAAAATGCCGTGTCGGTCAGTTACGCGGCCGTGGAGCTGGCTAAAAAGATTTTTCAAAGCTTATCTGGCAAGACGGTCTTGCTCGTGGGCGCGGGAGAGATGGCAAAGCTCGCCGCGCGGCATCTCGTCAGCGCAGGCATGCAGCACGTGATGATCACGACGCGGAATTTCGAGTTGGCGGTCGATGCCGCGCGGCGCTTCAACGGGATGCCCGTGCCGTTCGACGAGTTCCCGAGAGAAATGGCGGGCGCCGACATCGTCATCTGTTCGACGGGGGCGGTCTCCTATCTCATCCATGCCCATGATGTGCAACAGGCGCTGCATGCGCGCCGCAACCGTCCAATGTTTCTCATCGACATTTCGGTGCCCCGTAACATTGATCCAAAGGTCGGCTCGCTTGACAACGCATATCTCTACAACATCGACGATCTCCAGGGTCATGTCGACAAGAACCTCGAGGAACGGCGGCGCGAAGCGATGAAGGCAGAGGAATTGATTCACGACGAAGTCGGCCTCATCGTCAAGTGGATCAAATCGCTGGACGCCTTGCCGACCATTCGAGCGCTGCGGCGTAAGGCGGATGATATTCAACGACTGGAGGTGGACCGGATCCTGACAAAATTGGGTCCGGTATCGCCGCGCCAACGACAACTCGTGGAGGAACTGGCGGCCGCCATCACGAATAAACTCCTGCACGGACCGTTGGTGGCCTTGAAGGCGGAGGCCGACGCTCCAAACGGGACCTTATTCGCCGAGATTGCCCAGCGGCTCTTCGAACTGGAAAAGGACATCGAGCTTCCGGCCAACGATGATCCGGGGCATGCGGCGCCTCCCGAGCATCCGGGGGAGCAGGTGCGTCCATGAGTACGGCGCCCCGCGCGCGCTTCCTGACCTGTCCGAGATGCAAGGACAGCTATTGGGGAGGTCCCAAGGATCCATTGCCTGACTGCCCGCATTGTGGCTACGACTATCGCAATCGCGAAGGCTTCAGATTCGATCTACTGTTTTTGATGGTGCTGATCATCGGCATGATCGGTTTTTTGTTGCTGTCCTCAAGTTATAAGGGCGGGACGATGACCTCCGCTCCCGCGGCGATGGAGGGCACGATGCCTGAGAAACTTCCAGGGCGATGACACCAGCTCTCCGCGAGTTGGTGATCGGCACGCGAGGGAGCGCGCTGGCCGTCTGGCAAGCGGAATGGGTGCTCGCCCGTCTGCGCGAGGTGGAGCCGGGCATCGGAATCTCAATCAAGCGGATTAAGACCACGGGCGACAAGGTTCTGGACACACCTCTGGCGATGATCGGCGGGAAAGGTCTGTTCGTGAAGGAGATCGAAGACGCCCTGGCGAGGGGAGAGATTGATCTTGCGGTCCATAGCATGAAGGATGTGCCGACGCGATTGCCCCAGGGCATGGCGATTCTTGCCATGCCGGAGCGTGACAATCCGTATGATGTGCTCATTAGCCGGCGGGGGCTGCTTTTGGATGATATGCCGAAGGGGGCGCGGATCGGTACGAGCAGCCTCCGCCGCCAGTCGCAGATCCTTCGCTACCGGCCGGATCTCACGGTGGTCATGCTGCGTGGTAACCTCGACACGCGGCTGCGAAAACTTGATGAAGGCGCGTACGACGGCATTATCGTCGCTGCGGCGGGCCTGAACAGGCTTGGTCTTGCCCATCGCGTGACGCAATCGCTGTCCGCTGATATCTGCTTACCCGCGATCGCACAGGGCGCACTCGGCTTGGAGGGGCGCGCGGATGATGATGTCGTCAAAATGTTGGCCGGCCGGCTGAATCATGAACCGACGCGGATCACGGTCACCGCAGAACGTGCCTTACTGGAACGGCTGGAAGGCGGGTGCCAGGTCCCCATCGCCGCTCATGCGACGATCCTGCAGAAGCGGCTCAGAGTGGAAGGACTCGTGGCCAGCCTGAACGGGGCGCGTCTCGTGCGCGACTCGGTCGAGGGGTCGATCGACGCTGCGCATCGACTTGGCGTGGAACTCGCTGAGCGTTTGCTGGCATTAGGTGGTGATGCGATCCTCCAGGAGATCTATACACCGTCATGAAGCGCGGCAAGGTCTATTTTGTGGGAGCCGGTCCGGGAGATCCAAAGCTCCTCACCATTCGGGGAAAGGAATGTCTGGAGCAAGCGGAAGTCGTGCTCTATGATTATCTGGCAAACCCCGTGCTTCTGGACCATGTGCCGGCCGAAGCGGAGCGTATTTATGTCGGACGGCGAGGGCGTGGACGTTACGGTGAGCAGAAAGAGATCAATCGGGTCATGGTGGAACGCGCACAGGCCGGCAAAACCGTGGTGCGGCTCAAAGGCGGAGATCCGTTCGTTTTTGGCCGGGGAGGGGAAGAGGCGGAAGCTGTCGCTGATGCGGGAATCCCTTTTGAAGTCGTGCCGGGCGTGACCTCAGCCGTGGCTGCAGCCGCCTATGCCGGTATTCCGGTGACACACCGGACGTTGGCCTCCAGCTTCGCGGTGGTGACGGGGCATGAAGATCCGTCCAAGCCTTCTCCCACGGTGGAGTGGGACCGGCTGGCCTCCACGGGCGGCACCGTCATCTTTCTCATGGGGATGAAGAATCTTCCGGCTATTGTCGAGCATCTCCTTACGTCGGGGCGGCCTTCTTCCACGCCGGTTGCGTTGATTCGATGGGGCACCAGGTCCGAGCAGAAGACTGTCGTCGGGACGTTAGCGGATATTCTCAAGCTGGCCGAACAAGCCGCGCTCGAACCGCCGACATTGATCGTCGTGGGAGAGGTCGTCAAGTTGCGCGCTAAGCTGAATTGGTTTGAGAGCCGTCCGCTGTTCGGCGTGACCGTCCTGGTCACGCGGCCGCGGGAGCAGGCCGCGGAGTTTGCGGACCTCTTGGCCGGATACGGCGCAACCATCGAGACATTCCCGACAATTGCGATCATGCCGCCGTCCGACTGGACATCTCTGGACAAGGCGATCGCCGGCCTCTCGCGGTATGACTGGATCATTTTTACCAGCGCCAACGGCCCGCGTTTTTTCCTGGAGCGGTTGAAGTGTGCAGGGCTGGACGCCCGGGCATTCGCCACGGCGCGGCTGTGCGCCATCGGGCCCGGCACGGCGGAAGCATTGGCAAAGGCTGGACTGATGGTGGACCTCATCCCCGAGACCTATCAGGCGGAAGGCGTGGTGGACATCTTTCAGAAGATCGACGTGCGCGGCAAGAGAATCCTCATTCCTCGCGCCGAAGTGGCGAGAGATCTCCTGCCAGACGAACTGCGTGTGCGAGAGGCCGACGTGACTGTGGCGGTGGCGTATCGTACGGTTCGTCCAGAGGGAGATATCGAGGCGCTGAAGGCAAAGCTCCGTCGAGGGGATGTGCAGGTCGTCACCTTTACCAGCTCTTCGACGGTGAAACATTATGTCGAGTTCTTTGCCTCCCGTGAAGAGGCGGCGATGCTGACGGCCAAGGCGGTGGTTGCGTGCATCGGTCCGATTACGGCGCAGACCGCTGAAGCGGCCGGTTTGAAAGTCAGCATTCGGGGGAAATCCAATACGGTTCCTGCGTTGGCGGACGCCATCGCTGAGCATTTTTTGCAGTCGTCATGCCACGCCTAAGGCGTGACCGTCAGAAAAAGGAGGAGCCAGCATGGTGCCGGTAAAATCGGTAATGATTCCGGTGGAGAAGATTCGGACGGTGGATCGGGATTGTTCGATCAGGACAGCGTCCGAGCAGCTTCGGGATTACAACATCGGTAGTCTGTTTATCACGAAGGGAGGCGAGATTATCGGCATCCTGACGGACACGGACGTGGTTCGTCGTTGCGTGGCAGGTGGGCTGGATCCCACGAAAGCCACCGTCGAAGAAATCATGTCGGCACCGATCCTCATGATTGATGAAAACAAAACGCTCCTGGATGCGAATGACCTCATGGCGCGATCCCATGTGCGGCATCTGGGCGCGTCGCGCAACGGGAAATTGGCGGGGATGATCTCCGTACGCGATCTTGTCGTCTTTTTGACGAACCTGCCGAGGAAGTAGCGGATGGCTTTTCCGCAAGACAGGCTGCGCCGGCTCCGCGCCTGCGAGGGGCTGCGCCGGATGGTGCGCGAGACGCGGCTGTCCCCCGATAATCTGATCGCGCCGTTTTTCGTCTGTGAAGGGCGCGACGTTCGTCACCCGATTGCCTCCATGCCCGGCCAATCGCGATTCTCGGTGGATCACCTCATCAAGGGAGCCGGCGAAGTCCAGGCATTGGGGATTCCCTCGATCCTTCTGTTCGGCATTCCGGCCATGAAGGATGAGACGGGGAGCAGCGCGTGGGCGCCTGACGGCATCGTCCAGCGTGCCGTGCGGTCGATTAAAGACCGCTTGCCCGATTTGGTGGTGATCACCGACATCTGTATCGATGAATATACGACGCATGGTCACTGCGGGGTGGTGAAGGACGGCCGGGTACTGAACGATGAGACCATCGAGTGCTTGCAAAAGATGGCGCTCAGCCATGCGCGCGCCGGCGCCGACATGGTCGCGCCTTCGGACATGATGGATGGGCGTGTGCGCGCTCTGAGGGCCACGCTCGACGGGGACCGTTTTGCCCACATTCCGATTTTGGCCTATGCGGCCAAATTCGCCTCGTGCTTTTATGCCCCGTTCAGGGAAGCGGCTGATTCGAGCCCTAAATTCGGCGATCGCCAGTCCTATCAGATGGACCCGGCCAACCGCCGGGAGGCGCTCCGCGAAATCGAACTGGACATCGAGGAAGGCGCGGACGTCGTCATGGTGAAACCCGCCCTGCCGTGCTTGGACATCATCCGCGATGCGCGAGAAACGTTTAGCCGGCCGCTCGCGGCCTATCAAGTCAGCGGGGAGTACAGCATGATCAAAGCCGCAGCCCAGCACGGATGGCTGGATGAACGCCGGGCGATGCTGGAAACGCTCGTCTCCATTCGGCGCGCCGGCGCGGACCTGATTCTGACGTACTTCGCGAAGGAGGCCGCCCTGGCCTTGCAGCGATGAAGGTCGTTGAGCGCCTTCAGGAGTGCCGGGGATTGCCGTTCCCCGTCGTGACCATCGGCAATTTCGACGGCGTCCATCTTGGACATCAGGCTGTGCTGAAGTTGCTGCGGGAGCGCGTGGCTCTCCACCGCGGGACCGTCGTGGTATTGACCTTCGATCCGCACCCCCTGCGGGTCCTGACCCCTCACGTCCACCTCCGGTTTCTGAGCGACCCGGAAGAAAAGTTGCGCTTGCTCGACGAAGCCGGGGTCGACGTGGTGGTGCGTCTTCCGTTTACGCGAGACTTTGCCAGTCAGAGCCCCGAAGAGTTCATGACGGCTGTACTGTCCGAAGGTCTCGGTGCGAAAGAACTCTACGTCGGCCAAACGTTTCGCTTCGGCCGGGAGCGGGCCGGCACGATCGAAACCCTCACCGCCGCTGCGCCGCGGTTGCGATTGACGGTCCGGGCGATCTCACCCGTTGTCATCAACGGACTGCCGATCAGTTCGACGCGGATTCGTCATATGGTTCGGGATGGGCTTATTTCTGAAGCGGCCAGATTATTGGGCCGGCCGTACCGGCTTTGCGGGAAGGTTATCCAAGGTGAACACCGTGGCGGGGAACTTGGTTTTCCCACGGCGAATATCGTGCCTCCGGAAGGCCGGGTTTTGCCGGCGGACGGGGTGTATGCCACGGAACTGCAGGTCAGCGGGCAGACATTGCCGGCGGTGAGCTACATCGGCGTGCGGCCTACGTTCGGCGTCGGGGCGCGGTTAATCGAAACTCATCTCTTGGATGAAGGCCAGGATCTGTATGATCGCGAGATTGCGATTTTCTTCCACGCGCGTCTTCGTCCCGACCAGACGTTTGAATCGGCAGACTTGCTGACACAACAGATTGCGGCCGATGTTGCGCGCACACGAGAAATTTTGCGCGGCCTTCCGTCGCGCGTCTGTTCGACGTAAGACCATGAATCTCACCACCATGCGTCACCATCTGGTCTTTCGGCATGTCGCGGAAATGGCTTCCAGGGGTCTGATCCCCGGGAATGCTCGCGCTGTGGTCGCCGTCTCGGGAGGACCGGATTCCATCTGTCTGCTGTCGGTGCTCGACGAACTGCGTCGAAGCCGCCGCCTGCCGGACTTGGCGCTTCACATCGCGCACGTCAACTATGGTTTGAGAGGTGCTGAATCTGATGCGGATGAGGGTTTTGTCCGCGATATGGGCGTCCGATTCGACATCCCTGTCAGCTGCGAACGCCCCACCATCTCGCGCATGCATTCCGTTTCGCTGCAGGAACACGCGCGCGCGATTCGTTATGCATTTTTCGACCGCTTGTGCAGGGATCTCCATTTCAATCTGGTTGCCACCGGTCATACCGCCGACGATCAGGCGGAAACCGTGTTGCTCTGGCTGCTCCATGGAGCGGGCGCCGATGGACTGTCCGGGATTCCGGTCATGCGTGACCTGCCTGATGGACGGATCATCCGGCCGTTGCTTCAGGTGCCCCGTGAACAAGTCCTCGATTACCTCGCATCCCGGCATCTTTCATACCGGGTGGATTCGTCCAACGCCACGGTCCAGTATCGACGCAATCGCATTCGCCATGAGTTGTTGCCGCTTCTGAAATCTTACAACCCTCGTATTGTTGAAGGCCTTGCCCGGAGCGCGGCGGTGCTCGCAGCCGATACAGGGTTCTTGAAGGAGGCGTCACGGGAAGCCTTGAATGCGATTTTGATCCAAAGCGATCCCGGCCGTGTCGTCTTGGATTCTCGACGGCTGGGGGACTATCCTGTCGCACTGAAGCGCCGCATCATCCGACACGCATTGGGGGTGCTGTGTACGGACAAATTGCGACCGTCGTTACGACACGTCGAAGCTGTCCTCGCCTTCTGCGGTGTGGCCAAACAGGCTTCTCTGTGCTTGCCTGAAAGAGTCCGGGTGAGCCGAAGAGGTGTGGAACTTATCCTCTCTATTGACGCAGAAGAGGTTCGGTGCGACCCCCCCGTGTGGACCCAGGAAGTACCGCTGCCAGTGCCCGGCTCGGTGCACCTGGGTGAAGGTCAGCGTCTTCTCGCGGTCAATGGAAGGTCATCATTGTTGAATCGCGAGACGGCGGTCATTGATCTCGATCGAGTGGGAGGTCCATTGACAGTCAGAGCATGGCAGCCTGGGGATTGGTTCTGTCCGACCGGACTGCGCGGCCACCACAAAAAACTTCACGACTATTTCATCGACGAGAAGATTCCCCGGAACCTGAGAAAAACGATTCCTCTCGTCAGCGGCCCGCACGGAATCGTCTGGGTCGTCGGGTATCGTACGGATCAACGATTCATTGCCCGTGATGTGAGCAGCCATCCGGTCACGCTGCGTCTGGAGTACGAGGTCTAGGTGGGCGGTCTCTTCGGCAAACCCATCGTCACTCAAGAGGAGATGCGCACCCGAATTGCTGAACTCGGGCAGCAAATCACGCATGATTACCGGCAAAAGGACCTCGTCCTCATCGGCATTTTGAAGGGTTCGTTCGCGTTTTACGCGGACCTCGCTCGCGCCATCACATTGCCTCTCTGTGTTGACTTTCTTGTGGTCTCGCGCTATGCGGGCAAGACTAAATCCAAGGGCCGAGTCAAGATTCTGACTGAATTAACGGAGGACATCACGGGGCGGGATGTCTTGTTGATAGAGGATATCGTGGACTCCGGGCGGACCCTCCGCCATCTGCGCGAGATGCTTGGCAAGCGAAAGCCCCAGAGCATCAAGGTCTGCACCCTACTCAACAAAGCGAAAGGGCGGCTCGTGGAGGTGAAGGTAGACTATGTGGGCTTCGACGTTCCTGACCAATTCGTCGTGGGATATGGCCTGGATTACCGGCAGAAATACCGGAATCTTCCTTATCTCGCGGTGCTCGAACAAAGCGATGAAGACGTGCCCAAGCCCTAATCGCTCTGTTGTGTCCAGTCTTGAGGATGTGCTACTATCAATTCTGATTTCCGGGGGATCTGACGGATGAATTCCCGTGCCAAGAACTTGATTTTCTGGGTCGTCGTCGGCCTCTTCATGATTTTGCTTTTCAACGTCTTCAGTATTCCCGGCCAATCCCCCGACGAAGAGATCAAATTCAGCGATTTTGTTGGTAAAGTCGAGCGCGGGGAAGTCAATGAGGTCACCATCCGCGGCAATTATATCAATGGGTCGTTCAAGGATGGTCGAAGCTTCAAAACCTACACGGCCGAATACCCCGATTTAGTGGATACTCTCAGGAAAAGTAATGTGGCCATCGTCGCGAAACCTCCGGAAGACAATCCGTGGTACATCACGCTGCTGGTTACGTGGGGTCCTTTCGTCCTGTTCCTCGCTCTTTGGTTCTTCTTGATGCGGCAGATGCAGGTGGGCGGCAACAAAGCCTTATCATTCGGCAGGAGTCGCGCACGACTCCTCACAGAAGACCGTAAAAAGGTGACATTTTCGGATGTGGCCGGCATTGACGAAGCCAAAGAAGAAGTCGTCGAAATTATCGAATTTCTTAAGGATCCGCACAAGTTTCAAAAACTCGGCGGGCGTATCCCCAAAGGCGTCCTCATCGTAGGCCCTCCCGGAACGGGCAAGACCCTGCTCGCCAAGGCGATCGCCGGTGAAGCCGGCGTCCCTTTCTTCAGCATCAGCGGCTCGGACTTTGTGGAGATGTTCGTGGGTGTCGGCGCATCGCGGGTGCGCGACCTCTTCGAACAGGGGAAAAAACATGCCCCCTGCATCATCTTCATCGACGAGATCGACGCCGTGGGCCGGCTGCGCGGGGCGGGCTTGGGCGGGGGTCACGATGAACGAGAACAGACCTTGAATCAACTGCTGGTTGAGATGGATGGGTTCGAGACCTCGGAAGGCGTCATTTTGATCGCGGCGACAAATCGGCCCGATGTATTGGACCCGGCCTTGCTGCGGCCAGGCCGATTCGATCGTCAAATTACGGTCAACCGCCCGGATGTGCGCGGCCGGACGGAAATTCTGAAAGTGCACACGAAAAAGGTTCCTCTGGCGAAGGATGTGGAGTTGGAGATTATCTCCCGCGGCACGCCGGGTTTCTCGGGCGCGGATCTCGAAAACCTCGTGAACGAGGCCGCCCTTTTGGCCGCGCGTCTCAACAAGACCACCGTGGAGTTGAAGGATTTCGAATTCGCCAAGGACAAGGTCCTCATGGGCGTCGAACGTAAAAGCATGGTGCTGACCGATCAGGAGAAGCGCACAACGGCTTATCACGAGGCGGGGCATGCCTTGATGGCGAGGCTGCTGCCCGGCACGGACCCCGTGCACAAGGTCACAATCATTCCACGCGGTCGTGCGCTGGGTCTGACAATGCAGCTTCCTACCGATGACCGGCATAGCTACTCCAAAGAGTTTCTGTATAACAGCCTGGCGATCCTCATGGGCGGTCGTGTCGCCGAAGAATTGGTCTTTAATCAAATCACGACCGGTGCCGGCAACGACATCGAGCGCGCCACCGATCTCGCGCGTAAGATGGTGTGTGAATGGGGGATGAGTGAAGACTTGGGCCCGTTGACCTTTGGGAAGAAGGATGAGGAGATCTTCCTCGGGCGCGAAATCGCCACCCGCCGGGATTATAGTGAGGACATCGCTATCAAGATCGACGCCGAGGTCAAGCGTCTCGTGCTCGGGAATTACGAGCGCACCAAGAAGATGCTCCGCGACAATATGGCGGCGCTCAAGGCGCTTGCCGAAGCGTTGCTTGAAAAAGAGGTCTTGGACGCTCCTGAAATCGACAAGATTATTCAGGGAGCGGCACCTCAAGTTCCTGAGGGTGCTTCGGCCTGACATCTGTCTGCAGGTGTGCTCTCATCCGCTGATTTCCCTCGCCCGATGCAACTTTTGCCCTCCGTCGGTGTCCCATACTCGAATGAGGCAGCCATGATGCCGGTCACGCCACAATACCTGAGCTGGAAGGGAAATGGTTTCTCACTGCCCCTCCAGGACCGCGTGCTTATCATGGGAGTCCTGAACGTGACGCCAGACTCCTTCTCGGATGGAGGTCGCTTTGTCAAACGTGAGACGGCCATCGCGCGGGCAGAAGAGATCCAGTCCGAGGGAGCCGATATTCTGGATCTCGGCGGCGAATCGTCGCGTCCAGGGTCCACGCCTGTTTCGGAGGAGGAGGAATTGAGTCGCATCCTTCCGGTGCTTCGTGCGGTCGTCAAGCGGGTGACAATCCCTATCTCCATGGACACGACGAAGGCGGCCATCGCCAGGCAATGCCTGGAGCTCGGGGCATGCATCATCAACGACATCAGCGCGCTGCGGGACGATCCCTGTATGGCATCGGTGGTGGCCGATGCGGGAGCCGGCATGATTTTGATGCATCGACAAGGCGAGCCTCTGACCATGCAGAACGATCCTTGCTATACCGACGTTGTCCGGGAGATTGGTGATTTTCTGCAAACCCGGTTACAATTCGCGGTTGCGGCCGGGATTGCCGCCGAGCGCATCGTCCTTGATCCGGGAATTGGCTTTGGGAAACGGATCGAGCATAATTTGGAGATTTTGAAGAAGCTCTCGGTATTTCATGAACTAGGACGGCCTATCGCTGTCGGTCCGTCCAGGAAGGGCTTTCTCGGATCGCTACTGGGCCGCGACGTGGCAGAGAGGGAATGGGGGACAGCTGCAACCGTGGCGGCTGCCGTGCTTCAGGGGGCTCATATCGTGAGGGTGCATGCGGTGGCGCAGATGAAAGAAGTGGCCTGCGTGAGCTGGGCGATTCGGCAGGCAACAGTCTCTGCGTGCGTGCCTAAAGGAGGGACATGATGAAACGCGCAAAGTCGCCGGCCGTGCGCAAGCTGTTCGGGACGGATGGCATTCGCGGCGTGGCGAATATCGAACCCATCACTAGCGAAGTCGCACTCCGGCTGGGCCGAGCGGCCGCCCATGTCTTCAAGACGCGTCCCGGACGCCACCGCATTGTGATCGGCAAGGATACACGCCTGTCGGGCTATATGATTGAGTCCGCATTGACGTCCGGCATCTGTTCCATGGGCGTGGACGTATTGCTGGTGGGGCCGTTGCCGACACCGGCCATCTCGTTCCTTGCGCGCAGTTTGCGCGCGGACGCCGGCGTGATGATCTCCGCTTCTCACAATGCCTATGAGGACAACGGCATCAAGTTTTTCTCCCGAGACGGACTGAAGCTGCCGGATGAACAGGAGCGGCAGATCGAGGAACTCGTCCTTTCCAAGCGCATTGACGCCCTGAGGCCTACCGCCTCGGAAATTGGAAAGGCGTTTCGCATTGATGACGCCGAAGGCCGCTACATCGAGTTCGTCAAGCAATCCCTTCATAAGGGGTTCGATTTGGAAGGGATGGCGATCGTCGTGGATTGCGCGCATGGCGCCGCATATAAGGTTGCGCCCGATATTTATCGGGAACTGGGAGCCCGCGTGACAGTCCTGGGCGATAAGCCCGACGGAACGAACATCAATCGGGACTGCGGGGCGGTGCATCCACAAATGCTACAGGAAGCGGTGAAGGCGCAGGGAGCCGCCCTCGGTGTGGCTCACGACGGGGATGCGGATCGGGCGGTGTTTGTCTCGGAGGACGGGCGCGTCGTGGACGGCGATCAGTTGTTGGGGGCGCTGGCCCTGTATCTCAAAGACCGCGACATGTTGGCGCGCAAGACCATGGTGACCACGATGATGGGCAATATGGGTCTCGAACATTCCTTGGCGAAGGCGGGCATCAAGCTCGTGCGAACGGCGGTCGGAGACCGGTATATTCTGGAGCGCATGCTGCAGGAGGACTATAACTTCGGTGGAGAGCAATCCGGCCACATCATCTTCCTTGACCACAATACAACCGGCGACGGTCTGATTTCCGCGCTGCAGGTCATGGCGATGATGAAGCGCGCCGGAAAGCCGTTGTCGGAGTTGGCCTCGGGATTTCCCCTCTATCCCCAGGTTCTCGTCAACGTGCGGGTTCGCGAACGGAAAGAGCTGACGGAGATCGCCTCGTTCCAAAAGGCCTTGCGTACGCATCAAGCCGGCTTGAACGGCGTCGGCCGAATCCTTGTCCGGTACTCTGGTACCGAACCCCTCGTGCGCGTGATGGTTGAAGCGGAAGACGCCCAGTCCGTTGAGAAAATCGCACACCAACTGGCTGACGTGCTTCATTCGGAAATCGGCGAGGCCTAAGGGGCGCCTTCACGCATGCACTGGCGGCCCTTGCCGGTCCTTCCGGTGGCATTGCTGCTCGGCGCGCTGGCCGGTTCCGCGGCCGCCTATCTGCCGGTCTCGATATCCATTGTTGCGGTGCTGGTGCTGGGAGTCCTTTTCCTCTGCTGCCGCGCCGGCTGCTGCTCTCCTTTCTTTTCCTGCCTGATTTTCGGTGTGTTTCTGGCCGGCGGCATCTCCGCCATCCTTACCGACGCACGTACCGGCAGGCTTTCAATGCCGGCCACTGCAGAGAACGGCAAAGCGGATCTGATCGGCGAGATCGTCGAACCCGTGCGGTATGGCCCAGGCCGGGCCTCAGCGACCGTGTCGGTGCATACGCTCCTTACCACCGGGCGGGACATCCCTGTGCATGGGAGGATCAAGCTCTCTCTCCGCGGGGATGTGCCTCCCTTGATCGTCGGCGATCTCATCCGGTTTCAGACAATCATTCGCCCACCACATGCGCTGAGAAATCCAGCGGGGTTTGATTACGCCGAGCATCTCCGGCGGTCAGGAATACAAGCGGTAGGGGCCGTGACGATTCATGAGGGCACCGGCGATCTTCAAATCCTGACGCATCGCGGGTCTCCGGTCATGGGAGCTGTAGACGGATGGCGCCGGAGGCTTCGTGAAGCCGCCTTGCGATCGCTGCCGTCTCAAGAAGCGGGAATCTATCTTGCGTTAATTACCGGTGAGACGGGATATCTGACGGCGTTTATTCGTGACATTTTCATGGCGTCTGGAACGACGCATATTCTCTCTATTTCAGGCTCGCATTTGGGTCTGATCAGCATCGTTATTTTCTGGGCTGCACGCCGGGTGATTCTGGCCCTTCCGACGGCTTGGCTTCTGCCACTCAGTCTTCGCGCTACCGCGACGATGTTGGCGACGTTCATGACGATCGTGCCGGTCACGCTCTATGCTCTTTTGGGCGGGGCCGAGGTGGCCACTGTCCGATCGTTGGTGATGCTCGGTATCTTTGTGGGGGCGATCCTGGCGGGGAGGGAGCCTCATTTGGGAAATGCCCTGTCGATGGCCGTTCTCTTGATCGTGGCATGGTCTCCCCTGGCGCCATTCGATCTTTCCTTTCAATTATCCTTTCTGTCCGTGCTCGCTATCGTGCTGTTCGTGTTCAGCAGGCGACCTCTTGAACGAGGGGAGGATGAGGATGCCAATGTGCGCAGCCGCAGAAGTGTGACGGACGGCCTACGGGAGGGGACGTGGGAATTGTTTTTGGTGGGGATTGTGGTGAGTCTTGTCACGGCGCCCCTCGTGGCTTGGCACTTCAATCAACTGCCGTGGATGGGTGTGTTCTCGAACTTGCTGATTGTTCCACTTGTTGGGTTTGCTATTGTCCCGCTCGGCTTACTTGCATGCGTGGCCACGCTGGTGTCAGGTTCGGAGGGGTTGGTGGGCGCCCTGATTCTCCAGCCCTGCCTTGAGGGTCTTGTCTGGATGGTACATGGCTTCGCGGCCTTGCCTGGCGCAGAATGGCGCGTGGCCTCACCCGGGATGTGGCAGATTATGGTCTTCTACGTTCTGCTGATCTTCGCTTTTATCTTTCGCGAATCCTGGCGCGGCCGGGTGAGTTTCTTGTGCGCGCTCGGACTCTTATCGTTGTGGGCAATTTCGCTCCGCGATCTTCCAGAGCAAGGAGCGGCCCGTATCACGTTCATGGACGTCGGGCAGGGTGACGCCGCTCTGGTGGAAACGCCGGGTGGCCAGACCATGCTGATTGACGGAGGGGGTGCATCAGAGACATTTGATCTCGGTCGTGCCGTGGTGGCGCCGCTTCTGTGGAACCGCGGTATCCGGCATCTCGACGTGGTGATTGCCACCCATCCGCAATTGGATCATATCGGCGGCTTGGCGTTCATTGCGAAGCACTTCGAGGTTGGAGAGTTTTGGACGAACGGCATGACGAGGCCGCTTTCGTTTGTCACCGCTCTTGAAGAGACGTTAGAAGAGCGCCATGTTCCAGTGACGTCGGTCTCAGACCTTCACCCTCAAAGGTCTCTTGGCGGCTGCTCTGTCACGGTGCTCAATCCGCGCGGCACGTCCCCGATGGGTCTGCGGAGTACGGACGGCAAGGCCCTCAATAACGCGTCGGTTGTTGTGCAGCTCATCTGCGGACAAACCGGTTTTCTGTTCACCGGCGATATGGAGCGGGAAGCGGAAGCGGCCCTGGCTCGATCGTCGGCCGCGCTCAATAGCGCCGTCATCAAGGTCCCTCATCATGGGTCGCGAGGGGCCGTGCATGAGGAATTTTTGGGGTCGGTACGCCCCCGGCTCGCGGTCATCTCAGTCGGCGGCGGTAATAGCTACGGACATCCCCATTCAGCGACTCTCAATGCCTATGAGCGGCTCGGGGCTGCTGTGGTGCGGACGGACCGACACGGAGCGGTCACGGTGTCGAGCGGGCCATCCGGACTGACTATAGTCTGTGAGACTGGCAGCCGTCTCAGACGGGTGAAGCCGGGTCAAGGAGATATGGAGGGTCGAAACTTCAGTCGCCTGTTGGGCCGAATGTCATGCCGGGACGTGTAACGTTTAGAATGGGCGATGGACTTGACGCCGGGCTATTCTTGTCGTAGGAACCTGTCATGATCTTGCCGCGGATTCCACAGGTCGTCTTCTTCGATGCAGCCGGGACGCTCTTTCACGTGAAGGGGTCGGTCGGCGAGGTCTACCTCGAGTATGCGAGGAAATACGGCGTGAACGTTTCGGCGGGAACGATCCAGCAGGCATTTGTCAAAGCCTTTGCCGACGCGCCCCCTCCCGTGTTCGCCGTCACGGACCCTCAGGCGATCAAGGCATGCGAGCGTCTGTGGTGGTTTGATGTGGTGCACAATGTCTTTTACCGGATCGGGATGTTCGAAGGGTTTGACGAATATTTCGATGAAGTCTTTCAGTATTTTGCGCAGCCCGAAGCCTGGACTCTGTATTCCGAGACCCTCTCTGTATTAGAGACATTAGAGGCGCGAGAGGTGGAACTGGGCATTGTGTCCAATTTTGATTCCCGGCTCTACGATATCCTGATCGGTCTCGGAATTGATCGGTTTTTCGGCAGCGTAACGCTGTCCAGTTTTGCGGGGGCCGCCAAACCTTCGCCAAAGATCTTTGAACGCGCTCTCAGAAGACATGCCGCCACTGCCGTAGACGCGCAGGCCGCGACATCGGCGGGAATGACCGGCGTCTGGCTGAATCGCGTGGGGGGAGCGCTTGCTTCGAATGGTCAGATTACCGTGAGAGGATTAGAGGAACTGCTGACCATCATGCCGGCTCGCTGATGGATACATGATTTCGAAGGAAGGCAATGTGAGATGAGAGTCATGATGGTCGGGGCCGGTTCGGTCGGGGGATTTTTCGGTGCACACCTAGTCCGAAAAGGCGTCGATTGTTCATTTCTTCTGAGGCCGAAGACGCTGCAGGTGATCAGGACGAAGGGCCTGACGATACAGTCGCCCGAACAATCCTTCACGGTTCATCCCAACGCCAGCACCGACCCGAAGGACCTTGCGCCTGCGGATCTGATTGTCCTTGCAGTCAAGCGATACGACTTGGATGACGTCCTCCATCTTCTTCAGCCGGTCGTCACTCCAACGACCACGATACTGACATTGCAAAATGGCGTGGACACGGAAGCCCGCATCATGGAGTCTTTTTCTGATGTCCGGCTCCTAGGCGGTCTGGCATATATCTATTCGAAAATCGCGTCGCCGGGAGTCATCGAGCATTACAAGAGGGGCGAGGTCGCCATCGGGGTCTGGCATGGTGGGGACGTGGAGGCAGTGAAGGCCGTGTTCGAGGCAGGGGGCATTGCCTGTCGGGTGCCATCCGACATTCGCCGGACCAAATGGGAAAAGATGTGTTGGAACGTCGTCTTCAATCCGCTGACCGTGCTCATTGACGACCGCATCGCGAAAGCCTTGACGTATCCCGATTTGCGGGTGCTGATCCATCGGATCGTGGATGAAGCGGTGGCGGTTGCACGTGCGGAAGGCGTGGACCTCGGGCCGAAGATGGCGGAGAAACTTATTCAATCGTCGGAAGAGATACGGGATATTCACACCTCGATGTTCGACGACTGGAAAGCCGGCCGCCGAACGGAAATCGAGTATTTGAACGGCTATCTGGTTCGGCAGGGGCTTGTCCTTGGTGTGCCGACGCCGGTCAACGCGACACTATACGCGCTGATCAAAGCGATGACGGAGCCGATGCCCCTTGGGCCGGCCGTACTCAGGTTGGACGGGCATGTCCTCCAGCCGATCACACTCGATGCTGCGGCGCTGGCTAAACTGCCGGTCGATGCCCATGTGCCGGATATCGGAACACTGATGCCGGGTGCCCGTGGTCACGGGATCAAGGTCAAGGCTCTGTTGGACATCGCGACCCCCTTGATCGGCACGGATCATGTCACGTTTCATTCCGGAGACGGGCAGTTTGCGGCAAGTCTATTGGTGAAAGATGCCGCGGCGACGGGTATTGTGATTTATGAGCGTGACGGTCAACCGCTGTCCAAGGAGGCAGGAGGGCCCTTCCGGTTGGTGACACCCGGTCTGGGTGATCTCTGTGCCAACGTCAAGAATGTGGCGCGCATTGAATTCACCAATGGCCCTGGCAAGGAAACTCGTCCGTCGGTCGTTCCATCGTCCTGACCCTATCCCGCCATGCCGACCGTTCTCCTGACTCAGCGTTTCCCTGATCCCGTGATGGAAGAATTGCGCAAGCGCTTTACCGTGGTCGGGCCATTGTCGGAGCGACATGCGTTGATACAAGCCATCCCTCTCGCGGATGCATTGGCCGTGACGTTGGCTGAACAGGTGGACGCGGAGTTGCTGTCCCATGCCTCACGGCTGAAGATCGTGGCGGTGTACGCCGTCGGTTACAACAATGTCGATCTCGCTGCCGCTGGTGCACGAGGAATTGTTGTGACAAACACGCCCGATGTGTTGACCGAGACCACTGCCGACTTGACGTGGGGATTGATCCTGGCAGTGGCGCGGCGCATTCCCGAAGGAGAACGGCTTCTGCGACAGGGCCGTTGGGAAGGCTGGGCGCCGACTCATCATCTCGGAACTGATGTATACGGCAAAACCTTGGGGATCGTCGGCATGGGGCGGATCGGATCCGCCGTCGCGCGCCGAGCGGCCGGCTTCAACATGGTCGTCCTGTACCATAGCCGGAGGAGGTTGAGTCCGTCAGAGGAAAAGGCATTGAAGGCCGTACCGATGGCATTGCCGGAATTGCTGCGGCGATCGGATTTCGTCTCTCTTCATGCACCTCTGACGCCGGAAACGCGGCACCTGATCGGAAAAGCCGAACTGGAGCTCATGCGCAACCATGCATTTCTGATCAACACGGCGCGTGGGCCGCTCGTTGACGAGCCGGCGCTTGTAGAGGCCTTATCGAATCGTGGCATCGCGGGCGCCGGGCTAGATGTCTACGAAAACGAGCCGCGCATCCATCCGGAGCTGCTGAAGCTCGAGAATGTTGTGCTCGCGCCTCACATCGGGTCGGCCACCTATGAGACGCGCGTGAAGATGGGAATGGTCGTGGTCGAGAACATTGCAGCCGCGCTGAGTGGGAGGGAACCCAGCACGCCAGTACGAGTCGGGTAGAGTAGAGATTATTTTTTGAGGATGCTCTCGACACCCGCTTTAGCCACCGCTTCGTCCTGTTCGCCTTTGCCCCCGCCGACTCCGATTCCGCCCATCAATCTGCCTTCTTTGATAATCGGCAGCCCTCCGGGCAAGGTGGTGAATTTTCCTCCCGTGGTCGAGGAGATTTCTGTCGTGACGTTGGCCGGAATCCCGCTCGCGCCGGATGGCCTCCTAATAGAGGCGGCCGTATAGGCTTTGCTGAAGGAGGTATGGTTTGTGTGGATGAATGCGCCGTCCATCTTGATGAAACCGAGGAGATTCCCTCCCGCATCCACGACCGAGATGCCCATCGGCACCCCGATCTCATTGGCTTTCGCAACCGCCGCTGACAGGATGTGCTGAATCTCTTCGGTGGAGAGGGTGGTTGCTGACTGTTGGGCCCAAACCGGCAGTGTGAATGTCAAAAACAGGATCGTCAGACATACCCATCGTTGCATAGGACCTCCCTCATGTGTCGGCCGCCCGAAAGTAACGTATCAGTCTTGAGCGGGCGTTGCCCGCGGGACCTCGCGCCCTTCTTCTAGATCCAGAAGGTCCACCCAGGTCACGATATCCGTGCGCGTCGGATCTATGGCATTGCGGGTCTTGTTGAAGTACGTCCATTTCGCATCGTCATCCGGGCCGCGCTCCAGCAGTTGCTTGTTCCAGAGGTCAATCTGTTTTTTCGATCGGTGTCGGCCATGCACCGCCAGCCATTCAAGGATGAGATCATCCGAGCGCGTCTTGGCGGCATACGCAAAGTCCTGTTCTTCGACTTCGAGGAAGGACAGCAATGATTTGTCCAGCGGGCAGGCATAGATGTAGGTGCCGTTGACACCGGCCTCCCTTGCTCGTGCCTTATCGATCATACGAGCGAGGTGGAGAAGACCTCCCAGCATTTCCCTGGAACTTCGCGGAAAGTGCTCCGTCAGGTCCTTGACGCCGGGCCGTTGCATCTGGCCGGCAAGAGTGTCGGGAGTTTTGACCTTCGCGTCCCCCATGCCTGTTGAACCGGGAATGTTGAATGACATGCTGTGCTCCTACAGCGAACGATGGTTGGAAAAGGTCAAGGTCTTCACTGAGACATGGCCGTTGTCTGCGGAGATGATCCGTCGCGAAGTAGGCAAATCGGCTTGCCCCAACCGCACATGCGCATCGCTGAAACTCTCGACGTTCGTCAGTTTCCCGTCTTGTGGATTGAAGTAGTAGACGGTATACCGTGTGGTCAAGTATTTGTTGTCCTGTGTGATCATGCTGTCTTCCACATTGATCGTGAATTTCATCTGACCCATCGTACGATTGATCTGAGTCAGGCGGTTGTCTTTAATCCGGTAATGGGATTTGAGGTTGTCGTGTATATGCACGGTCTTGCCCATGGGATGGGCATCATCATGTTCCAGTGTGAGCACGCTTTTTCCGTCTGATTGATCGAAGGTGCGGGGACCACGATGGACGGCGATCATCCCGATCGTATTCGTCGCCCACTTCTGCAGCTCCGGATCGGGGAGCGACACCACCACGTCTTGAGCCGATTTGACGGTGACTGTGCCACCCGTTTCTTTGCCATCGACGTTGATGGTCAAATCCGCGGTGAAGCCTTTGAAGTCCGCTGGCCATCGGGCGGTGCGTTCAAAGGCCTGCCGAAGTAATTCTCGTGCTTCGGGATCATCTTTGACATCGGTAGCCGTTGGCTGTTTTTGGTACATCTCCATGTTCGAGACTCCTTTTTCGTCCAGTGTTAGCTATCATATGCGTCTTGGGAGGCTTACGTCCAGACGGCAGTCCAGCGCTGATTGAGCCTGGGGGCGCTCATGTTCTTGCGCTCTTGGGGTTCATCACCTAGTATACACACGAGCAATCAGTCAAAGTATTCGGTATGCGCGGGAGCGTCTCGGGATGCCATACTCAACAAATCGGGCGGTGCTGGAACGTGAAGTCGTCATCGAGACGTATCGGTCCGGCGGGCCGGGAGGGCAACACAAGAATGTCACCGATTCCGCCGTCCGGTTGACCCATCTTCCGTCGGGAGTTGCGGTCGTCTCTGCCGATTCCCGCTCTCAACATCGGAACAAGGAAGTTGCTTTCGATCGCCTCATCCGCCGGCTGACGCTGCTCAATAGACCTCGTAAAAGGCGAGTTCCGACCCGTAAAACTTCAGCCGCAAAGGAACGTACGTTGGTGGAAAAGAAGCAGCGGCAGAAGACGAAACAGTTACGCCGTCGTCTGTCCCCTAATGACGAGTGCTAAATGGCTAATTTATTTTAAAATACATGAACTTGTGATGAATCCTTGTAGGTTTTGAGGTCAGACTGACCTAAGACCATGAAATTGCTCCCATCTGCATCGTGTCTTGTGGTATGATATGCGTTCGACTCAATTTCATGTGGTGAGGACGATTAGAATGAAAAAGACTCCGCAAAGCAAAATTGGGCACCACAGGGACGGTCATCGTCAAGCCGCGTCTGTCGGCGTCGCAAAAACCGGAAAGCCGACGGGATATCACAAACCCGGGCAAAAGACCAAGGGCCAATCGGCCCTTGCCACAGCCGTGGCGGAAGATGAACTCGAAGAGCGACGCCGTCTCTTTGCCAAGGCCCGAAAGGGTGATAATGGGGCAGTGGCGAAGATTTACGAACTGTACGGGGCTAGGATCTATACGACGGCCCAGGTGAAAGAAGTGAAACCCGCCCGGTTCAATCTGCCGACTACTCCTTTACGAAAGCGGGCGCAGCGAGCCTGACCTTCTTCCGGACTCCGCTCAGAATATGAAAGAAAGGGACCCTGAGAAGCTTCAACTTCTCTACGAGCGGTTTCGGGACGTCTGCCTGGTCGAGAAGGAAGTGTGGTACGAAATCTTCATGCCACGCGACGTCAAGGACGGCGTTCGGTTGACGAATGTCCAAGACCGCTATAAGGTCGTTTTGGAGAAACCTGAGGTCGAATCGGTCCTCGAAGCCAACATTCCCATGGGTCCGAAAGCAATGGATGCGGCAATCGCGGAATTCAAGGATTCGATCAGCTTCATCAAGGAGTGACGTCGTCTTACTGGACTGCTACTCGTAACCCACCGTCGGCCAATATCGCCGCGATCTGCTCGCAAGTTTCATGGGCTCCTGAATACACTTCCGCCAAGCCCGTATGATCAATCCGATAGGCCAGTTCAAAAGCGCGTCCGGGTGTCATCTGTGGAACCGCTCGGCACAAAAGAGCGATGACTTGCTGGTAGGTATGACAGTCGCAATTATAAACAATGACCCGTCCGCCGAGGGCATCCCCGGTCCCTGTCTGAACCTCTTCTTCCGTCGCCGGAATGGGGACTATCTGGAGAGTCGTCATGTGGAAAATGTAGCGGTTTTTTTATTGTACCACAAGGGGCGGCGAGAGAAAGGGGCGAGGCAATCATGACCTTCCTCGTATTCAACCACGCGCTGTCGTTGAGTGCCAAGATCTGGTGGCCGCTTTTCCCGCTCCTCCTGTTGATCGTCGTGGTCGCGCTCAGCGCCGGGGTTGTGCTGGCCTTTCGTGGAACGGCGACAAGAAAAGATATGGTCTTTCAATGCCTCGCCTTGCTCTGCTATCTCTTCACCGCCATTGTCGCGATGGCCAGCGAACGCGGTGCGGTGTCCGCGAATTTTCATCGCCTGCCATCCATATTCACCCAAATGGTGCTCTGTGTGCAGTTGGTCAGGGTATGGAACCGGCAGCATGCGCGGGGACTTCGCACGCTGAACATCGTCGCATGGGGAGCGATATTGGCGGATACGGCCCTGCACTATCTGATGAAACCCGGGTCATAGCGTGTAAGGCCGCAGAGTTATTTGCGAAGACCGCAATACCGCGTGATGCCGTCGCGGTAGCGCAGCCATAGAGTCAGTCCTTCTTGCATGGCGTCGAGGATTAATTGCTGGTCAACGGCGCCCGTGGCATACGTCACGACAGTTCTCCATGCCGCCTGCCGGTTGCCGGCTTCAACCATCAACTGCACCCGGATCAGGTCCAAGTATTTCGGGTCGATGCCGTGATTCACCACCAGAGAGTGTTTTTGGACCATGGCTTCGATCTGGTCGGCATCTTTTGCCGGGAAGGGATGGAGAATTTCCTGCCGATCCTGGGCGCTGCCCGCGACCAGGAGGGTCACCACCGCAAGCGCCGTCAGCCAATCCCCGGTGGTGGTCATGGAGTCGAGCCATTCGCGATAGGCCCGGCTCTCGGACAAAAGATTCACGTCCCGAAAATGCGCTCGTTCGAAGCCCAGTCCGAGCATCATGGTGAGGAACAGGTCCGAGTGAGACTGGCCCAGCGTCAACCCTCCGGTATCCTCTTCAAACAGCCAACGCGCCAATTCTGTCCGGACTGGCCGTGGCGGGTTCTTGCCGTGTATCCGGCTGAGAAACACGGGAAAATCTCTCAAGTACACGGCATATTCTTGGCGATAGTGCGCCTCGATCTGAGCTTTGGTGATTTGAGGGCCTGTAAACAGCGGGCCGGCCCAATGGTCCTTGCGGTCCATGATGGCCAGGAGCTTGTCGCGAAAATGATCGCTCGAAAGCGGCTTAATCATAATGGTGATTCCTCTGTCCCGTACGACCTATGATACAATGCTTCTCCGCCATGGAGAAAGTGACCCTTCAGAACCCAGACGAAATCTTTCAGTTTCTGGCCGACGTCTCGCTGAGGGGCGGCGATGTGGCCCCTGAATCTCTTCTCGACCTTGTTTTAGAAGAAGGGTTCACGGAGCCCATCTACCTCAACGCGAGCGGCGAAGACCCCCAAGCGTTTTATCAGGGAAAGCCCAACGCATGGGCGGTGTATCAAATTCGGGAGTGGAAGCGAGTCATGACCATCTCCCGAGGTGCCGGTCAGGAACGTCGAGTCCAGATTACCGAAACGCCATAGCGCTCCCCTCGGAATTGCTTTTCAGCGCGCCGCTTCTTACAATGTTGCTGTGAAAAAACTTCTGGCTCCCGGCGATGAGAACGAACTGATAATCCTCACCAGCCTGTTAGAATCGGACGGCATCGCCTATCATATTCGCAACGAACACTTTGGCAGTCTCTATCCCGGCTTGAATCTCTTTCCATGGAATGAGCGTATGATCTATGTGAATGAGGCGGATTATGCGCGTGCCTCGCTCATTGCCCGTGATTTTCTGGACGCGGTGCGACGCAGTGTTCGAAGCCTCGACCGCACAGAGGAGCTCAGTACCATCCAGCCACCAGGAGGTTCTCCTCAAAAAACAGATAGCGGTGCTTGACCGTGGCATTGCTGATCCAGTCCTCAAAAATCCATAGCTCTCGGCGGACGCCCGAATCGGTGTACGTCACATCAATCTGATAGGGAGACCCCCAGCTTCTCAGCACCTGTTCCTTCGTCATACCGACAACCGCACGCTTGTGCACGATGGCGTTCTCGAACGTAGGATCCATGTAGACGGGGACGAAGCGCCATGCCAGCATTGCGACAAAGGTGAGTCCAAGCAGGAAATAGAGGACCAGTCGGACCGGGCGTCGCCTCAGATAGGGCAGCGGGATAGTCTGAATGGTGGAGACGCTCATCGGCCGTTAGCTTAACAGGTGAATTTTTCAACCGTCAAGACGCTCAACGGAAGACTGCTCCATGTATCTTGAAGTCGAAGACAATGCCAACTGCGAGCAATCTGTCTTCATCAGGTTTCGGGAACAGGGAGTACCGCGCCGCGTGAAGAGAGTCCGTCTGTATGATCGGCGTACCGTCGGCGAGTGGTGTTGGATTACTGGTCTGCAGGCGGACGTGCCCACCGGAATCTGCCCGGCATGGGCGCAACAGGTGGAAGATTCCGGAGCCGGCTTGGTATGGCTTGTCTGGGGCGGCATCTGGGGTATCCGATTGAAGCCAGTTGACAACACTGATCAGTGGGATCTCGACAGCCCCTTACAATGGGGTGAACCGTACCTGCAGCTTGCGGATGCGAGGGACATCGATTTCGATGATGAGGCAGGTCTTACGGCGCATAACGCGGAGTCGGAATCTTCTTCTTGACCGGCTCCGGCGGCGGCGGTTGTGACACGGCTTTTTGTGAAAATGGGTTCAGCATCGGCTCGTGTGTCAGCTTGCGATGATCCTTGATGAACTGCGCGCTGTCAATGTCGAACTCCACTCGATTGATAGTATCTGTCACGCTAATTCGCGCTGGAAAGCCTTCCGAGCTGTATAAACGATAGGCCAATGCCCACTCGTACTCTTCCTTGGCCCGTTCTCTGACAAGGCGGCGGGCAGTCTTCGAGACCTTGTCCTGAATCAGAACGATGAAGAGATTGGAACGATAGGTCGGGGCCTCGTCCGCCGGCGAGGGAGTGAATTCAGGGACGAGTTTCGGGACATCTTTGATAGGGACCGATAAGGGAACGGTCACCGGAGTGTCCACGGAACCGGTCGAAGGGTCAGGGCTCAGAAATTCGATGTCCACGAGATTCACGGTCAGTTCCGGAGTATCCGAATTTGGGACCCGCTCTTCAACATAATGAAACGAGTACCGGACGTCCACGCGGTCTCTCACAAATTGATATACATCCTCTCCGCTCGCGCTGGACATCTGATCCCGCAACACATTGTCCCACTCTGCCAACGGATGATACGTGTAGACACGTTGGGCGGCCATTCGGGTACGAACTTTGTGCGGCGGGCCCAATTTCGCTCGAAGCTCTGATTGGGTCATGCCGATGTAACCGGTCTCAAAAAGCGCCTCGGCCCGGACCGGTGAGGGGGCGATAAAACCGACGAGGAAAGCGACGATGAGAATGATGACGCTCATTGCAAATGATCTCTGGAATCCGCATCGTACGGATCCACCGGGAGAGTTGTCAAGGCGAAGGTTGCGCCGATAGCGACCATCCAGTATAGTCTGCCGACGGCAGCGCCAACCCGATGATTGCTGGGTTTCGCGCGCACAGGGACAACTCAAAACAGGCGCACGATGACGCTCGAGGACATTCTCCGGCACCGCATCGCGATCCTTGACGGCGCGATGGGGACCATGATCCAGGCGCACAAGCTCGACGAGGCCGGCTTCCGCGGCCGCGAGTTCGCCGATCATCCGCGCGACCTTCAGGGGTGCAACGATCTCCTGGTCCTCACTCAGCCGTCGCTCATCGAGCAGATCCACGTTCAGTATCTCGAGGCCGGCGCCGACATCATCGAGACCAACACGTTCAACTCCACGTCGATCTCGATGGCGGACTACAAGCTCGAGGACGTCGTGTACGACCTGAATCTCGCCGGCGCGCGCGTCGCGCGCAAGGCTGCGGAGAAGGTGACCGCAGCGAACCCATCGAGGCCGCGCTTCGTCGCCGGTGCAATCGGGCCGACCAACCGCACCGCCTCGATGTCGCCGGACGTGAACAATCCGGCCTTCCGCGCGGTGACCTACGACGACCTGGTGGCCGCCTATACCGAGCAGGTGCGCGGGCTGATGGACGGCGGGGTGGATGTGTTGCTGTGCGAGACAGTATTCGACACCTTGAACCTGAAGGCGGCGCTGTTCGCCGTTGACCAGTATTTCGAGCAGCACAAGCGGCGCGTGCCTCTCATGGTATCGGTGACGATCACGGATCGCAGTGGGCGCACGCTCTCCGGCCAGACGATCCAAGCCTTCTGGAATTCCGTCGCGCACATGCCACTGCTGAGCGTCGGGATCAATTGCGCACTGGGCGCCAAGCAGATGCGCCCGT
This sequence comes from Nitrospirota bacterium, assembly GCA_005877815.1. GTDB lineage: Bacteria > Nitrospirota > Nitrospiria > Nitrospirales > NS-4 > NS-4. The sequence continues at coordinate 41,445 of VBOG01000041.1, forward strand.
ACATGGAGGAACTGGCCCAGATCGCGCCGGTCTACAGCAGTTGCTATCCCAACGCCGGTCTGCCCAACGCCTTCGGCGGGTTCGACGAGACGCCGGACATCATGTCGGCAGACCTGCGCGACTTTGCGCAGCAGGGCTGGCTCAACATCGTTGGCGGCTGCTGCGGCACCACGCCGACGCATATCCGCGCGATCGCGGATGCAGTGCGGGAGCTCGCGCCGCGCAAGCGTGCCACGCCCGAGCCTTACACTCGCTTGAGCGGGCTGGAGCCGCTGACGATCCGCCCAGACACGAACTTCGTGAACATCGGCGAGCGGACGAACATCACCGGCTCGCCCGCCTTTTCCAAGCTAATCCTGGGCGGCGACTACGAAGGCGCGCTAGCGGTCGCCCGGCAACAAGTCGAGGGCGGCGCGCAGATCGTGGACGTGAACATGGACGAGGCCATGCTCGACTCGAAGCAGGCGATGGCCACGTTCCTGAAGCTGATCGCCTCCGAACCGGACATCGCGCGCGTCCCGCTGATGGTGGACAGCTCGAAGTGGGAGGTGATCGAGGAAGGGCTGAAGTGCGTGCAGGGCAAGCCGGTCGTGAACTCGATCAGCCTGAAAGAAGGTGAGGAGACCTTCAAGCGCTACGCGCGCTTGGTCAAGCGGTACGGCACGGCGGTTGTGGTGATGGCGTTCGACGAGGTCGGCCAGGCGGACACGCTCAACCGCAAGGTGGAGATCTGCACGCGCGCTTATCGCATCCTCACGCAGGAGATCGGCCTGCCGCCGCAGGACATCATCTTCGACCCGAACATCCTCACGGTCGCGACCGGCATCGAGGAGCACAACAACTACGCGGTGGACTTCATTGAGGCGACGCGGCGGATCAAAGCCACGCTGCCGGGCTGCAAGGTGAGCGGCGGCGTGAGCAACATCTCGTTCTCATTCCGCGGCAACAACGCGGTGCGTGAGGCGATGCACTCGGCCTTCCTCTATCACGCAATCCGCGCGGGGCTCGACATGGGCATCGTGAACGCCGGGCAGCTGGCGGTGTATGCGGAGATCCCCAAGGACCTGCTCGAGCTGGTGGAGGATGTGTTGCTGAACCGCCGGCCGGACGCGACCGAGCGCCTGGTCACGTTCGCCGAGACCGTGAAGCAGAAAGGCAAGGCGGCGGTCCAGGAGGACGCCTGGCGGCAGGCCCCGGTCGAGGAGCGGCTCTCGCACGCACTTGTGAGGGGCATCGTCGAGTACATCGATGCGGATGTGGAAGAAGCACGGCAGAAGTACGCGAAGCCGCTGGATGTCATCGAAGGCCCGCTGATGGCGGGTATGAACATCGTCGGCGATCTGTTCGGCTCCGGCAAGATGTTCTTGCCACAAGTTGTCAAGAGCGCGCGCGTGATGAAGAAGGCGGTGGCCCATCTGCTGCCCTACATGGAGGCCGAAAAGGAACGCACGGGACGCAAAGAGGCGCAGGGGAAGATCCTCATGGCGACCGTCAAGGGCGACGTCCACGACATCGGCAAGAACATCGTGGGCGTCGTCCTCGGCTGTAACAACTACGAGGTGATCGATCTCGGCGTGATGGTGCCGTGCGACAAGATCCTCAAGACCGCGCGCGAGCGCAACGTGAACATCATCGGGCTCAGCGGCCTGATCACGCCGTCGTTGGATGAGATGGTGCACGTGGCGCGCGAGATGGCCCGCGAGGGTTTTGCGGTGCCGCTCCTGATCGGCGGTGCCACCACCAGCAAGGCGCACACGGCGGTGAAGATCGCGCCCGCATATGAGCGCGAGGTGGTGCACGTGCTGGATGCGTCGCGCGCAGTGGGTGTGGTGAGCGCCCTCATGAGCGCGGAGCAGAAGGGCAAGTTCGCCGAAAAGAACCGGCAGGATCAGGTGCTGGTGCGGCAGGCGCACCAGGAGCGCGGGGAGAAAGCCTTGCTCACGCTGGCCGAGGCGCGCGAGCGACGGACGCAGATTGACTGGCAGACGGCCGATATTCCGAAGCCGGCCTTCATCGGTGTCCGCATGCTGGATTCATTTCCACTCGATCAGATTGTCCCGTTCATCGATTGGTCGCCGTTCTTCCACACCTGGGAGCTGCGCGGGCGCTATCCAAAAATCTTCGAGGATCCGACCGTCGGCCCGAAGGCCAAGGAACTGTTCGACGACGCGCAGGCATTGCTGAACCAGATCGTCCGCGGCAAGCTGCTCACTGCGCGTGGCGTCTACGGCTTCTTCCCGGCCAACAGTGTCGGAGACGACATCGAAGTCTATACGGACGAATCGCGCTCGAAAAATCTGACGATGTTTCACACGCTTCGCAATCAGACGCCGAAGCCGCCGGGGCAGTTCAATCAGGCTTTGGCCGATTTCGTCGCGCCGAAGGCTACCGGTGTTCCAGATTATATCGGTGCCTTTGCCGTGACGAGCGGCATCGGCCTGGAAGCGATCTGCCAAAAATTCGAGAAGGACCACGACGACTACAACTCGATCATGGCCAAGGCGCTGGCGGACCGGCTGGCGGAGGCATTCGCCGAGTTGCTGCACAAGAAGGCGCGCGAGGAATGGGGCTACGGGAAAGGGGAGGGGCTCAGCCACGAGGACCTGATCCGGGAGCGCTACCGCGGCATCCGGCCGGCGCCCGGCTATCCGGCCTGCCCGGACCACACCGAGAAGCGCATCCTGTTCGATCTCTTACAGGCGGAGAAGAACGCGGGCATTAGCCTGACAGAAAGCTTCGCCATGCTGCCGGCCAGCTCCGTCAGCGGGCTCTACTTTGCGCAT
>VBOG01000042.1 GCA_005877815.1 Nitrospirota bacterium
ATCGTAAGCGACTGGTTCTGCCATTTCGGTTTCGTCGTGACAATAGGCGGACAAGTCATCACTTAATTTTTGTCACCAAAAACTTTCGCGGCTATGACATAATGAAAAAGATAATGGCAAAGGAAAGCTCAAAAATTGAGCAGGGCGTAGCCACCTTCGAGTACAATCCCGCCGATGAACGATATCCTACTCTGTTCGAGCTCAACCGACCCTTGGAACAACTTCAAGCCATGCTACTTCGTGGGTACGCGGGCAGAACGGTCAGTTTCGTGGAGCTTTATGAAAAGCATTCCGTCGGTCGCCCATACGTTGACAGCAACTATAAGGCCGTACTGAAACAGATGGAGAAAGAAGGTAAACTGACTGCCAGTAAGCCTAGAGGTGCCAAAAGACGTCCGTGGACGTTCGCGAATGATGTCTTAATCACATTCGCACAGGGAGGTTGAAAAATGGGTGCAAAGTCCTCGATTGAGTGGACGGAGTCAACGTGGAACCCCGTAACCGGTTGCACCAAAGTCAGTCCTGGCTGTAAGCACTGTTACGCTGAGCGAATTGCAGAACGTCTTCAGGCCATGGGGCAGCGCAATTACCGCGATGGTTTCAAGCTGACGCTTCAACCGCACATGCTAAATCTGCCGCTTCAGTGGCGAAAGCCACAGCGCATTTTCGTCAACTCCATGAGTGATCTTTTCCAAAAAGAAGTGCCGCCCTATTACATATTGCGTGTGTTTGACATTATGCGAAGTGCGTATTGGCACCAGTTTCAGATCCTGAGCAAGCGGTCTGACAATCTTCGCGAGCTTGACCATCTCATCGACTGGCCAGCCAACGTCTGGATGGGCGTTAGTGTGGAAAACAAAGATTATACGTGGCGAATTGACGACCTGCGCCATACTCGCGCGCGAACTAAATCTCTCTCGATTGAACCTTTGCTGGGACCGATAGATAATCTCGATCTAGGGGGTATTGATTGGGTAATCGTAGGCGGTGAGTCCGGTCCGAAAGCACGGCCGATCCAACGCAATTGGGTAGTCGACATACACCGCCAATGCAGACAGGCAGGTGTTGCGTTCTTTTTTAAACAGTGGGGAGGCGTTAATAAAAAACAATCTGGGCGAGAGCTTGATGGTCGGACCTATGATGAAATGCCAAAGAAGGTCAATGATGAGGTTGTCCAGCAGTCACTATCTCTACTGAGCGGTGTGTAGACAAAATTATCGCAGCTGATGCTCCCATGGTAAGCCGGCTCTGCGCTAGTCACGAGGGAGTTCGGGATCTCAAGACAGAAAAGAAAATTGCCGAGGTGATTGACAAATAACTCACAACTCAGGCCTGACCCTATCTCTATTCATCTTGGCATCGCTGAAGCTCACCAAGCTCGGAACCGAAAAAAGCCAACTCGGATCATTTCCTTGACGGTAGCATCATGAAGACACTAGAAGATCAAGAATTCCTAATCTCCCGCAATGAAAATCGCTGAAGTTCTGTGTGTCACACTCACGCCAAGTAATTCGAAAAGCGCCCTGGTATTTCGAGATTGATCATGAAAACATGATCTTATCCCCGAAGCTTCCGGAAGTTCCGCCGCGCTGATTCCGAGTCTGGAGCAAGGCGTTCCGGCTGGGATCAGCTAATGCCGCCTCAAGATTCTTCCAACGATTCCATCAAACGACTCCTGCCGTGGTTGGTAGCCATAGCGGTATTTATGGAGTCGCTCGACACGACCATCTTGAATACGGCGGTGCCGGCGATTGCGGCAGCGCTTCAAGTGGCGCCTCTCAGCATGAAGGCGGTTCTCTCCAGCTATACTTTGAGCCTCGCGGTCTTTATTCCCGTGAGCGGCTGGATGGCGGATCGCTATGGAACCCGGCGGGTGTTTTCTTCCGCGATCGGTCTGTTCACCATCGGATCGATTCTTTGCGGAATCTCGAATAGCATCCACCTGCTAGTCATTTACCGTATCCTTCAAGGCTGTGGCGGGGCGATGATGGTGCCGGTTGGTCGTCTAACTATGGTTCGGACATTCGCCAAATCCGAACTCATCCGCGCCATGAGCTTCGTCGCCGTCCCAGCGCTCATCGGCCCGATGCTGGGACCGGTCGCCGGCGGTCTGATCGTAGGATTTCTTCACTGGCGGATGATTTTCTTTATCAACGTGCCGATCGGCATCCTCGGTCTGTATTTTATTTATCGCCACCTGCCGGATTATCGCGAAGAACGTATCGACCAGCTCGACATCATCGGACTGATTCTTTTTGGCGCCGGCGTTGCCCTGCTCTCCTACGTCCTGGAAGTGTTCGGCGAGCACACTTTAAGCAGTCGGGAAATACTGAGCCTTTTGGGCCTTTCCATCGTGCTGCTCCTGGGCTACGGACGCCACGCGACCACGATACCGCGCCCTCTGCTGCGCTTAGGCCTGTTTCGCATCCGAACGTTCCGCGCCGCAGTCACCGGCGGCTTCATCACCCGCCTGGGCGTGGGTGGAATGCCTTTTCTTCTTCCCCTGCTTTATCAGGTCGGCCTTGGCTACACCCCGGTCCAATCCGGCTTCCTTATTATGCCTCAAGCCCTCGCGGCAATGAGCTTAAAAATGACGATGCCGATCGTTCTCACGCGCTTTGGCTACCGCCGAGTGCTCAACTACAACACGGTGATCATTGGCCTTATACTCGTACTGTTCGCGACCATCGGGCCGGGCACGCCGGTCTGGCTCATCGTGCTTCAAGCCTTTTGCTTTGGATTCTTTTCCTCGCTGCAATACACGAGCATGAATACGCTCGTGTACGCCGACGTCGCAGAAAGCGACACCAGCATGGCAAGCACCATCGCAAGCACTGTACAACAGATGTCGATTAGCTTCGGCGTGGCATCGGCCTCGCTAGTCGCGGCACTCTTCATCCCTGATCGGTTTACCTCCGACCCCTCGCAGATGATTCACGGCGTGCACCAGGCTTTTATCGTACTCGGCGGGCTCACTGTTCTTTCCACGATTGTTTTCCGTGAATTAAAAAGCAACGACGGCGATAACGTCAGCCAGCACAACGTCATCGTCCCTCAGGGCCCGCAGGAAATCGCAGTAACCCCAGCGGCCACAACACTCCCGACCGTCAGCGATCGACCCCCAGACCGCGCGTCAGTTTGAATGTGGCCAATCCCAACAGTTAAACAGCAAGAAATCCCTCCGTACCGATAACTTTAGCGTCCCTTTCACGTCCTCTTTGACCAAAACAAACCGGGCCGGATTGCGCAACGTACTGATCTGACGAGATAACATATCGGATAGGAGAGGGCCCCCGACGCTTAGCGGTGCGCTTGCACATAAACACTATCCTTGCGACCGTGATTTTGGCGAGCAAAGTGGTGCTCTAAGGCCCCGGAAAACACTCGTTTGGCAGAGAAATGCTTTAAAAATTAGTTATAGAGTGGTCCGGCCCCCTGCCTGTGCTTGGTACTTCTGATACGTAACCGTTCCGGCAATTTTCAGTCGAACGACTAATGGACTTTTTGATCGCGCTCGGCCATGACGTTGAGA
>VBOG01000188.1 GCA_005877815.1 Nitrospirota bacterium
CCAGCACATCACCGCAAGCGAGGATACGCGCAGTAAGGAATTTATAAGATGACCGTCTCTGGTAAATATCTCTGGCTTCTTAGAGATCGCGCACTATCTCGGATAAAAACCAAGTTCGGCGCTCGGTCTCGTCAATCCAGTTCTCGATCAAACTGGCCGTGGCGACATCGTTGTGCTGCTCGCAGACCTCATGCGTGGAACGTAAGGACCGCGTCAGCTGCTGACTGTCGGTGCACAACTCAGCTAGCATGTCCTTTGGACTGGCGACTTCGTCATTGTTGTCTTTTAGACGTTGATGTCGGGTGATATCGCTAATGGAATGGAGCGTTGTGCCGCCGATCTTGCGCGCGCGCTCGGCGATCTCGTCCGTCATGGCGAAGATTTGCTCCGAATGCTCGTCGAGAAGCAGATGATAATCGCGAAAGTGGCGCCCGCTCATGTGCCAAGCAATCGACGCAAGCTGCTTGAGATCTCCTCGACCGCGTCGGGGCTGAGATCCGTTGGTGTTTCTAAAGCGACTCTTTTTCGTCCGGTTAACTGGGTTGTATCGTTCTTTCCCATCGTTCCGTTCTCTTTTCAGTTGCTAAGTTATTTTCCCTGAAACCGTCACTCATGGGCAACCGCTACCCATCGGCTTTCCGTTCAGTCTTTTCGCTGCCGCATGGTTTGCTAGTCGACGCACAATTACCACGGATATCTTATGTCGCGTTGGATCAACCGAAATCGTCAGATCTCGATTGTTGCGCTTGCTTACAGGCTGGGACGGACTC
>VBOG01000189.1 GCA_005877815.1 Nitrospirota bacterium
CAAGCAAGGGCATAAGGCGGAAAGTACGAGAAGCGTAAGTGTGGCGGAAGAACGAAAGGAGCCGCTCTTAGCGGCGGCTCCTTTCATCGTTGCACAGTCGAACTTACTTGTTAGGCTGTGGGGTGTAGCGGAGGTACGGCTTGACCGCCTTGTGGCCTTTGGGGAACAAGGCCGGAATCTCGGCATCCGTGACGGCGGGGGTGATGATGCAATCTTCCCCGTCTTTCCAGTTCGCGGGCGTCGCCACCTTGTACTTGGACGTGAGTTGCAACGAGTCGATGACGCGCAGCAATTCGTCGAAATTCCGCCCGCAGGACGCGGGATAGGTCAGCATCAGTTTGATCTTCTTGTCCGGCCCGATGATATAGACCGACCGCACCGTCATGTTGTCCAGCGCATTGGGGTGGATCATGTCGTACAGCATCGCGATCTTCTTCTCAGGATCGGCGATCAGCGGATAGTTCACCGTCGTCTTCTGCGTCTCGTTGATGTCCTTCACCCACCCTTTGTGGGCCTCCAAGGGATCCACGCTGATCGCAAGAACTTTGACATTCCGCTTTTTCAGCTCCGGCATGATCTTGGCCACCGTGCCGAGTTCCGTCGTGCAGACCGGCGTGAAATCTTCCGGATGCGAGAAGAGGATGCCCCAGCCGTTGCCCAGCCATTCGTGAAAGTTGATCGTGCCCTCAGTGGTCTCCGCCGTAAAATTCGGCGCTTCGTCGCCCAACCGTAATGCCATATGTTCTCCTTTCGGTGGTCCTCACGTTGAGGAAGGATTATGTTTATGATTGGCATCTATTATTGGTACCGGCTTTGGTTGTTTGTCAACGGCGCTCAAACTTTAATTCGCCTCCTTTCGGCCTGCTGTTTCAGTTCGGTAACGTTTGGTGTGCTGCTTCTTCCAACTACAGCTTAAGGACACATTCTCGTATGCACAGACTCCCTCCAGCAGTCTTCCGGCCATCCTGCTAAAATCCCTTGATGGATGTCACCATCCTCGGTGGAACGAAGTTAGGCGAGCCGTTGAAAGCGCGCGTGCCGGAGCACGTGTCGAACCTGCTCTGTCAAGCGGGCGCACTGGCGGACCAGCTCTCTGTCCGTGCCTTTGTCGTGGGCGGGTTCGTGCGAGACCTGCTGCTCGGCATCGAGAACTTCGATCTGGATCTCGTCATCGAAGGCGACGGGATCGCGTTTGCGAGAGCACTTGGGCGGAACCTGGGCGTCCACGTGCAGGTCTATGACCGTTTTGGCACAGCCGTGCTGATGCTTCCTCATCGCGTCAAGCTTGACGTGGCCACCGCCCGCGGCGAATCCTACGCGCATCCGACCGCCTTGCCCGTCGTGAAACCCGGCTCCCTTGAGAAAGATCTCTTTCGCCGGGACTTTACGATCAATACATTGGCCATCCCATTGAACAGAACTGGCTTCGGCGAATTGCTCGATGTTCGCGGCGGTCTGCGTGACCTGCAGCGAAAGACAATCCGAGTGCTGCATGACCGAAGCTTCGTGGACGATCCCACCCGCCTGTTCCGGGCCATCCGCTTCGCACAACGGTTCGGCTTCCGGATGGAGGCGAACACCTTGCGTCTGCTGAAGGAAGCGGCAGCGACCGATCTGGTGCACCGACTCTCCGGCCCGCGTCTGCGGAACGAAATCATGTTGTTGTTGGCTGAAAAGGACGTTTCCCGTACGATTCAGCGCATGGGCACGATGGATCTTCTGCGTTTCATCCATCCCCGTCTGAGACCGACTCTTCAGGTGGAGATTCTTTTGAAACATATCGCGCCGATCATGGCATGGTGGACCAAGCGGTTTCCAGATCGTCCCCTCGATCGACCGCTGATCTACCTCATGGGTCTGATCGATGGTTTGACCCTATCCGCCGCCGAGGCGGTGCTGAAACGTTTGGCGTTCCCCAATCGACAGGCTGACAAGGTCCGACACGTGAAGCAGTCCCTGCCGTCCGCGCTGCGAACTCTGTCTGCGCGCCGGTCACTGAAGCCGTCAGGCGTATACCGGCCCTTGGCCGCGCTCCCGGATGAGGGTCTTGTTTTGCTGGCGGCCAAGTCCACGTCGCTCAGTGACAATGTACACGCCACCGTGAAGCGTGAGATCTCGGCCTATCTGACCACCTATCGGCACATCACCCCATCCTTGACGGGGGACGATCTCACAGACTTGGGACTCAAACCCGGCCCGTTATACAAGAAAATCCTGGGTCGGTTGCGCGATGCCCGCCTGAACGAAGAAGTCTCCACGAAAGCGGAAGAGCGCGCGCTGGTGAAGCGCATCGCAAAGCTGTGAATGTATACTTCGCTTATGGAGTCTTAATCGCGATGGCCATCCCATGGGGCATCCTCGGCACCCTCATCAAAGTCCTCGCTCCGTCGATCCCCGACATTGTTTCCACGATGAAGAACAAGGCCGAGCGGCAGAAGAGCGACCTGACCAGCGCGGACGACGCGCGCGTGCAAGAACTCGAGCGGTCGCTGAACAAGCAGCTCCTGCTGATCGAGCAACTGACGGTACAGGTGGAGAAACTGGAGAGGGCCTATCGCGTCGTGGCGTTCATCGCCGTCTTCGCGCTGACATTAGGACTGGCCGCGTTGAGCATCATCGTGTTCAGATAGGATGGATTCCTGCCCGATCACATTATTTATTGTAGGGGCGCACAGCCGTACGCCCCCAATCCTCGCCCGCTCTTTCAAGCGGGCGCTACGGAATGCGCTTCAATGGGGCCACGGCATTTCTGCCGTGGAATCTAGTTCTCGTAAAAACCAGCCATCTCGCCTCCGCGCCTGACAGGCTACACGCCTTTCGTACCGCGAGGACTTTAACACTGCGCCGTGACATCCAAGGTCACCTGGCTTCAGAATTTTTTTCCAACGTGGAATCCTCTGTTTTAACCATCGCTTGGCGGGCACCTCTTCATAAAAGGAGTGCAGCGACCGGACATCCGAGGTCACTCGGTCGCTCTCGGCAGCGCCTCGGTCAGCGCCGAGAGAATCCTCTCGGTGGTTCGTTGGTCAAAGTCCCTGCCGTAGAACCGCAGAAACATCGCGCGGCGCAGATGGGCCTGGGTTGCCTGCGGAGTTCGCGCCAACACGGATGCCCGCACGATTTGCCGGGCGAATGCATGCATCGAGCATCCCATCTTGAGCCGCTCTTCTCCTGAGCGGACCAACAGCATCGCTCGAAATCGTTTCTCCATCTCAGGTTATGTATCCGTCATCCTCCGACCTCACGATACAGCGACTCCACTCCCAACCGGCCGGCCCAGTACGCCAGGTAGTCGCGGTCAAGGTCGGGCACGCCGGCCAGTAGATTACGCACGTCGCTGAGTTGGATTTCGGAGCGACTGTCCTTGGCCCACTCCAGCTTGGAAAGTATGAGATCTTCCGGGCCACGATATGGAATGCATGGCCTTCAACCGACACTTGTCTTCGTCTGGAAAATTCCTTGCGCCTATATTCGCTCTCTTTGCGAACGACGAAATCGACTTTGAGGACAGAGTCGGTGTGGATGATGTTAAACATGCTTTTTCTGTGGATTGCGGCCTGCACCGCGTCACGGTCAATATAGAAATCGGCTTGAAAGAGTGGAAAGTTTGCGGCTTCCAAAGCGGCTAAATCCCGTCTGATGGTGCGGAGATGCTTCTGCGCTTCAGGAGGCAGCGTTCTCGCCAACTCTTCTAGAGTGGCCCCACGCGAACCGCACAGGCGGTTCAGGATATTCCACTGTCGCGTCACGTGATCGTTCCGAGGCATACTCACCTTAGTCTTTATGGGCGGTACCGGCACTTGCGCGCAATAGAATTTTTTTCCGGTATTTTTCCGGAATTTGCGCCCGAAAGGCGAGATTCTTTACTACCGTTCAGAATGACGACTCATCACCTTCTCCGGGCGAGTGAAACGAGGGTTGCGAACGGCTGCATGTCAAAGCCGCGAATCCCCCTCACCTCCGGGGGAGAGGGTCATTAAGCGAACGCCAGGTCCTTCAGACGCACCAGGATGCTGTGGCCGCGCATTTTGCGCATCAGCGCCTCGTCGGCGGTCACAAGCGGGAATCCCAAAACTTCCGCCAGGGCGACATAGAGCCCGTCGTACCAGGTAAGATTATAGGCCCAGGCGATGGCGTTGGTTTTGCGGAGCACGTCCCAGGAATGACGCTCAATCTGTAGATCCAGGTCATGCAAGGTGGTGATGACCTTAGAGAGTTCATCTTCCGTCGCGCGCTTTGACGCCTTGATGGCATTCGGAACTTCCAGGAGAAATAACTCCGGCACGATCATCCGAGATTGCCCCTCGATGTGCCGCCGACGCAAAGCAAAGGCCGCTTCGCGATCGTC
>VBOG01000190.1 GCA_005877815.1 Nitrospirota bacterium
CCGGGATCCAGGTCGAAGACCATGAAGGTGGGACGGTCAATGCGGGGGATGCAATGCAGGAAGGGATGGATCTCCAGGTTGGCAAGGTTCGCCGTCCAGGCCAGTGTTGGAAGATCGTTGATGAGGATGTACCTGATGGGGGACCCGCCGCCTTTGCGCGGGACCGGAAATGTCTTCACCCATTTCGGCGTAAAGCTCGGCGCATCCTTTTCATAGAAGAATTCGCCGCGCACACCGTCAGGGTAGCGCTTCAACGTCACGGGACGGTCATGCAGATGGGGCAGCAGGAACGGCGCGACGCGCACGTAATAATCAATGACCTGAGCTTTGGTGAAGCCGGCTGGATAGAGGACCTTCTCCGGGTTCGAAATCGCAATCTTTTGGCCATCGATGGTCAGGTGGGTCGCGCTAGTCGTGCCGGCTGATTTGCGAGCCATACACAAATATAACAAAAGGCCCCTGAGCCGTCATGGTCCAGGAGCCTACGAATGGTGGAGGTGAGGGGAGTCGAACCCCTGTCCGAAGACCGTCAGCGAAAGGCCTCTACATGCTTAGCCGCCGATTTGGGGTTTCGCTTCCGTCCACGCCCGTCGGCAGGCTTAGAACGGTCGCTAGCCCAGTATGTCTCGCCCACCGCCGCTGAGCACCAGCAGCAGGCCAGCCCGCTATCGTCGCCCTTTCCCCTGCGCAGGCGTCAGAAGAAGGACGTCACCGGTTATTAAGCGGCGAGTGCCAGTTCAGTGTTGGCAGTTGTCTTTTTCCGGACTTAACGAGTTCCCGGAGCTCGGCATGCCACCTTTGCCTCATGATCCCCGTCGAAGCCTGTCACCCCCTTTCGTTATTATAACGCATCTCATGACCCATTGCAGCCATTGAGCAACGGGTACCCCGCCTTTGAGGCTACGGACGCCGCAGGCGCCTTCATCTCTTGCTGACTTTCATCGCGCGCTCCACATCACGGCGCGCCTCCCGACCTTTGATGTCTTCACGGCGGTCGTAATCGTGTTTGCCCTTCCCCAGCCCGAGTTCGACCTTCGCCCTGCCGCCGGCGTTGAAGTACATCCGGAGCGGCACGAGCGTCAACCCCTTCTGCTGGGTGCGGCCTAACAACTTGCTGATCTCCTTCCGGTGCAGCAGCAGTTTGCGCGGCCGGACAGGATCGTGGTTCATGATGTTGCCGTGGCTGTACGGGCTGATGTGGCAGTTGTGGAGAACCACCTCATTCTTGTCCACGCGGGCGAAACTGTCCTTGAGATTCACTCGCCCTTCGCGCATCGCCTTTACCTCGGTCCCCTGCAGAACCATGCCAGCTTCGAATCGCTCGTCAATGCGGTAGTCGTGGAAGGCCTTGCGGTTCGTGGCCACCACCTTTTCAGTCTTTTCGGCTTTGGCGGCGTCACTCACGGCCACAGGCCCTCGTGCTGAAAGCAATAACACTTGACCGAGGTGATATCAAGTTACCCACAGCCTATTCACTGCCGTATAAAACCTGAAGAAGTCACTTGACCGGCCGGCCCGTCCCCTACTAAAGTAATAGGGAAAATGGCTAGGATTCGACCCCTACTTTCACTTCCCGAAATCCTCACGCCTCTTCTGAAAAGTCACGGTATGGAAAAGCGGCTGCTGGAATATTCTCTCCAGCAACACTGGGAGAACATTATCGGAGAACAGATTGGCCGTCATACCTGGCCTGACTCCATCCGCCATCAGAGTCTGTTTCTGATCGCCGAAAGCTCCACGTGGCTTCAGCAACTGATGTTCCTCAAACGCGAACTACTGGCAAAGATCAATGCCGCCGCCGGCAGCCAAGTTATTACGGACATCGTGCTGCGGGTCGGCATGGTTCGCCGGGACGCGCAGCCGCCGACGGAAACAGGCGATCGCCAACCTTCTGACGCCGTCGAACCGAGCCTCGCCATCGAGGTGGAAGCCTCCCTGGAGCACATTCAAGATACGGAACTGCGGGAACGGCTTCGCCGGCTGTTGATGCGATCGGCCGCAGTTATTTCCCGTCGAGCCTCTCTTCAAACAGAACCCGTCTCGTCGGCGTCTGGCCGGTCCATGATCTAGCATCCCCCGGCACAAATCCAACCGCCGCGAATTCGGTCTGCGGTGTCAGGTGATAGAGCCCGCGCACCCCCCGTTCGAACGAGGCCTTGGCGGTGGGATCGTTCCCGGCCAGATAGTCATGGAGCACAGCGTCCTCCGCTAATCCTGGATTCGCCATGATATAAATCGTCAGTCGGTCGTACCGCGCATTGGGCTCCTTCGGCGTCGTCGGTTTGATCTTCAGCCGTTGAAATTCACGACCTTCGCTGCGTATCGCACGTAAGCGGACGAGCAGAGCCTCGATCTCGGTGTCGGTGGTGCCCGGCGGGACACTCACCGTCACGATATCGCCCGCCTGGGCCATCACGCTATACGGCGGGATGGAGCGATCGGGCGCGGTGAGGATCATCCCAATGACGGTGATCACAATCAGCCCGACCGAAATGCTGAGCGCCGTTTTAACGAGAGGATCGAGGGGCTTTTTGGTGGGAGAAGAACTCTCTTCAGGCTCCATCAGGAGCCGGTTCCTCGCCATTGCTTTCGACGGACACGTCGGGAGAGGACTCGGCGAGCTTCGCGACACCGACGACCCGGTCGTTTTCAGCCATGTCCATCAGGCGCACGCCTTGCGCGTTGCGGCTGATCTCGCGGATATCGTCCACTTTCGTCCGCAGGATTTTGCCTTCCGCCGTCATCACCATGATCTCGTCGCTTTCGCGGACCTGGTGGAACGACACGGCCGGTCCGTTCTTCTCGGTCACCTTGACGCTGATGATGCCGCGGCCTGCCCGGCCCTGGATGCGGTACTCGGTCACCAGCGTGCGCTTGCCGTAGCCATGCTCCGTCACCGTGAGAATCGAGGCCGTGGAGTCCGGGGTGATCGTCTCCATGCCGATCACCTCATTGCCTTCATCGAGCATGATCCCCCGTACCCCATGCGCCGTGCGGCCCATAGGCCGGACGTCCTCCTCTTTGAAGCGAATCACGATCCCATGCCGTGTGCCGAGGAGGATCTCCCGTTGGCCGTCGGTGATCTCGACACCGATCAGCTTGTCGCCGTCGTCCAGCGTCAACGCGATGATCCCGCCCTGACGAGGGTTGCCGTATGCCGACAGTTCAGTCTTCTTGATGACGCCCTGCTTCGTCGCCATGACGACGTAGCGATCGTCACGGAATTCCTTCACGGGCAACGTTGCAGTCACTTTCTCGTCCCCCGCCAGGGCGAGCAGATTGACCATGGCCTTGCCTTTCGCAGCCCGGCCTGCCTCGAGGATCTCATGTACCTTCAGCCAATAGACTTTTCCGGCGTCGGTGAAGAACAACAGGTAATCATGCGTGGAGGCGGTGAAGAGCGTTTCGACAAAGTCCTCCTCCTTGATCCCCATCCCGATCTTCCCCTTCCCGCCGCGGCGTTGCGCCCGGTAGAGGGACACGGGATTTCGTTTGATGTACCCGGCATGGGAGATGGTCACCGCCACCTCTTCCTGAGCGATGAGGTCCTCGATATTGATGTCCGCCTCTTCGGGGATGATCTGCGTCCGCCGGTCGTCGGTGTAGGAATCCTTGAGCGCGCCGAGTTCATCCTTGATGATCTGACGCACGAGGGCTTCAGAGGCAAGGACCGATTTGTAATAGGCGATCCTCTTGATGATCTCCTCGTACTCCTGGGTCAGCTTCTCCTGTTCGAGCTGCGTCAGGCGCTGGAGCTTCATGTCCAGAATGGCGGTGGCCTGGACCTCCGAAAGACGAAACTGGCGCATGAGACCGACGCGCGCCTCTTCCGGCGAACGGGAGCGTTTGATCAACGCGATCACCGCATCCAGGTTGCCGAGGGCGATCTTCAGGCCCTCGAGGATGTGCGCGCGCTCCTCGGCCTTTCGCAGATCGTAGGCGGTGCGGCGCACCACGACTTCGCGGCGATGCTCGATGAACGCGGCCAGAATTTGTTTGAGGTTCAGGAGCTCGGGGCGGTTGTTGACCAGCGCGAGCATGATGACGCCGAATGTGGATTGCATCGGCGTATGCTTGTAAAGCTGATTCACCAGGACCTGCGGAATCTCGCCCTTCTTGAGCTCGATCACGATCCGCATGCCATCGCGGTCCGATTCGTCACGCAAATCGGAAATGCCCTCGATGCGCTTGTCCTGAATGAGCTCCGCGATCTTCTCGATCAGCTTCGCCTTGTTGACCTGATACGGAATCTCGGTCACGAGGACCCTGTCCCGCTCGGTGCGCTCGTCCGTCTCCACGCAGACCTTCGCCCGCAACGTCAGGAGGCCGCGTCCCGTGTGATAGGCGTCCTTGATTCCCTGCATCCCATAGATATAGCCGGCGGTCGGGAAATCCGGCCCAGGAAGCACCCGCATGAGCTCTTCGATCGTGGCCTGAGGATTGTCGATCAAGATCATCAGCGCCGCAACGACCTCTGAGAGATTGTGCGTCGGGATGTTCGTGGCATACCCCACGGCAATGCCGCCGGCGCCATTGACGAGGAGGTTGGGGACCTTGGCGGGCAACACGAGCGGCTCGGTGCGCGACTCGTCATAGTTCGGCCCGAAATCCACCGTGTCCTTGTCAATGTCGGCCAGCATCTCCTCGGCGAGCTTCGTCAAGCGCGCCTCGGTGTACCGCATCGCCGCCGGCGGATCGCCATCCACCGACCCGAAGTTGCCCTGACCATCCACCAGGGCGTAGCGCATGTTGAAGTCCTGCGCCATTCGGACCAGCGTGTCATAGATCGCCGTGTCGCCGTGAGGGTGATAGTTCCCCATGATCTCGCCGACGATCTTGGCGGATTTGCGGTACGCCCGGTTCGCGGCCAGACCCATCTCGTTCATGCCATGGAGGATGCGGCGGTGGACCGGCTTGAGGCCATCGCGGACATCCGGAAGGGCGCGTCCGACGATCACGCTCATCGCGTAATCGAGGTACGACGAGCGCATCTCATCCTCGATGTTGACCTGAACTAGACGTTCATCAACGGGCATCGATCACTCCTCCATCAGGATGCCGGAATTTCATGCGGGTGGCGCCAATGGGACCCTGGCGGAGCGGAAGGGCCTGCAGCCGAGTCTGCGGGGCTGCGACGGCGAAAGGCTCTGACTGATGACCCGTTGCATTGAACGGAGCAACAGGTGCCCCGGTAATTCGGCGACAGGATCCGTCTTCGCCTTCACTACACATCCAGATTCTTAACTTCGAGCGCATGCTTTTGGATAAAGTTCCGCCGCGGCTCGACCTCATCGCCCATCAGCGTCGAGAAGATGTCCTCCGTGCCGGCGATGTCTTCGAGATTGACGCGGAGCAGTGTCCTCGTCTCGGGATTCATCGTGGTCTCCCATAGTTGAATGGGATTCATTTCACCGAGACCCTTGTACCGTTGGATGGCCAGCCCATGCTTCCCCAGTTCCAGAATCCCTCGCAACAGCTCGGCAGTGCCCTGGTACTGCGTCTCCGCACCATCCGCCTTGACCTTGTACGGAGGCCGTCCTAATCCGATCGCAGAGGGCGCAAGCTTTTGAAGCTCTCGAAAATCCGCCGAACCCACAAGCTCGTGATTGATCACCAGGTGATGCGGCATGCCGTTCGTCTGCACCCGGCAGATGATCTTGTTGGATTCGTGCTCTTCGTCGGCAGCAATTTCCAAGGTAACCGGCGCGCCGGGATACACGAACTCCAAGGCCTTCTTCGCATTCGCGACGGTTTTCTTCAAAGCCGCCACGTTCTTCAGCAGGTCACGATCGAGCTGGGACTCATCGACGAATGCGCGCAGGATGTCGGCCTCATGCTGCTTCTTTCTGAAGCGGGCGAGAAGGTTTTCGAACTGGATGATCTTCTTCAAGATGGGCAGCAGCCGCCGTCCCGTCATATACGCCTGCCCGCTCTCCACGTAGACTTCCACCGCTTCGACCGCAAGGTCGGCGAGATATTCGCTCAGGGCATTTTCATCCTTCAGGTACCGTTCCGACTTGCCCTTCTTCACCCGGAAGAGGGGCGGCTGCGCGATGTAGACATACCCGCGCTCAAACAGCTCTTTCATGTGGCGGTACAAGAACGTCAGCAGCAGGGTCCGAATGTGGCTGCCGTCCACGTCCGCGTCGGTCATCAGCAGAATCTTATGATACCGCGCCCGCGCGATATCGAAATCGTCCTTGTTCTTCTCGGTGGCATCTTCGCGGGAGCGGCCGATGCCGGTCCCGAGGGCCTGGATGAGCGTACGGATTTCATCGCTGGAGAGCATCTTGTCGAAGCGCGCCCGCTCGACGTTCAGGATCTTGCCCTTGAGCGGCAGGATCGCCTGAAACTTCCGGTCGCGGCCTTGTTTTGCGGAACCTCCGGCGGAGTCGCCTTCCACGATGAATAATTCGCTGTGCGCCGGGTCCTTTTCGGAGCAGTCGGCGAGTTTCCCGGGAAGCGTGCCGCCGTCGAGCGCGCTCTTGCGTCGGATCAGTTCCTTGGCCTTGCGGGCCGCCTCGCGCGCGCGTGCGGCATCCAGCGCCTTCCCGATGATCTTACGGGCAATGGGCGGATTCTCTTCGAAATAGGCGCCAAGGGCCTCATTGATGGCCGCCTCGACGAGACCTTTGACTTCGCTGTTGCCGAGCTTGGATTTGGTCTGTCCTTCGAACTGAGGCTGGCGCAGCTTCACACTGATGACCGCCGTGAGCCCTTCCCGCACATCCTCGCCAGTCAACGACTCTGTTTCCTTTTTCAGGAGATCGTTGGCGTTCGCATAGTTGTTGATCGTACGGGTCAGCGCGGCCTTGAAGCCGACGAGGTGCGTGCCGCCTTCGCGGGTGTTGATGTTGTTGGCGAACGAAAAGAGGACTTCCGCGTAGCTGTCGTTGTACTGGAGCGCGGCCTCGAGGACCATGTCGGACCGCTCCACCTCGATGAAGATCGGCTTATGCAGCGGCGTCTTTGCCTCGTTCAGGTGCTCGACGAACGACATGATCCCGCCCTTGTACCGAAACTCTTCTTCCTTTTCCCGGCTCTCATCCTTGAGCGTAATCGCGAGGCCCTTGTTCAGGAACGCCAGCTCCCGAAGCCGCTGGGCGAGGACATCGAAGCTGAAGGTCAGGCTTTCAAAAATCTGGCCGTCCGGTTTGAATGTGACCTTCGTCCCTCGCTTCTTGGTCTTGCCGGTCATATTGAGCGGGGCCAGCGCCTTCCCGCGCTCGTACCGTTGCTCGAAGACCTGACCGTCCTGCCAGATCTCCAGCTCCAGCCACTCGGAGAGCGCGTTGACAACCGAGATGCCGACGCCGTGGAGACCACCCGAGACCGTGTAGGCGCCCTGCTCGAACTTCCCGCCCGCATGGAGCATGGTCAAGGCAACCTCGGCGGCGGACTTCTTCTGAGTCGAATGCATGCCGGTCGGGATGCCGCGGCCATTGTCGATCACCGTGCAGCTGCCGTCGATGTGCAGGGTGACCTCGATCGCCTCGCCGAACCCGGCCATGTGTTCGTCGACGCTGTTGTCCACCACCTCGTACACAAGATGGTGCAGGCCATCCGGGCCGGTACTGCCGATGTACATCGCGGGACGCTTCCGGACCGCGTCCAGGCCTTCCAGAACTTTGATCTGGTCGGCGTCGTACGAGTCGCGGGGCGTTCCGGGCTTGGTCTCTTCTGTCGCCATAGAGTGTCCTTATTCCTCCGCTAGACCTTCATCGGCATCACGACGCAGGTGAATCCGGGATCGCCCTCGGGACGCAGCAGGCACGGGCTTAAGGCGCTTTTCATTTCCACATGCACGGTCTCTCCATCCATCACTGCGAGGGCGTCCAGCAGGTAGCGCGCGTTGAACCCCGTCGTGAGGCTTTCGCCGCGGTACTGGATCGCCAAATCCTCGGTTGCCTCACCGAGGTCGGGATTGCTCGCATACAGGCTGAGCGTTCCAGTCTCCAGCGTCATCCGCACCGCATTGGTTTTGTCGCGCGACAGAACGGCGACGCGCCGCAGCGCGCCTTCCAGCGCTGCGCGGTTCACAACCGCCTTCTTGGTATTGTCCTTCGGGATCACCTGTTGGTAGTTGGGGTACGTGCCCTCCATGACGCGGGACGTGAGAAAGACACCGCTCTTCTGGAATGTCACCAGGTTCTTTGTAAACCCGATCAGCGGCTCGCCGGCTTCCTCCTCCACCAACCGCCGCATTTCCTGAGCGGCCTTGCGAGGAATGATGGCTTTGATTTCCTTTGGCATGTCGGTCGAGGCTTCCACGGTCAGCTCGCTCTCGGCGACCGCCAGCCGATGGCCGTCCGTTCCGACCAGCCGCATCGTCACCTTTTTGTCGTTCGACATCAGCGTGATCAGGAGGCCATTCAGCACGTAGCGTGCGTCATTGTCGCCGACGGCGAAAAGGGTCTTTCGGATCAGCGCCGCCAATCCGGTGCCAGAGATCGCCACGCGGCCTTCCCGTTCGATGGTCGGAAGCGCGGGAAACTCCGAGGCCGCGAGCCCGACGATCTTGAACTGGCTCTTCCCGGCATGGATCTGTACCCAGTTGTTCTCCTGGGTGGCAACCGTCACTTCGCTATCCGGCATCTCTTTCAAAATCTCGTAAAGCTTTCTGGCGGACACGGAGACGCTACCTGCCTCCAGCACATCGGCCTTGTAATGCCCGCGGATGCCGATCTCCAGATCGGTGGCCACGAGCTCAATGCCGTCCTGCTTCGTCTCGAGCAGAATGTTCGAGAGGATGGGCATGGTATTGCGCTTCTCCACAATGCCCTGGACCCGCTGAAGCCCGGTCAACAACTCATCCCTGGCAATCCTGATCTTCATGGTCAGTCCCCCCAGTAACGTCAGGCGCCGATGATCTGGCGCTTCAATTCTTCCAGCGTGCCGGGCAATCCCGGATCGCTTTGTTTGGCCTTCTCGATCTGCCGACAGGCGTGCATGATCGTCGTATGGTCCTTGCCGCCGAAATGCCGGGCGATTTCAGGATAGGATTGCTGGGTGATTTCCCGGCAGAGGTACATCGCCACCTGCCGGGGATAGACCAGAGCCTTTGTCCGGCGTCTCGACTTCATCTCAGACACTTTGATGTGGAATTTGGTTGCAACGGCTTCCTGGACAGCTTCCAGCGTGATGATGCGCTTGGAGTCGTTCACCAGCTCCTTCAGGACATTTTTCGCCATTTCAAGGGTAATCGCCTGGCCTGTGAGGGAGGCATAGGCGCCCAACCGGATCAGAGAGCCTTCCAGCTCGCGGATATTCGCCTTGATGTGACTGGCCACAAAGACGGCGACCTCATCGGGCATAACAATCCCTTCGCGGTCGGACTTATCGCGAAGAATGGCGATCCGCGCCTCCAGCGGGTAGGGTTGGATGTCCGCGACCAGCCCCCAGTCCAGGCGAGACCGCAGGCGCTCTTCCATTTCCACGATATCCTTGGGGAAGCGATCGCTCGAGAGCACGATCTGTTTGCGTGCTTCATAGAGGCTATTGAATGTATGAAAGAACTCCTCCTGCGTCGCCTGCTTGCCAGCGATAAACTGGATGTCGTCCACAAGCAGCATGTCAATGTTCCGGTAGCGTCGCCGGACATCAATCATCTTGTCGTAGCGGATGCCATTGATGACTTCGTTCGTGAATTGCTCGGACGTGACATAGGCAATTCGTAAATCAGAGTGAGTCACCACGTAATTACCGATGGCATGCATGAGATGCGTCTTTCCCAGCCCGACGCCACCGTAGATGAGCAGGGGGTTGTAGGCTGCGCCGGGAGACTCAGAGACCTTCTGGCTGGCGGCGCGCGCCAATTGGTTGTTGGAGGCTGCAACATATGTTTCAAACGTGTACCGGGCGTCAATATGAGGCGCCGGACGCTTCCCCCGAGCTACGGCTGTAGGCCGATCAATCTCGCGGGCCTGCGGCTTAGCGCCCTCAGTCTCCTTGACGGCATAGCTGACCCGCATTCCACTCTTACCCGTGACCTGACCGAGC
This sequence comes from Nitrospirota bacterium, assembly GCA_005877815.1. Taxonomy (GTDB): domain Bacteria; phylum Nitrospirota; class Nitrospiria; order Nitrospirales; family NS-4; genus NS-4. The sequence goes on from VBOG01000190.1 coordinate 10,000, forward strand.
ACCTCCTCAAGTAAAGCCTGGTAGTGATCCCTGATCCAGTCCCTGAAAAATTTATTTGGTACTTGAATGGAAGCATCATTTCCATTTATATTTCCGATGGTTATGTCTTTAAACCAAGTTTCAAAGACATCGCTCGTGGCCCGTTCTCGGAGTAGGGGGACGGCCGCCTCCCAGAGCGAGAGCGCACTTACTTCGTTACTTTTAATTGCTTGTTCCACAGTTTTTCCACATCTGTGGATAACGTTTCATCGGGAAACATGTCCACATCTATCCCTGCATGGTTAAGTTATTATTCCTAGGCAATACACCCTTCATCCTCAGTGGCGCCTCCCTCCGAGCCGCCTGAAAATGAGCGTCGTTTCCTTCAATCCCCACCACACACAGGCCATACTCATATTCCTTCTCCGCCTCTTTTTCTTTCATCCACACTTCGGAACAAGAGTCCGCGGCACATTACCATGTGATGACCTTGTCGGCATGAAAGATCATTTCGACCAATTGGGGGTACCCGATCGTGTGTTTGTCGGGCCTCGGGTGATCCGACAAGGCATAAATAGGAACACCCGGAATGCTCGGCAGATCTCGCACATCCGTCAGCAGGACGACAGCAGAGGATCCCTGAGGCGGCGGAACAACCGCAAGAGTCTTCAAGGCCAGAGGATCACGGGGATTCTTGAGCAGATGGAGGGTCATTTTAAAATACCAAGACGCGGTCGGCTGCAGCGACAGCCGATGAGATCTCGCCCTGAGTGATCGTGCGGATGGCGCATTCGGAGTGAAATTGAGCCGGCCGCTCCGCGTCGCTTGCGATCGCGAATGACGTTCCCCACTCAATAAAGACAGGGAGATGTTTTTCGAGGATTTCGGCATCCACGATGTTCGTCGTATCATCGGATAGAAGATGGGGGGCACGGCCGGCCAGCACGATGGTCACATCCTTTCCCTCATTCGTGGAGCCTAACCCCAGCGCGATGCGGAGCGCTTCTACAGCCCGATGGCTTTTAAAGGGATCCTCCTGGATCAGGACAAGGACCTTCGGCGAAACCTGCACCGACATGGCAGCCACTCAATTCAATGCAATGAAGCGGTCGCATGAGGACACAATGTTGGATAGAACGACTAATCCACAATAGGTAGCTCGATCATCTTTTCTAGGGACACCGAGTTGTTGTGCTCCATACGCGCAGGCAAAGAGCTTCAAGCCCTTGCCGCGGAGGGGATCGAACCGCGGATCGTCAACGGTCAACACGCCATGGTCAATCAGATAAAGGTAGACGTCCTTGCCCGCCGAGAGGGCAGCGTCTGAAACGCCGATCGCTGTACTGAGATTAGGATTTTCTGGGCCTGTGGATAAAAGGATTCCAAGTGATTGTTTTTTCATCCTAATTCACAGGTTAATAATGCATCTAACAACGCATGAACAAAGGAGATTTCAAGCAGTCATAATTTACCATTGTTAAGCCTTTTGAGTCAACAAAAAAGGGGGCGATAAAAACGTCCAGATAAGTCGAGTAAGTCGTAAGAACAATTACGTGCTTATATGCCTAGGAGGGACTTAAAATCGTCAAGAGAAACGATCCTATCCTGACGCGTCGCGAGTTCTCTTATCGTCAAGGTACCGTCATTATGGACCGATTTGATGACCCAGCGAATGCCGTTCTGCTCAGCGTAGTCCAGTTGCTTTTTGACGGGGTCGGCATCGAGGTAAGTCTCAACCGGAATACCGCCATTGCGCAGCTGCTCGGCCATGGCGTTCAAGGGAGTGTCGTCAACCTCTTGCGCCTGCCGAAGAAGAAGAGTTCGTGCCACGACGGTCGAAGAAAGCGCGTCTTCTCGATCATGCAAAATCGCCAGAATGCGTTCGAAGCCGATCGAACACCCGACGGCAGGAATGTCCTTCCCGGCAAATCGCCCGATCAGCCCATCGTACCGACCGCCGCCAAGGATCGACGACGGAAATCCTTCTACGACCGCTTCGTAGATCGGGCCCGTATAGTAATCCATGCCGCGAACAAGGATGGGATCGAACACAATCCTGGAGCTTGGATTGATCGCCATTACCGCGTCGATGATGTGCTTCACGTTTTGAAGAATCCGATCGATTTCCGCACGGATCGCACTGTTTTCGATAAGGTCGAGGTATTTTGAAAACTTTGCGAGACGCTCGTATCTGCCCGTTTCGTGGTTCCGATCGGCATATGCCTCAACGAGAAGGCCGCCTGTTTTCTTGAGTTCCTCAGAGCCTTCGGGAAGTATGGTTTGCAATTCCGAAAATGCTTCACCCGAACCTCCGGCCATCTTGTCCAACTTATCGAGGATCACAGTAATTGGAGTTATTTTATCTTGGTGAACGCCGAAACCGCCCAGAATAAGCGGCAGCAACCTCTGGTCGGTAATACGGAACCAATAAGTGCCGAGCTTCAGTTCCCTGAGGACGCGCTCAGTGGCCGTGATAATTTCGACCTCATAGGCCGACGACGCCCCGCCGACGACGTCAATGTCGCATTGATAGAACTCACGATATCGTGCCTTTTGAGGCCGGTCCGCGCGCCACACCGGGGCAATGTGGTACCGGCGAAAAATCTTGGGTAACTTGCCTTGATGCGAGGCGACGAAGCGGGCGAGCGGGACTGTCAAGTCATAGCGAAGACCATAGTCCGCGAGCTCGTTCTCCTTGGCCTGAGCGAGCTTTTCACCACGCTTGAGAACCTTAAAAAGCAGCTTTTCGTTCTCCCCGCCGCCTTTCCCAAGCAGCACCTCAAGATCCTCCAGCGCCGGGGTATCGATGGGAAGATAGCCGTAGAGCCGGTACACCGAGCCGATGGTTTCCATGAGGCGTTGGCGGAGAAGAGTCTCGTGCGGGAGCCAGTCCCGCATGCCTGTGGGGGGGCCGATGGACATTGGCGCAATCCTACCGGCTCATCGAAGGCATATCAAGCCGACAAGTGAAACGCGTCCCTGATTCCTGTGATGATGAACTGCACCGCAATGGCGGCCAGGATCAGGCCAATGATGCGGGTGAAGACGCGCATCCCGCTCTCCTTCAGGAAACGTGAAATCGGGGTCGCGCTTCTCAAAGCGATAAACGCGATGAGGACATTCAGAATGATGGCCATTAACAGGACGCCGAATGCCGGCAGGGCAGCCGATGTTTTCGTGACCTGCCCGGTCAGGGCGATCACCGTGGAAATCGTCCCGGGACCGCTCAACAGCGGGATCGCCAGCGGAATCAGCGCAACATCCTGCGCCTTTCGACTTTCAAAATCTTCCTCGGGAGTGTGGCGCGCGCGCGCCGGCTTCGCTTCCATCATGTCGAAGGCGATCTTGAGGAGGAGCAGCCCGGCGACAATCCGAAACGCTTCGATTGTCACGCCGAACAAACGAAAAATTAAATTTCCGAACAGGGCGAACGACACCAGAACGGCCAGCACAACAAGCACCGCCCGCGTGATCATTTCGGCACGCTCTTCCTGCGTGTTCTGCGGCGTGATGGAGAGAAAAATCGGAATGTTTCCGATGGCGTCCAACGTGACGAAAATGGACACAAATGCGGTGACGAAAAAGGAGAGAAGCGAGTCCATTAACGGCCGGAGGAGGTAGAGGCAAAGGTTCGGCGCGGATCCTCGGTGGACAACTTGGACAATTCTTCATACAGTTCACGCTCGCGTTTCGTCACGGATCGGGGCGTGACGACCGTCAATCGGACATATTGATCGCCGCTTGTCCCGTCGCGTCGCGGCAAACCCTTGCCGCGAAGACGGAGGCGTTGGCCCGCTTGGCTTCCGGGAGGAATACGCATCGTCACGGGGCCGCCGAGTGTCGGCACTGCGACTTCCTTGCCGAGAACGGCCTCCCAAGGAAGCAACGGCAGATCAATCTCGATATCATCTGGAGAACCTTCGATTTGCGTGAATACAGGATGCGGCTGCACGCGAATCCTCAGAAAAAGATCCCCCGCTGGTGTCGACCCGCGTCCAGGCCCTCCTTGCCCCTTCAGCCTGATCCGCTCTCCTTCGCGCATGCCTTTGGGAATCGTCATGTCCAGCTCCTTCGGCCGGGCATGCCCCGCTTGATCACGCGCCATCAGCGTCACGCGTCGCGTCCCGCCCCGCGCGAGATCTTCCAAGGAGAGCTCGATCTCGGCCTCAAGGTCGGCGCCACGGGTGGGCTCCGCCCTTCGTGGGCCGCGGCCCCAGCGCGTCTGCGCTCCTCCTCCGAACAGGGCTTCGAAGAAGTCACTGAAGTCGCCACCGCCAAAGTCCTCTCCGCCGGTCCATGTCCGTTCCTGCCATTGTCCGCCCGGCGGCGGAGTGAAATCCATTCCGTCCTTCCACTGGGCGCCGAGTTGGTCGTACTTCTTCCGCTTCTCAGGATCGCTCAGAACGTCATTGGCTTCATTGATCTCTTTGAATTTCTCCTCGGATGTCTTCTTCTTGGCGTCGGAAGATTGCAAGTCGGGATGGTACTGTCTGGCAAGCTTCCGATAAGCGTTCTTAATGTCCTTCTCGGAGGCAGTCCGAGGGACTCCCAAGACCTCATAGTAATCGCGAAATTTCACAGCCATACAGGCAGATTAACCATCGCCCTCTCTTTTGTCCAGGGGTATCGCGGTAGCGTTGTCTACTTTAGGGGTGTCTGGTATAGTGGCGCCCTCATGCTCGCCGTCATCACCGGAGGATCACGCGGGATCGGCGAAAGCTATGCCCGACAGCTCGCGGCCCGAGGATACAATCTCTACTTGGTGGCTCGAGATGCCGCCCGGCTCAGTGCGGTGGCCCGGGAGATCCGCGCAACCCATCGGGTACTCGTCGAGGAAATCGTGCTGGACCTCGCGCAGGTGGACGGTGCCGAACGGTTGTACGCGGAAGTCCGATCCCGCCGGACCGTTCCCGTGGACGTGCTTGTCAACAATGCAGGTTTCGGTTTCCATGGAGAATTTGCGGACATGCCCATGCCACGTATCCAGGACATGCTCTATTTGCATCTCGTCACCGTGACCAAATCCATGCGCCTCTTTCTTCCGGAGATGCGGGAACGCCGAAGCGGAACCATCATTAATGTCGCCTCCGTTGCTGGGTTTCTGCCGTTGCCGTACATATCGCTGTATGCCGCGACGAAGGCATTCATGATCAGCTTGGGTGCGAGCATCGGCCGGGAGGCGCAGGCCTATGGAGTCATCGTGCAGACCTGTTGCCCGGGACAAACTGTGACCGATTTTCACGCAACGGCGGGGTTCGCAGAGCCTCGTTATGCCGTTGGCGGCGTTCAGACCGCAGATGAAGTGGTGTCCGACTCGCTCGCCGCACTCGATCACCCCCGCGAGCCTCTGGTCACCGGATTGCGAAATCGCTTGCTTGTGCAACTGCTCCGAATCCTTCCCCGTGGCCTCGTGCTCCGGACCGCCGCCCGGCATCTGAAGCCATCATGAAAGATGCCGTCATGAAAGCCATCGAGCATGGCTTTGAGAAGTTCCTCTGGAATAGTCGATTCATCGTGCTCCTGGCGGTCACGTCGAGCATGATTTCTTCCGTGATCCTCTTTGTGGTCGCCACGGTCGACGTCATCGAACTGATCGCGAAAGTGTTCCGGTACGTGAGCATGGGCACAAACGACCGGACCGGCGCCGTGTATGAGGAGTTTCACGGCGAAGTCGTGGGACACATCATCGGCGCCGTGGACGACTTTCTGCTCGCAACTGTCCTGTTCATCTTCGCCCTGGGACTGTACGAATTGTTCATCAGCAAGATCGATGAGGCCGAGGCGGAAGCGGCGGCAAGTTCCCGGATACTCCTGATTCACAGTCTGGACGATCTCAAGGACCGGCTGGCGAAAGTCATCCTGATGATTCTGATCGTCACCTTTTTTAAAAATGTGATCCACACCACGTTCGACGACCCGCTGAAGATTCTGTACCTCGGCGTCGGCATTCTTTTCGTGGCGCTCGCATTGTTCTTTACCCACAAGGGCGCAGAAGGCAAGGAAGGGAAAGGACAGGGGCATTGATTCAGCTAAGGGGCCGGCCGTACGCCTTGACGGTGGCCGCTTGCATTTCGCTCGTCATCATCCTCGTGTTTGCGAACCATCCCGATGCTTTAGGCGATGGGGACCATCCTTCGCGCCATCAACCCAGACCGCCTGCCATCAAAGGCAATCCAGCCGCCGAGCCCGATCTTCCTCCGCGGCTTGTCCACCCAGGGCGCGTGTTGATGCAGTGCGACAGGACCGTGCAGGGCAAGACGGAGCACGCCGAGTTGCTCGCATCGGGCGATGACTTCGACGATGGCAAACAGAGCTTTTTCCTGAAACAAGGGGCGGATGGACGCGAACGGTTGTACCCGGTGCACGGCCACTTCCTCAACGGAGGGAAGGCGGGAGTCTTCATGATCCATGAAGGCAAAGGTTCGAAGGCCGACGAGGCGTTCAAAGTCGATCAGAGTGTGAACATGGGGCTGGTCTTGTTCCGGAGCACCGGCACCGGTCTGCGCGCGACCATCGAGGTGCTCGCCGAAGACGAGACGGAGACGAAGCGCTCGGCGCTTTCGGACTGGGCCTGTCGCATGTCTGCCGGCGCGACGGAACATAGGTCCGCGGCTGCGCACGTCAAGGCACGTCCCCACACGGGCGCGATTTCACCGAGCCATTGGTACCGCGAGTCGGATCTGACGATCCTTACCTGTGTTGCCGGCGAGTACCGGCTGACGCTTCGCGTGGCGACCGTTTGGCCGGCTCACTTAGGTTTCCTTGTCCTGCAAGCAGGCGATAAACCGCCAGTCGGCTACAATGTCCACCTGCTTGAAGCCCCAGGACGTTTGTTGATCCATGTTCATAGCGTGCCGCACCGAACGCGCGAGAAGATGCTCGATACCACGATGGAAACCGAGACGGTGATCGGCGGGTTGTTGCTGAACACGACGGAGGGCGGCTATGCGGGCTGGGTCGGGCTCGCCGGTTCCACTGCGGATCCCTACAACATCTCGTTTTCTCGCGACGCGACGATGGCGGACTATGCTGCGACGGGCTATGCCGTCATCCCGCCGCTGCCGGTCACCTGCAAGTGAGTCCCACCAGCGAATCGGAGACCACTTCGTTTTGCTCAGAGTGCTCTTTTACGGCTTCTGCGGTGTGAGGTCGGGGATGTCTTGTCCGGTGGCGTCGCGGCTCTGCTCCCACGGCACCAATTTGTATGTGATCTCTTCAAAGCCTGAATTCACGCCTTCCGCATCGGATGCGACGACTCGCAGCGCCAATTGCTCCCGACCATTGAGCGAACGCGGGATCGTGAAGATGCCCTGAAAGAGGCCCTTGCCTTGATGGTAGAGGTCGATCCTGCCGATCACACGGTCTCCGTCGCGTATTTCTCCATAGAGCTCCATCTTCCGGGAATCCCAGTTGCCGAATGGTTCGACGAGGCAGGCGCAGAGCATCCGGACCGTGGCACGGATGGTTCCTGCATCCCCAATGCCCAAAGGCCGCTCCTTGGTCGGCGCTTCGATTTGCACGATGAGCCCGTTGAGCTCCAGCACGATGCCGTCGCCGATGACCGCTTTCCCGGGGTACAGAAGCACTGTCTTGGACGCGCGCCGCTTCGCCGACGGGAACTGTAAGGGGCCTTCCCCGGTGACCTCTACAAGTGTCGGTTTGGTCAATTTCAGTTCGGCCTTGAAGGCAGCGGATTCCTTCGCACTATAAATCGGTTCGCTTTGGAGCCGAGGGGTTTGCATGATCAGCCTCATATCCCCGCTCGGGCCCTGTTGTGTGCCGGCGGCGAGAATCGCGCCGGTGGCCGCATCGGTGATGGTCACATAGGCGCCGCCCACGCTGTCACCCAAGGCCATGGCATGGCTTGCCACCACACGCACGACGATGGGCGTGGGAATGCCGTCTCGAGGTGATTCGGCTGCGTTCGCCCCTGCGATGAACAAAAGGCCCGCGGCAAAAACCGGCAATAAACATTTCTTCCCAGGCATCATTCGGTTCCGTAACGCGAAGACGTTAGTGTAGCAAAAAGACATAAGGGCATGGACATCATCTCTATGGGTGAAGTGATGGCGGGACAAACATCTCATTCGCGTCGCTGAATGACCCGCCCGGGGTGGGACCGCCGGCAATGACGTAGATCCGGCTGTCCACGGCGGCTGACCCGAGGCCGTGCCGGGCCGTGGGCATCGGCGCATATGACTCCCAACGGTCGGATGCCGGATGGTAGGCTTCATTCTCATGGAAGGTTCCGGATGGAGCCTCTCCACCAAACACGAAGATGCGCTCTCCGACGACTGCAGATGTGATGCCGCTGCGTGGTGTTGGCAGGTCAGCCTTACGCGCCCAACGGTCGGATGGAGAATCGTACGATTCTGTCACTGCCAGGTTCTGACCATACTGGCGATTCAGTCTTCCGCCGATGGCATACAGATGTCCCGCGACGACCGCGGCAGTATGATGATCTCGTGGTGTCGGCAGCGGAGCGCGTGCTGTCCAGGTGTCCGTTGCGGGATCGTATACCTCATGCGCTCCGGTATTTCCATCGCGGGTATACCCGCCGACGGCGTGCACCTTGCCGTCCAACACCGCCACGGCGAGCGCGCCGCGAGGGGTGGGCATCGGTTTCCGCGCAGACCAGCTATCCGCCCGAGGATCGTACTCATAGACGCTCGTTAATGGATTCCAAATCGTGAGGAGAGAGTGTTCGAAGCCGCCGACGATGTAGAGCCGCCCATTCACGACTGCAATGCCCGCGTGGTGGACGCCGGAAGGCAGAGACGCGCGTTCGCGCCAGCGATCCGTTGCGGGGTCATATTCCTCCACCGCGGCGGACACCACCGTCAGCCCGCGGACGAACCCTCCGATGACATAGATCTTGCCGTTGACGGCTGCGGCGACAACCTCGGTCCGCTTCGTTGGGGCAGGCGCTTTGGCCATCCAGATGCCCTTCGTTTGTGCGAGGCTGTCGGCGCTCGAAGACACGATGGCGGTAATGGTGGCGATACTGAGAAGCCAACGAAAAAGGCAGATCGGCATGTTTCATTATAACGTAAGCGATTCGAAGAAAATCGACATTCCCGCGGCGGGTGGCGCGTAGCGGGCGCCCTGAGCCCGGCGCGAATTTTCTTGAGCCCTGAGCGATCGGATTGACCCGTTGCAGTTGCGCGGGTGGTGCCGCATGGGACCCAGGCGGAGAGGAAGAGCCTACAGCCGAGTCTGCGGGGCTGCGACGGCGAAAGGGTCTGAGCACGTCTGGGTGATGCGGCGACAGGACCTGCGTAAAGAGCAACGGGTTCCCCGGCTGCTGAGCGACAGGACCCGCCGTTCGTGACCGTCCAGACGATCCGTGCCTGATTGATTTCCTTCTCGCATCCCGCCTAGATTGGAGAGACATGCTGCGCCCATTTCAAGGCATCGTTCCCAAGCTCTCCGACGGTGTCTTTGTTGAAGAGAGCGCAATTATTATCGGTGACGTGACAATCGGACAGGATTCAAGCGTGTGGTTTCACAGCGTCGTGCGAGGGGACGTTCATTACATCAGGATCGGCAGCCGGACGAACATTCAAGACCTATGCGTGTTGCACGTCACGCACGACACCCATCCCTTGGTGATCGGCGATGACGTCACCATCGGTCATCATGTGGTCCTGCATGGATGCACCATCCAGGATCGCGTGTTGGTGGGGATGGGAGCGATCGTCATGGACGGCGCAGTGCTCGGCGAGGATTCCATCGTCGGCGCAGGGGCGCTTGTGACTGAGGGAACCATCGTCCCGCCTAAAAGGCTGATTGTTGGATCACCCGCCAAAGTCCGGCGCGGCCTGAGTGTCGAGGAACTTGTCTGGATCCGCGAATCCGCCGTCAATTACGTCCGCTACGCCGCTCAACACAGAAGTTCTTCATAGCGATGCCGTCATGGCGAATACTTTGTGGACTCTCGGACATTCGACACGGCCGTTCGAAGAATTTGTAGAGCTGTTACAGACACACGGCATCCGCTCCGTGGTGGATGTGAGACGGTTTCCATCCTCACGCCGCAATCCTCAGTTCAATTCCGACGCCCTTACTCGGGGCTTGCCGTCCTCAGGGCTTCGGTATGCTCATTTGCCCGGACTTGGCGGCCGTCGACCGAGTAGCCCGGACTCCCCGAACCTCGGCTGGCGGAACCTCAGCTTCCGCGGATATGCTGATTACATGCTTACGCCGACATTTCAGCAGGCGATGGAGGAACTTGTCCGAATCGCGGAAGCCCAGCCAACGGCCATCATGTGCGCCGAGGCAGTTCCGTGGCGATGTCATCGGTCGCTCATCGCAGACGCATTTCTGGTTCGTGGGTGGGCTGCCTTTGACATTGTGTCTCCGGACCATGTTTCGCCGCATACGCTGCCGTCGTGGGCGAAATTTGAAAATGGCCGGCTGACCTACCCCGGGCCGGTCGGTTCGACAGGTGAACTATTCTAGGGACAGATGGTGAAGGGAGGCCGGTTGAAGCGTTCGCGCAGGCGGTTGATGCCATGCAGCACGAGTGGCCGGCTTACAATGAGGCGCTCGAGCGATCGCTTTCCGGGGAAGTCCAAGAGCGACAGGCCAAGCAGCATCGTCAGGATCCCTTGGCCTGGAAGGACCAACATTGCGATGCCCGCCAGAAGAAAAATAAAACCGACGACATTCTTGATTCCCAATAGCACGGCCCGAAGCACGGGGTGACGTTTCGCCAGCCAGATTCGAGGATGGCGCTCATCAAAGTAGTGCGGGGGCAGGCGCACGAGAATCCATGGGATGACGACGAGCGTCCCCACAAACCCGGCGATCGACAGTCCAAAAAGGATCACAATGGACCGGTAAGACAGCCAGTCTGTCATGAACTAAAGCGGGTGCAAACCAGTGGAGCCAATCAGCTTCCGACTGCGCGACCCAACTCATAAATCAGCTTGTTAACCGCCTGTTCCAACGCGACGGCATGCACTTCCCCTGGCGGAAAGACGCTTCGTTCAGGGTAAATGTAGGCGCTTGAGGTGAGCCCCGGTGAAATCCTCGGGTACCAGGGGCGAGCGTCTTCATAATCGGTCTTCAAGAGCCGGGCATCGCCGTTCGCCACGAGCGAGTAGAGACTTTTGCCGCTCGCCAAATCCACACCGACGAGCGTAAGGGACGTATAGCTGTCAGTGCGGGTGCCGATCGCGCTACCGTCACGCCCATACTGCAACCGCACTGGTGTCGTCACTTCCGTGCCCCTTGGCATGACGACGAGCACCTGCTGCACATTGAATGGCTGGGCCGTCTTTCGCACCTCGGAAAGAACATCTCCAGGTACGGCGGGAATGGTTGCGGCGCCGACGATTTCCAAGCGCTTCCCTGTCAGGAACTGATTTTTTATCTTCTCAGCAAGCGCACGCTGTGCCGTGACGGGTGCCGGTGTTCCTGCCGGTTCAAGCCAGATCAAGGCGACCCTCGTGGGCGGCAGTTTGACCGTCTCTAACGAGGGAGCTCCCGCAAGGAAGGGGTTTGTGGCCGGAGGATAGCCTTCCTGGAAACCAGCACATGCCGCCAAGATGAGTAATCCAACAAGCGAAAGTGTGCGGAACGTGGTGTTCATCACGTCACCTCCTGTCGAAGGGCCAATGAGGGCTGAGTCATGATAGTAGCACAGAACTTATTGTCTCTGTTTCTCCTCGAGCAGACGCAAACGGCGATCGATCTTATGAAGGTGCCAGGCGTTTCCCGCAAGCCACGCGATGGTAATCAATAGGAGCACGGCAACACCGACCAGGCCCGCCCATAGTTCGTACGGCAGCACGACGGGCGCTCCCGGATTGTCCATCCCTCCGGCATGTCCGGCGAGGGTGGCCGAATTGAGGAACCCGACGACAGAGCATGCGGATGCGAAAATCTTGGCCGTAGTCTTAAAATGGCATGTCGAAGTCGGACAGGCCAAAATGGTGGCCCAATTCATGGGCCACGGTTTCTTGAACCTCACGGATCACCTCATCGCTGGTCTCGCACAAGCGTAAGATCGGTCCTCTATAAATATAAACGCGGTCGGGTAACTGGCCTCCTGTGTCGAAAAATGATTCTCCATGGATCGAGCGCCCCGCATAGAGACCGAGAAGTTCGTCCGGCTCTTCCGCTTCCATCCCGACAGCCTTCAACGTCTCTGTATCAGGCTCTTCCTGAACCTCGATCACCACGTTGTTCAAGGAAGGGAGGAACTCTTTGGGAAGCCCTTTTACTGCTTCTTCCACCAGAGCCTCAAACGCTTGTCTTGAGAGCCAGCCATCCGCCATACAATTCGTCCGCAGCCCGACACGCGGCCTTTCGTATGTATTGTAATGAGGCGACTGGGGCTTTCACAATGAGTTGCGGAAAAACACAAGGGGCGAGGCCCCTTTCGGAACCTCGCCCCTTGATTTGAACGCTGCTCGCCCAAGAGCTCGCAGCTACGGAAGCCGCCGGCGTTGTTCTGTAGGCGTCCCCGGTCTTGGCCGGACGCCGTTCAGATTACAACCACGTCACCCGTTCGGCCGGGCGGATGTAGATCGGTTCCTCCACCTGGATGCGCACGATCTCCTTGCCCGACTTGTTGAACCCGAGCACCGTGTCGTTGTACATCTCGAACTTGCGCCCGTGAATCTGGGTCTCGAACACCTTCGGCCCCGGAATCACGTCGTAGCGGAACAGGATCTGCTGGCTCGCTCTCCACAGCT
>VBOG01000004.1 GCA_005877815.1 Nitrospirota bacterium
ATGATGAGGCCGGGCTATCACACCGGGTTGGTGTACATGAACGACGGGCGGTTCCACGCGGACGTCTGGAATACCAGCAACCAGAAGTTCTTTGTCCTCTCAGGGGTTGTCGCACCGGGCGCGTATCATCACGTGGCTATGACGGTGGACGACACCGCCAAACAACTGCATCTGTATGTGGACGGCCAGGAAGTCAGTGGCTCGCCGACAACTTATACCGGCATGCTGCGCGACTACGGCACGGCGCCGCTCTATATCGGCAGCGGCAATCCGTTTGCCGCAAGTTGGAAATGGATGTTCAAGGGGACGATCGACGAAGTCGGCGTGTACAATCGTGCGTTGCCAGGTCAAGAAGTGCTGGCGCGCGTGAGCGGGACGGCCCCCGCGCCGACGCCCGTTTCGGACCCGGTGCCCACACCGACGCCGGTTTCGAACCCTCCGGCGCCCACGCCGGATCCGACGCCGGCTCCGTTACCGAATCCGAGCGTCGGTATCGATGGGCCGCTTCGCGTGTCTCCGAGCAACGCACGGTATTTCACGGACAATACCGGGAGAGCGGTCTATCTCACCGGCTCGCACACCTGGAATAACTTCCAGGACATCGGCGTGAATGGCAATCAGATCACATTTAATTATCCCGGGTACCTGGATTTCCTGCAGGGCCTCAACCACAACTTCATCAGGTTGTGGGTGTGGGAGTCCACGTCAGGCGGCAACTGGACACCCAGAGCGCCGCAGGCATTCCAGCGGACCGGCCCGGGTACGGCGGAAGACGGAGGAGCCAAATATAATTTGTCGCAATTCGATCAGGGCTATTTCGACCGGTTGCGGCAGCGCATCATCGCGGCGCGCGACCGCGGGATGTACGTGTCCATCATGCTGTTTGAAGGATGGAGCGTCCATACCTCCAGCCAGTTTTTCGGCCATCCGTACGGACGCAACAACAACGTCAACGGGATCAGCGGCGATCTGAACGGCGATGGGAATGGCGACGAGGTGCATACCCTCGCCAACGGCGCGGTGACGTCGTTTGAGGAGGCCTATGTCCGCAAAGTCATCGACACGGTGAACGACCTCGACAACGTGCTCTATGAGATCGGCAATGAGGTCACTCCGGATTCGACCAACTGGCAGTACCGGTTGATCAACACGATTAAACAATATGAGGCCACGAAGCCCAAGCGGCATCCGGTCGGGATGACATGGCAGTATTCGCCGCCGGCGAATAACTCGAACCTGTTCAATAGTCCGGCCGATTGGATTTCTCCTCATCAGGAGGAGGATTACATGTCGAATCCGCCGGCGGCCGATGGCCGGAAGGTGATCATCGTGGATACTGATCACCTGTGGGGGCTCGGCGGGGACCGCGCATGGGCGTGGAGGAGTTTTCTCCGAGGGCTCAACCCCATCTATATGGATTCGTACACCGACCATAGCGATGGGGCGTTCCCCAACGACGGCAACGCGGCTCCGGATCCGGACGCCCGCAAAGCGATGGGACACACATTGTCTTACGCCAAGCGGATGAACCTGATCGCGATGACGCCGCGAGAGGATTTGGCCTCGACCGGTTATTGCCTGGCCAATCCGTCGGGCGGAGAATATCTCGTGTATGCCCAAAACGGCGGCACGTTTACGGTGAATCTGTCGGGGACGACAGGATCGTTGAATGTGGAGTGGTTCAACCCGGGGACCGGCCAAACGATCGCCGGCGCGCCGATCGCGGCCGGTGCCACCCAGAGCATGTCGGCGCCTTTCGGCGGCATGTCCGTACTCTACCTCCGCAGATGACCGTCGTCTCTTGCAGGGGAGGGCGTAAAGCCCTCCCCTGTAGGAGCGATGATTCCCCTGTACGCGGGCTGTCGCGTGTAACCCTTTCGTAGGCTTCTCTTATTTGCCGGCGGTCCTGTACAAGACGTTTTCGATGGTACGGTCTTTCCTCATCGCAGTTCTGGCGGCCTTGCTCATGGGGTGCGCCTCGTCCGGGGATATACCGGTCAACGGAGCGAAGAATTCGCCGGCCCAACCACTGGCCGACTCCACCACCGCCTCGCTGGGCAAAGAACAGGAAAATCGGAACCTTGCACAGCAGCTTGAGGCCGCAAGGGCTGAAGCCATCCAGGAAATGGCGGCCACTCAGCGAGAAAAAGAAGAGCTTGCGCAGCAACTCGATGCGGCGCTGGCCGACACCGCCCGTCAAAAAAGGTTGGACCTCCAGCGAGCGGAATCGCGAAGACTGCCCCAGATTGATCGCGGAAAGGCTCAAGCCAGGGCTCCCGCCTCGGTGCCGGAACCCCTCGAGACGTTGGAGGACTCTTTCTCTTCCGTCCGTTCGACTGAGCAACACGGCGATCAGGCTCTCAGCGACGATGCAAAGGCTTCAACCGCAAGCCTGACGCAATCCGACAGACCGGAGAGCGTCAACATCACGCCGCCGACGGTCAATGACAGGTCTTCTCGCTCCGGGCGGGACACGCGCCCCTTAAGTGTGCTCCTTGTCCTCGTTGCAGTGGCCATGGTGGGATACGTGCTCACCAAGCGATGGCATACGCGCTCCTCGAAGAACGGATCAAAGTCCTGAGCATGTGCGCGTGAATGGGGTGAGTTCTCCACCTGCGCGGTGTGTTCTGAGCATCGCCTTCGTGGCAGTCTTGTCCCATCCGGTGTGGGCGGTGGCACAGGACGAAGTCACGTATGTCGCGCGTGACTTCACTTTCACGGGTCCGGATGCGATTGCTGCCGGGATGGTGCCAGTTCGCCTCCGCAATGAGGGCCGCGACCTCCACCAGATTCAATTCATCCGGTTGCCCACGGGAAAGACCGCCGCAGACTTTACTGCGCAGATCAATGCCGATCCGTCACGAATGCCGTCATGGGTTCAACGGAGGGGTGGTCCCAACAGCGTGGCGCCCGGGGAACAGGCGCTTGCATTCATCGGCCTTGAGCCCGGTGATTATGTGCTGATCTGCGGGATCCCGGATAGCCAAGGCATGCCGCATGTGGCCCGCGGGATGCTGAAATCCGTGAAGGTGCTCGCGGGTGGCGCGCGGTCAAATTCTCCTCCGGCGACCGATCTCACGATCACAGCCGTGGATTTTCGTTTTGAATTGTCCGGGCCGATCACCGCCGGCTCTCATATCGTCCGTGTGGTCAACAACGGCAGTCAACCGCATGAAGTCGTGGTGGTCCGGCTCTCGCCTGATGCGTCGGCCGATGATTTCCTGAATGCCTTTCGACCGGGCGTCGCCGTTTCGCCCGCCGGTCATCCGGTCGGTGGCTTGGTGGGAATAGACCCCGGACGCGACGGATTCTTTAGAATGAATTTTGCCGTGGGGAACTACGGTTTGATTTGCTTCCTGCCCGACATCACACGCGGTGCGCCTCATTTCACGCGAGGCATGATGATGGACATCAGCGTTCGGTAGTGTCCTGCCGGCATGGAGCGCGCGGCAGGACAACCACCATGCTGCTTACTTATTGATGTTGCCGGAAGGCGGCTGGACGCAGGGATCGGCCTTCACGTCGGCTCCCATACGGGCGCTGCTTTCCGCGCTTCCACGAACGTCGGAATCCTTCATGGCACTCTGATTCAGGGTCGAGTCTGACTTCATCGTCGAATCCGACTTCGCCAGGTTATCGGACTTGTTCAGACCCTGCTTGTTCTGATCGCCGAGCGTGCCTTCCACGATCCCTGTCCCCTTGTTCTGCTGAGCTCCGCTCTGCATTTGCGTATCGGTCCCTTGTCCGGGACACGGTACGGAGGATATGTCGGCGGCGGCACTTGTGCCTGCCAACCCTAACGCCATGAAGCCTGACAACACCGCAATCGAGAATGTCTTTTTCATCGCACGCCTCCTAGGTTGATGGGCTGTCGCGGTTTGTCCGCAACCCTCCTCATTCTCTACCAATTGTTTTTGAGTGGAACAATGGACAAAAAGGGTGCGAATTTTGCCCTCCTGTCCAAGGATTGAAACTTTCGTATTCCGCCACCGGCCGTGGAATGGCAAGGGACTCGATGCGCCTACTTCTGTGGCATGGGGTCGGACACGGGTGTTTGATAGTGTATTGGCGGGTATAAACCGAAAGGAGGAGAACATGAAAACCCTCGCAGCCTTCGCAGTGATCGCGCTACTCTGCGGTCTTATAGGAGCATCCGTTGGTCTCGCCGATTCGGGATCGTCTCAAGGAAAACCCGGCGATGCCTCGCCGTCTGAGGTCGGCAAAGGCGCAGAGATGGATTTGCCGACTGTGCAAGGGCAGGTCCTGAAGATCGAAGCCAATTCGTTGATCATCCAGACCGGTGGCGGCGGCCAGACGCGATTGAAACTTGACGGTGAGTCAAAGGTCGAAGGCCAGCCCAAGGTCGGTGACAGAGTCGAGGCTCAGATGTCATCGGATGGGCATGTGAAAAACTGCACGGCTCACCGCCACGATTACGTATTGTTTGAGCGAAACCGGACGGGAACGATCGGTCAAAACCGGCGGCTCGGGCGCGTACCACCAGAACGCCACGGGACGGATTACGCCCGAAGACTTAACACTCTTCAGCATGAGCCCACAACGGCACATTTCCACGGTCTTCAATTGGGCGGAATTCGATGCCCCTCAAGAGTTCAGAACGCTGCTCGCGCATCTGCGCAAACGGCATCAACGACTGTCGACCATCCGAACGGTGTTGGAGGCCGAAGGGATGGCCCAGGTGGCGTTCGGCGACCATGACGATCCGTCCTGACCCCGCCAGAAGATCGATCCGACCTCTCTAACCCCGCATTGACAGTACCGGTTTATGGCAGTTATAATTTCCCCATGCAAATTAGCGGGTTACGTTACGGGTCTGGGCGTGTCTGGGTATTTCTATTGATGTGGATTTTGCTCGGGGGTCTCAACTGGGACGAGCAACTCACCACCTCGATCTTCACGTCGGGCGCCTCGCTGACCGTCCAGCAGGCGCTGGAATCCGATGTCGATGAAACGCGGCTGAAAGTTTTCCCCGGCCTGATTGTTCTATCAGGCATCTGCGCCTCTCTCATCTATAAAGTTTATCCGGAACATTTCCGGGCCCATTCTTCCCGGCTCCCCAAGCCGTCTTCTTCGCTCTATCTACTATTTTCGACGTATCGCATTTGATCTGCGGCCTCGGATGGCTGGTTCTTGAATAGAACTCAGCCTCCGTGTCAGGGGTTCGTCGTACCATGGCGTCATGGGCGCCATGTAAGGTGCTACCATCCGTTGAACCGGTCATGACCATGCTGATGACTTCACTGCTAAACTCGAAATGCCGCATGCTCTGGTGCACCGTCGCATTGTGTTGCATCGTCTCGCCAGCCATCGGCGCGCTCTTCGAGTCCTCAGCCCCTGACGTTCTCACGTTGACGGTGGATGACGCGCTTGGCCTGTTCCTGAAAAGAAACCTCGATTTGCTGATGGCTCAGTATGGGATCGAATTCGCCAAAGGACTGGAGGTGACGGCCAAGCTTTTTCCCAATCCCGTTCTCAGCGTTGACGGGACGGGTTCCACGACAAAAAGCCTTCATCAGGTCGGCGCGTTGAGCGGACGCGTGGACCAGTTGTTCGAACTTGCCGGCAAGCGCCGCTATCGCATGGAGAGCGCCCGGTTCGGGACTCAATCGGCTGAAGCGGCATTCACCGACGCCGTCAGGATATTGGGGTTTTCGGTGAAGCAGGCCTTTTACAAGGCCCTGCAGGCACGGCACAAGCTGGAGCTTGCGAAAGAAAACAGCGCAAATTTTTCGGACGTCCTGCGGGTGAATACGATTCGATTCAAGAAGGGTGTCATCGCGGAAGCGGACTTGATCAAATTGCGGGTGCAGTACGTGGACTTTCAGAATCAAATCATTACCGCCACGCAGGATAGCTTGTCCGCTCAAAACACCTTGAAGGGACTGCTTGCCGTCCGGCCGACGACCGACCTGATCCTGAACGACGAGTTGCGGTACAAGCCGATGACGCTGTCGGTCGAGGCCTTGAGACAGGAGGCATTGGTCACCCGGCCTGACGTGCTCGCCAAGGAGCGCGCCCTCTCACAGCGGGCTGCGGATCAGAAGCTTGCTCGCGCGCTGCGCGTGCCCGATGTCACGGTGGGGGCGGATGCCGTCATCCAAGGCCCCCAGGGCCCGAATACGGATCACCAGGTCGGCGTCGGTCTCAGCGTGCCGCTGCCGCTGTTTAATCGAAATCAGGGCGGCATTCTTCAAGCGGATGCCGTCCGGCAAGCGGCCGAGGCGGATCTGAACAAGACGCGGCTTCAAGTGGAGATTGACGTGGAATCGGCCTACCGCGATTTTGTACAGACCGAGATGCTGGTCAAGGCGTATCAGTCGGGCGTGCTGGACGATGCCCGCGCGTCGAAGGAAATTGCGGTGAAGGCCTACGAGCGAGGCGGCACGTCCATTCTCGACGTCTTGGACGCATTCCGGACGTTCAATACCACGATGCAAGGCTATTTTGACGCCTTGTTCGGCTATCAACGCAGTCTCCTTGAGATAGACGCCGCAGTCGGACGCGAGGTGACGAAGTGACGCATGCAGGAGCCATGGTTTTGGTCTGCACGCTGGCGCTCGGTCTCGGAGCCTGCGACAGAGGTGAGACCAAGGCCATCACGCCTGCCCAGAAGCCGCGGCAACCCGACGTCGTACGCGTGCCACCGGAGGCCGAACGGCAGATCGTGGTCGAGCCGGTGCGGACCAAGGCGGTATTCGGAGACCTCGGGCTGTCGGGCAAAGTGCAGTACAGCGAGGACCGGTACGCCAAGGTCTCCTCGCCGGTCATCGGACGTGTCACGGATGTGCGGGCGAAGCTGGGGGAGAAAGTCGCCACCGGCGAGACGCTGTTGACCATCGAAAGCGCGGAGATCGGGTCGGCCTACTCAGATTATGTGAAGGCGGAATCCGACCTGCAGTTCGCGACACGCAACTATGAGCTTGCGAAGGAGCTCTACGAAACCAAAGCCATGTCCAAGAAGGATTTGGTGCAATCACAGAACGACTTCCTGAAGTTTCAGGCCGAGTATCGCCGGGCTCGGCAACGTCTTCTGTCGTTGCGTGTGCCGGCAGCCGAATTGGACAAGCCGCGCGAGCAGCAGCGCATCAGCTCGCGTTTCGACCTGAAGTCGCCGCTCGGGGGGACGGTCGTCGAGCGCAATGTGACGATCGGGCAGCTCGTGGGCAACGACCCGACGCAGATGCTGTATACCATCGCGGATCTTGGCATCCTGCAGGTCGTGGCCGAAGTCTACGAGCGGGACCTCAGCCGCGTCTCGCGCGGGATGATGGTCTCGGTGACGGTGGAGGCGTATCCAGGAGAACGGTTTCCGGCGACGGTCGTCTACGTCGGGGATGTGGTGGATCCGGTGACGAGAACGATCAAGATCCGGTGCAACGTCAAGAATCCGGCACTCAAATTGAAACCGGAGATGTTTGCGCGCGTCAGTGTGCAGACAGGGCCGCCCACGCCGATGCTGGCTGTCCCGAAAGAGGCGGTGATCGAAATCGGCGGCCATACCTTTGTCTATGTTCTGGGAGAGGACGGCGCGTATCTGCGCCGGACGGTCGTCACGGGAACCGTCGCCGGCGACACGATCCAAATCCGCGAAGGGCTCCAAGCCGGCGAGCGCGTCGTCGTCAAAGGCGCGCTCCTTCTCAAGGGCGAACAGGAAAAAGGATAACCCCGCCATTCCCATGGTGATGCCGCATAGATGATCGCCCGTATCGTTGAACTCGCGCTCGGCCAGCGAGTGTTCGTCCTGAGCCTCGGGGTCGCTCTTCTCGTCGGGGGTCTGTACGCGTTTCACGTCCTCGACGTCGTGGCCTATCCCGATCCCTCGCCGCCCATGATCGAGGTGATCACGCAGTATCCCGGGTGGTCGGCCGAAGAGATCGAGCGTCAGATCACGATTCCGCTCGAGACGATCCTCAACGGCATGCCGGGCCTGACGGATCTCCGGTCCATTTCCATCTTCGGCCTGAGCGACATCAAGATCTACTTCGATTTCGACACGCCCTACTTCATTGACCGGCAGGAAGTCCTCAACCGTCTGCAACTCGTGACGCTGCCCGGGAACATCCAGCCGCAAATCTCGCCCTGGTCGGCGATCGCCGAAATCTACCGTTATGAACTGGTCGGCCCTCCCGGCTTGTCGTTGAGCGATCTGAAGGCCATCCAGGACTGGCAGCTCCAGCGGAAGTTCAAGCAGGTGCGGGGCGTCATTGACGTGACGGCCTACGGCGGGACCACGAAGGAATATCACGTAGAGGTGGACCCCCGCAGCCTGGCCCAGTACAATGTGACGCTCGCGCAGGTCTTGACCGCCCTCGGCAACAGCAATGCGAACGTCGGCGGGAACTATCTGACGGTCGGCCCACAGAGCTTCAACGTCCGCGGCGTCGGGCTGATCAAGGAGTTGGCCGATATCGAAAATGTGGTCGTGGTCGAGAAATCGGGCACGCCCATCATGGTGAAGAACGTCGCGAAGGTGTCGATCGGGCAGCGGGTCCGCCTGGGCAAGGTCGGGATTGATACGCGCGATGACGTCCTCGAAGGCGTCGTGCTCCTCCAACGAGGCGCGAAGGCGACCCCCACGCTGGACCGCGTCAAAAAGAAGGTGGAGTCGTTGAACCACGGCCAGCTCCCCCCCGGCGTGCAGATCAGGACCTTCTACGACCGCTCCGACCTTATCGAGATCACCATCAGGACGGTGCTCGAAATCCTGGCCGGCGGGATGCTGTTGGTCTTCCTGATTCTGTTCATCTTTCTCGGGAACATGCGGGCGGCCCTGATCGTGGCGGCGACGGTTCCGCTCGCGCTCCTGTTCACGTTTTCGATGATGGTCATTGTCGGCGAGTCGGCGAATTTGATTTCGCTCGGCGCGATTGACTTCGGCATCATCGTGGACGCGGCGCTCATCATGGTCGAGGCGATCTTTCTTCAGCTCAGCCTCCACGGGGGACACACGCGGCCGGTCTCCGTGACCATCGCCCGTGCGGCGCGGCACGTCGGGCGGCCGATCTTCTTTTCCACCGCCATCATTCTCGTCGCGTTCGTCCCGCTGTTTACGATGACGGGCGTGCCGGGGAAAATCTTTGCGCCCATGTCCGTCACGTATGGGTTTGCGCTCCTTGGGGCGCTCCTCATCGCCGTGACGTTGAGCCCCGTTCTGTGCTCCATTCTGCTGCGGGGTCCGCTCAAGGAAGAGGACACTCCGTTCGTCGCATGGCTCAAGCGTCTCTACCTGACCACGCTCGCCAAGGCGCTCCGCCATCGCGGCCTGACCGTGATGTTTGCCGCCGGCCTGCTCGCCGTCGCGCTGGCGGCGCTTCCGTTGATCGGCGGGGAATTCATGCCGGCTCTGGAGGAAGGCAACCTCTGGGTGCGGGCGACCATGCCGGTCGATATTTCATTCGAAGAGGCGGCGCGCATCACGACCGAGGTGCGCGGGATTTTCATGGCGCATCCCTCCGTCCAATCGGTCGCCTCGCAGCTCGGCCGGCCGGACGACGGGACCGATCCGACCAGCTTTTTCAACGCGGAGTTCTTCGTCAATCTCAAACCCCGCAAGGAGTGGTCGCCGGGACTCGAAAAGCACGGCATCATCCGTGAAATCGAAGACAAACTCAAAGCGTTCCCCGGCATCAATTTCAATTTCTCGCAAGCGATCCAGGATAACGTCGAAGAGGCTATGTCTGGCGTGAAGGGTGAAAATTCGATCAAGCTCTTCGGGCAGAATCTTGAACAGCTCGAGACGACGGCGTTGAAAATCGAGAAACTGATGAAGCCGATCCCGGGAGTCACCGACCTCGGCGTCTTCCGGCTGCTCGGGCAGCCCAATCTCTTGATCGAGGTGGACCGCAACGCATGCGCCCGGTATGGCGTGCTCGTCTCGGACGTGAATGCGGTCGTGCAGGCGGCCATCGGCGGGCAGGCGGTGACCCAGGTGCTCGAAGGGGAGCGGCGGTTCGATCTCGTTGTGCGCTTTCTCCCGCAATACCGCCAGGACGTAGAGGCCATCAGCAACATTCAGGTCGCGACGCCGGATGGCGCGCGGATTCCGCTCAAGCAGCTGGCGAAGATATCGGATCAGACCGGCGCGTTCGTGATTTACCGGGAGAACAACGAACGGTATATTCCGATCAAATTCAGCGTCCGCGGCCGGGATCTCGCGGGGACAGCGGGTGACGTGCTCACGCACATCCGCGACAGCGGCCTGGTTTCTTCAGGGCTGCGACGCGAACTGGCGGGCCAGTTCGATCAACTCCGCGATGAGCAGCGGCGGTTGGCGGTGGTCGTCCCGGTGAGCTTGCTCGTGATCCTCTTCCTGCTGTACACGACGTTCGGCTCGTTCAAGGATGCCTTCTTGGTGCTCGCGACCGTCCCCTTCGCGCTCGTCGGCGGCATTTTGTCGCTCGTCCTGACGAGGACGCATTTCAGCATCTCGGCCGCGGTGGGGATCATTTCGCTGGTCGGGGTGGCGATTCTCGGCGGCGTGCTGTTGATCTCCCGCATCAATGAGCTGCGGCAGGAGGGCGTGCCGCTGGACGACGCGATTCGGCGGTCGGCCGAATCCCAAATGCGGCCGATCCTGATGGCGACGCTCGGCGCCGCGATTGGTCTGTTGCCGGCGGCCATTTCGACGGGCATCGGCGCTCAAGCGCAACAACCATTGGCGCGGGTGGTCGTGGGAGGCATGATGACGGCGGCCGTCCTGATCCTCGTCGTGCTGCCGGTCCTGTACCGGTTGGTCAATAAGGAGCGGAGCATACCCGAGCCAAAGCCGCAAGCCCATTCCCTCTAATTGTGGCGGTTTAGGTGAAATACGGTGTCAGGGAAACAACTTGATTTTACCTCGCTCCTTTTGAGAGTATCCGGCACACTTCTATGGATAACACGTCCTTCAGAATCGCTCTCGTCCTGTGGCTCTTCTTCTCCGTGTTGGTGTCGATATCCGATCCCACGGATCTCACCGGCCAGGCCGTGCCGGCTGTCCTTGAATACGTTGAAGATCTGAAAATCGGTGACGCGAAATTCAAAGATCTCTCTATTGATGTGCTGCTCAGCTCGTTCTCGATCTCGGTTGCCACCGGCACAGCATTAAGCAAGAGTCGCCCGTATCTCGTACTTCGGTCTTCTGCGCCCGATCGTTACATGCTTCTTTCGACATACCGCATCTGAGTTTCCTTCCTCTCGGTCTGGATCGGGACTTCGCCGATCCTGACTGCACGTCCTGTCGAAATCGTCTTTCGTTTCATATTCGTATTAAGGGTCCAAAATCGTGATTCGCATGGTGTTCGAAGCCATCTGTCTGATCCCCGTTATCGGTGGGTCGATCTATGCGATCCTGTGCCTCATCAGCGTGATGCGTTTTAAAGCCTCCTCTGGGGCATCGTCCGGCAGCCGTCCGGCATCATGGCCTCCCGTCACGATTTTGAAACCGGTGTGTGGGTTGGAGAAGAACCTGCGGGAGAACCTTCGGAGCGCCTGCGTCCAGGACTATCCCGAGTACCAGGTCGTGTTCTCCGTGCAGGTCCCCAACGATGCCGCGCTTCCGCTCCTCAAGGACCTTCAGCGCGAGTACGGCGCCGACAAAGTGTCGATTGCCGTGGATGGATCCCAGACAGCGCCGAACGGCAAAGTTCGGAATTTGCTCGGCGGCCTCCCGTATGCCCGCTACGACCTCCTCGTGATCAGCGACAGCGACGTGATGTTAGGGCCGGATTATCTCAAGACGATCGTCGCGCCGTTGGAGGACCCGGCCATCGGATATGTCTGCACACTGTATAAGGCGAGCCACGCCGAGACGTGGTTCGAGAAACTCGAACTCCTGACGATCAATGCCGATGTCATGAGCAACATCGTCCTCGCCCACATGACGGGCGTCTCCAGGCCATGTCTCGGCGCATCCACCGTGCTCCATCGCTCCACGCTCAAGGACATCGGCGGACTGGAGGCGTTGGGCGACTATCTCGTGGAGGACTACGAGATGGGCCGGCGAATCCTGGCAAACGGAAAAAAGAGCGCCATCGTGTGTCATCTCGTTGAAACCATCGTGGACCTCAAAAACGTTCGGCAGTGGTGGACGCATCAACTGTACTGGGATCAAAACATCCGCGTCGTTGAACCCTGGGCCTTCTTCGGGACGGTGGTGGTTCGTGCCATCCCTTTCGCGCTGATGTTCGCGGCCCTGCGCCTGGATCTGATAGGCGCGGTGGTCATGGGCGGGGCGGTGCTGATCCGTCTGGCGAGCGTGGCGGGCATTCTGACATGGGGATTTCAGGATCGGGAGGGGATCAAGAGCTTGTGGCTGCTGCCGATCAGAGATCTGGCGGGGTTGGTGTTTTGGGCGCTCGCGTTCGCGAAGCGGATCGTGATTTGGCGCGGCGCCGAGTTCATTCTTCACCGCGATGGACGAATGGAACTCCGCCCATGAAGCGTTTGATCGTGACGGGGGACGATTTCGGGTTGGCGTTCGCGGTCAACGAAGCGATTGAGGAGGCCCATAGGAAGGGCATCCTCACCACCGCCAGTTTGATGGTGGGGGCCGCCGCGGCGGAGGATGCGGTGTCCCGAGCCACGCGCTGTCCGTCTCTTCACGTCGGCCTACATCTGGTGTTAGTGGATGGACGGCCCACTCTGCCACCTCACGTGATCCCGGATTTGGTGGATCGGCACGGCGAATTCTCATCTCACTTGATCCGAGCCGGCGTCAATTTTTTCTTCAGGCCGGCGGTCAGATGGCAACTCACACTGGAGATCCGAGCGCAATTCGAGGCGTTCCAAAAGACCGGCCTTCCGCTGGATCACGTGAACGGCCACCATCACATGCACCTGCACCCGACCATCTTGGGCCTGATTCTGAAGATCGGCCGGGACTTCGGGCTGAAAGCGATCAGGGTTCCGTACGAGCCGTTTGGGCCCGCATGGCGGGCCTCGCGCAGCGGGTTTGCAGGAAAGTTGACCGCCTCGCTGGTCCTTGGGCCGTGGCTCAGCTTGTTGCGATGGCGCATCAAGCGGGCACATCTCCACTCGAACGAATTCATCTTTGGGTTGTACGAGAGCGGTGCCATGCGTCCTGAAGTCGTTCTGCGGATCCTCGCGCAGCTTCCGGATGGGGTCACGGAGATGTATTTTCATCCCTCGACGCGCCGGTGTCCCGAGATCGACCGCACGATGCCTGAGTACCAACACGAGGCAGAGTTTGAGGCCTTGACCAGTGCGGCGGTTCACGACGTCCTGCGTGCGTCGCGCATCCAACGGATCGCCTTTAGCGATCTCTAGAGTCAAGGAGGGAGCATGCTCCGAGTGCTGATCGTCATGACCGTTGCATCGGGTTCCGCCGCCTTCGGCCAGATCCTCATTCGAAGGGGGATGCAGCAAGTGGGCTCGCTGGAGAGCTACGTCCCCGCGGACTTGGCGCTGTATTTCTGGTACACCGTCAGCAATCCGCTCGTCATCGGTGGGACGGTGCTGAATACGGTTTTTTATATCTTGTTCCTTGCCGCGCTGTCCTGGACGGATGTGACCGTGGCGCTTCCCATGACCGCCATCGAATATGGGTTTGCCGCCGTGCTGGCAGTCGTGATTCTCAAAGAAGTCGTCTCGCCGATGCGATGGGCCGGTATCGTCCTGGTGGTGCTGGGCGTGATCTTGATCAGCATGGGAGGCGGAGAAACGCCGCCTCCATCGCCTGTGGCGATTCTTGGAAAGGATGTGTGAATGAACACGCAGAAAACGGATACCGCTCAGCGGAAGGTGCCGGCCGCGAAAATTCAATTTTCCGCCGACGATCGCGGCTGGATCGCCGAACGCATTCAGGAGGTGCTGGCGAGCGGACAATTAACCCTCGGAAAGTACGGCGCGGAATTCGAGGCCCAGTTCGCGAAGTTCTGCGGCGTCCCTCATGCGATTGCGGTCAACAGCGGGACGAGCTCTCTCGAGATCATTCTTCGCGCCCTCGATGTGCAAGGACAGGACGTGCTGGTACCGACGAATACATTTTTCGCCACCGCGGCAGCTGTCGTGCATGCGGGCGGGCGCCCCGTGTTGGTGGACATGGACCCGGAATCCTTCGCCGTCAAACCGGAAGATGTTGAACAGTGTCTCACGCCCAAGACGGCCGGGATCATCGTCGTGCACATCGGTGGGATCGTGTCGAAGCGGATTCTCGAATTACAAGACTTGGCGCGCAGGAAGGGACTGTGGCTTGTGGAGGACGCCGCGCACGCGCATGGCTCATCCTTCAACAATGTGAAAGCGGGCGCGTTCGGCATCGCAAGTTCGTTTAGTTTCTACCCCACGAAGGTCATGACGTCCGGCGAAGGGGGAATGATTCTAACGGGGGACAACCGTATCAACGAAGAGGCACGGATCTATCGGGACCAGGGCAAGGCCAGCTTCACGCAGAACGCGCACATTCGCTTGGGATACAACTGGCGGATGTCCGAGCCGCACGCGATCATCGGCCTGAAGCATCTCGAGCGCCTTCCGTCCATGATCGCAGATCGGCAAAAGATGGCCGTGGTGTACGACCGTGAGCTCAAGGCTTGCAAGAACGTGTCGGCCCTGGCCGTTCCCTCCGGTGGGCGGTGCAATTACTATAAGTACATCGCGGTCATGCATGAAGCGCGCGACAGGAAGGCATTGAAAATGCTGTTGCGCGAACAGTATGGCGTATCGCTGGCCGGTGAGGTCTACGAAGAGCCGCTGCACAAGCAACCTGTGTTCGAAGAATATCTGACCCGTCCAATGCCCGTCTCAGAGGATTATTGCGCCCGCCACCTCTGCCTACCAGTCTTTTCCGGGATGGAAGAGCAGGACGCCCGGCAGGTGATCCACGCATTACGAGAAACAATCGGCTAAGAAGAAGGAGAGGACACATGGCGAAAGTCATTGTGACAGGAGGCAGCGGGTTTATCGGGTCGCATGTCGTCGACGTGCTGGTGGAGGCGGGGCATGAGGTGACGGTCATTGATCACCGGGTCCGGCCGTATCGTGACGACATCAATTTTGAAGACGTGGATTTGATGGAGATGTCTTCCGTCTTGGCCGCGACAAAAGGCACCGATCACATTTTCCATCTGGCCGCCGTATCGAACGTCAACTATGCCTATAAATATCCCGTCTACTCCACCGCTCTGAATGTGATGGGGACCGTCCATATCTTGGAAGCTGCAAGGATCAACGGGATCCAACGCGTGCATCTTGCCTCGACGGTCTGGGTCTACAACGGGTCGCCGGACGGGAAGTTTCTCGACGAGACCGTGCCGTTCTATCTCGACGGCGCCGGCCATATCTATACGTCGACGAAGATGACCAGCGAGATGCTTTGCCATAATTACAGCCAGCTCTACAATGTCCCTTTCACGGTGTTGCGCTATGGCATTCCCTACGGGCCGCGGATGCGGGAAGAGTTGCTGATCCCGATCTTCATCAAGAAGGCATTATCCGGAGAGCCGCTGACGGTATCCGGAAAAGGTGAGCAGTACCGAAATTTCGTGTATGTCCGGGACATGGCCGAAGCGCACGTGTTTGCCATGAGCGATAAGGCGATGAATCAGACGTACAACCTGGAAGGTGCCAGAAAAGTGACGGTGCTGGAGGTGGCCGAAGGCATCAGAAAGTGTCTCGGCGAATCGGTGAAAATCGAATTCGCTCCCCAGCGTCCCGGCGACTTCGGTGGAAAGGAAGTCAGCGCCGAAAAGGCCCGGCGCGAGCTGGGCTGGCATCCTCAAGTCGCGTTCGAGGACGGTCTTCGGACGACGGTGGAGTGGTTCCGCCGGAAATGGGACAAGTAACCCACGGGATGCATCAAGGAACCCACCGATGAGGACGCCGATCGACAGACCTGCCTTTTGGTCGTTGAAGCGCAGCCTTGTCTTCGTGTGGATTGTGTTTGTCGTATTACAGGGAGTCCAACGCATCTTTCTTCTCCGGGATGCATGGCTGGTCGAGCCGCCTTCCGCAGCCGTGCTGTTGAAGACACTCGCCACCGGCTTTCTTGCCGATCTATTGACGGCCGCGCTGGGGGTCGCGCTGGCGTGTCTGCTCGCTGGCGTCGGCGCCCTGAGCGCGTGGGCGGTGGTGACAGTCTGCCGCCGTAGCCTCACGACGAACACCTATCATCGGGCGTTTCTCCTCGCCTCGATTTCGGTTGGCGTACTGTTGTTGGCCGTGCTCACCATGGACACGATGTACTACGCGTACAATCATCAGAGGCTGGATTTCGTGTTCTTTGAATATCTGGACGAACTCTTCAGCGCCGCATCGCAAGCAGGGCAGGCGGCGGAGCAGACGGCGGCCGAATTCGATGACCGCGAAAAATGGCTGGGACGGTTGCTCGCATTTCTGTTCTTTGAAGCGGCCGTGGTCATTGCGTGGTGGCAATCATACCGGCGCAAGGTCGCTCCAGCTCTCACCCGATGGGAGACGGCGCTTCCGACTCCCACCCGGATGGTCTTCGTCATGGGATTGGCGGCGAGCGCGACGGGATTCCATCCACAAGGTCCCTATGCCATCAAAGGGATGGAGATAGCGAACTCCGTCTACGACACCTTAGCGCAGAATACCCTGCTCTTTGCGCGCGAACCGTTGCGCGCCGCGATCCTGTCCAGATGGAGTTGGTGGGCCTCATCTTCGACGCTCCGAGCAATGCCGACAGAGGAGGCAATCCAAAAAACCCAACGGGCCCTCGATGTGCAGGGGATGTTTCCGTATCCCGACTACCCGCTTGTGCGGCAGTCGGTGCGATCTACCAACGCTCGCTTCGCGCATCCCGCCAACGTGGTCGTGATTTTCGTGGAAGGTCTCGACAGGCGGTATGTGGGGCGGACGGTGCAAGCAGCCGGCGCACGCTCCGCATTATCGTCCGGCATCGCCGTTACCCCGTTTCTCGATCGGCTCAAACAAGACAGCGTGTTTTATGAGAATTTTTTTGCCAATGGGGTCCAAACCTCCCGCGGGCTTTTCGCCACGTTGTGCTCGGCCTATCCTCGGTCTGGGACGGCTGTGATTAAAACGAGGTTTACGAACGAGTTTCTCTGTCTCCCGTCAGTGTTGCGCGACGCAGGGTACAGGACCGAGATGGTCATCAGCCAAGGGGACGACATCAACAATCTCGACCGTTTTCTCGGCCGCAACGGCGTGGATCGGTTGTTTGATGAAGCGTCTTTCCCCAATGAGGCGGAACGATTGGGCATTGGCATCACGGATGGAGCCCTCCTGGATTTCACGCGGGGGCGGATCGAGAACTTGCAACAGAGCGGCCAACCATTCTTCCTGGCCACGTTGACCTCGGGCATGCACCACCCATTTAGTGTGCCCACCCGGCATCCCGACGTGGCCGACCTTGCGGCTCAATCGGACGGCTATCTGACAGCGCTGCGATATTTTGATCTTGAATTCGAGCGTGTCTTTACGGAGTTACGCGAACAAGGTCTGTTGAAGAATACGATCGTTGTGGTTCTGGGTGATCATGGCCGCCATGAACCAATGGGTCATACCGAAACCGAGCGGCAGGCCGGTCATTTCATGTCGCCGCTCTTTATCTGGCTCGATGAGTCGCTTCGGTCTGCGGAGGTGTACCAGCCCCGGGTCATCTACACGGTCGCCAGTCAGGTGGACCTCGCTCCCACGCTCCTCGCCGTCAATGGACTGTTGCCTGCGGTGTCTCCCTTCATGGGCCGCGACCTCAGTTGCACGTGGAGCGCGGAGTGTGAAAACGATAACTGGGCCTTTCTCAGCAGTGTCTATGACGACGTGATAGGATTGGCCGACCGAGACGGGCTGTGGCTGTATTCCTTCCGGACGGGATCGCTGGTCCATACTGATCTCTCGCTCGCCGGGCAAGGCTCGCGACAGCCATTACACGAACCGGAGGCGGACAACAGGTATGCGCGACTGATCGCATTGCACGTCTCGTCGAATGTCTTGCTGGAGAGGAACCGGATCTGGTCACGGCACCTGCGCAGTCCCTCCGCGCCACTTCGGTGACGCATCCAGAAACCTTTCCGATTACATGTTTCCGACATGAGCTTCTGGTTTTCGTACGCATGCTGACGCGCGGGCGATGGCTTATCGGTATTCTTATTGCGTTGCCGATTCAGATATCGTCCGCACCGGCGGTCGGCGAGAGTCGTGATCGCTTGCCTGAACTCCGGACAGAGGAACGTTTCCTGGCCTCCAGCGAATCCCCCGACGAAGCGGATGCCGCCAGGGGCGAGGTGCTGAAATCGTTGCCGGCACAAGGCGGGTATACCGTGATCCCGCTGCCCGCATTTTCATATGCCCGCAATGAAAGTTACTGGATCGGCGGGCTGGTGCCAATTCTAAGATCGAGTTCAAAGGAGGAAGTCGAGGACATCTTCGCGCCGCAGTATCTGCATAACCGTTTCGTCGGAGAAACGTTCACGCTCAATTATTACGGCTATCGATCCGAGACCATTCAGTATCGTGCGATCGCCTCGTATTCCACCATCGTCGAGCGCAATTTCGAGCTGGCCTATAAGGACACGGGGGTGGGCGGCGGCCGGTACATCCTCGCCGGGGAAGGCACCTGGTTCAAGAATGGCTTCGCTCGGTTTTTCGGAATCGGCAATCAGACGCCGGAGCAGAACGAGACGAACTACACATTACGGTCCACCCGAGTGAAGGTAAGCGGTGGCATCAACCTGGGAGAGAGCACATCCGTTCTTTTTACGGAGCGCTACACCGACGTTCGGGTTGACAGGGGAGTCATTCCTACGCTGCCCCAAATCAGAAGCCTTTTCCCGAGTATCCTGGGAATTGAAAGGGCGGTATGTCGCAGTCTACACGGAGCTCAATCAAAATCTCGTCCATCATGCTCCGGACAGGTGGGGACATTATTCGCTCGACGCCCGCCAATTCATTGCGCATGGCTCGGACCGGATGGTGTTCGTGGCCCGGTTTCTCATTGACGCGGTGAGCGGTCAAGGGATCCCGTTCTATGAGCGCCCGACGCTGGGAGGGGAGAACACGCTCCGGGGTTTTGGCACGAACCGATTTATTGATGACATCGCTGTCCTTGTGAATTTTGAGGAACGCATCAGAGTGATGCGGAAGCGTATCTTCGACAATACGATCGAACTGGAGATTGCACCGTTTCTGGATATTGGCAGAGTCACCGACAATTTCGCTGGAGACCGGTTGAGGCATATTGAATATAATCCCGGCATGGGATTTCGTTTTCTGGCCCGTCCGAATGTGGCGGCCCGTGTTGACGCGGCCCATGGCCGCGATGGAATGAATGTCTTTGTCGGCCTTGATTATCCTTTTTAAGCGTGACCGTATGAGGATCCTTGCATGTGGGTGAAACGCTGGCTTCTCGGGCAGCCGCTGGCGACCTCGAGAGCGTCCGAAGAGCGCCTGTCTAATCCGGTCGCGTTAGCGATCTTCTCGTCGGATCCATTGTCCTCGGTGGCGTACGCCACCGAGGAAATTCTTCTCGTCCTTGTGTTGGCCGGCACGGCGGCGATTCATTACTCCATCGGGATCAGTCTCGTGATCGTCGCCCTCGTCGCGATCCTCGCGGCGTCGTACCGCCAGACCATCTTTGCCTATCCGACGGGTGGCGGCGCGTACGTCGTGGCGAAATCCAATCTCGGGGAATTTCCCGGTCTCGTCGCCGCCGCGGCCTTGATGATTGATTATGTACTGACGGTGGCCGTCAGCGTGGCCGCCGGTATCGCGGCGGTGACATCGGCTGTGCCGGCGCTGCATCCGCATCGCGTGGCTCTGGGGCTGACGGCGATCACGCTGTTGACGGTCATCAATCTGCGGGGTGTCAGGGAGTCGGGCAAGATCTTCGCCTTGCCGACGTATTTCTTCGTCGGCGGTCTGGGACTGGTGATCGTCGCCGGCCTGGGCCGAGCATTCTTTGGCGTGCAGACGGAACACGCCCTTCCGACCGTCCCGGCCGTGGAAGGGCTGACACTGTTTTTGCTGCTGCGCGCCTTCTCCTCCGGCTGTACGGCGCTGACGGGCATCGAAGCGATCTCAAACGGCGTGCCGGCCTTCCGCGACCCGGTGTCGAAGAATGCCGCGACGACCATGGTCTGGATGGCCTCCATCCTGGCCGGCTTGTTCCTCGGCCTCACGGTCCTGGCGTATCTCTATGGGCTCGTGCCGCGCGAGGAGGAGACGCTGATCTCCCAGATCGCCAGGATCTCGCTCGGCGGGGGTGTGCTGTACTACGCCATGCAAGCGGCGACGATGATGATTTTAATCCTGGCCGCGAACACGAGCTACAACGGGTTTCCGCGGCTGGCGTCGTTGCTGGCGCAGGACAGCTTTCTTCCCCGCCAGATGCGCACCCAGGGCGACCGGCTCGCATTCTCCAACGGTATTGTCATCTTGGGAGCGTTTGCCGCGTTGCTCCTCGTGATCTTTCAAGGCGACACCCATGCCTTGATCCCGCTGTACGCCGTCGGGGTCTTTCTTTCCTTCACATTGTCGCAGGCCGGCATGGTCCATCATTGGCTGGATCGGAAAGGGCGCGGCTGGCGAAAGGCGCTGGCGATCAACCTCACAGGTGCGA
>VBOG01000191.1 GCA_005877815.1 Nitrospirota bacterium
TGACCATGAGAGGTCGGCAGGGCATGGTGCAGTTCATGATTCCAGAAGATCCGGGCGTCCATGAGTTTTTCTACCGCTGGGGAAACACCATGGCCCGGATCGACGATGAAACCGTCGGCGTAGGATTCGGACCGGGTAGCGCGGCGGTGTTATCCCGCGAATAAGGCTTCGGTACCGAACTGAAAGGGCGAGGTGGTCAGCGTCTCGCCCTCATTTGCTCCCCCATCCGACTCATTGAATCATCCCGCAGTGATGGAATAATATTTCCCATGCGATGCGTCGTCTTGATCACTCAAATCATTCTCGCCTCTATCATGTTCGGTATTGCGGGGGACGCCGCGGCCAAGGAAAGCTTCAAGGACGAAGCCGGAGAACTGCTGTACAGCATTGATGACGATGGCATCGTGTCGATGTTCGAAAATAGCCCAGGGACGGATGTGACGCTATCCGTCACTCGGGGGACGCGCGAACAGATGCAGCCTCAGATCACATCCATCACGCCGGCCTCGGTGGCAGCCGGCAGCTATACGGTTCTGAAGATTGAGGGTAAAAACCTGGTCGGCGCCAAGGTGAAAGTCAATACGCCGGGTATCGAAGTGTCCGGCTATTCTGGAAAACCTAAGAGGCTGGATGTTCCCATCAACGTGCCGCTGAGTTTTTCTCCGCAAGACGTGACGATTGAGGTGACGACGCCCATCGGCGCGACCAAAGTCATGATTAAGGTGACGGAGGTTCAAATCGGTGGAGGCGGCATGCCGAAGCGGGACGATGTGATCACGCATCCCGGGCAAGGATATGGGGCTGACGAGGGGTCGGGCGCAATCGCCACCACAGCGCCAATGAACTGTCCGCCTGGGATGGTCGGGCTTGGCGGAGAAGGAGGCGGGTTCTGCATCGAACTGGACCACACGTTCAAGGGAGACTTCAAAAAGGCCGAACACAACTGCGCCATAGCCGGCAAGCGGCTTTGCCGCCTCTCGGAATGGCAATTGGCCTGTGAGAAAACGGCAGCGGGCAAGCTTCCGTTAAAAAATATGCGAGGGCAATGGGAGTGGACGGGCGGCTTCGATGTCTATCAAGACGACACACAGCAGGACACCCGGTATTTCATGATGGGAAAGTCTGATTGCGAAGCGCAGCATCCCTCCTTTAGATTGCACAAGGAAGAATTTCCGGGGCGGTGCTGTAAATAGTCCTTGTTGATAAGCCTTGGTTGCGCTACGCTCCCACAGTGAACATAAGTGAGCTTTGAATGGATAGAGGGCCATGGGACTGGGAAGAGTGCTAGTGGTCGATGATGAGGCAGACATCAGGAAGGTTCTCCGTTTGACCCTGATAAAGGCGGGCTACGATGTGGTCGAAGCCGAAGATGGAGAGAAGGGGGTTGTCATCATCCAAAAATCAGACGGGTACGCCATGCCCGTGGATGTCATCATCTGCGATCTGTGTATGCCCAGGATGAATGGGGTTGAGGCCATCGCGTATTTTCGTTCGCAGTTTCCTGCCGTCCCTGTAATCGTGCTGACCGGGAGCCCGGATCTCCAAAAAGCCGAGCTGTTAAAGAGAGAGCAT
Organism: Nitrospirota bacterium; assembly: GCA_005877815.1. GTDB lineage: Bacteria > Nitrospirota > Nitrospiria > Nitrospirales > NS-4 > NS-4. The sequence goes on from VBOG01000191.1 coordinate 1,573, forward strand.
GGGGTGACGGATTATCTTATCAAGCCGATCCAGCCCGAACAGCTTCTTGCGGCGATCCGCAGCGCAGCGTTCCAAAAAGCGGTAAAGGGACGCGTCTTTTTCGCCACGTAAAGGCAGCTTTAAATTCTCGACAACCGGTCGTGCAGTTTGTTCAGTGTTGCTTCAAACTCCGAGGCGTTGAAGTCCTTCCCACTCTGAGTCTCCTTATACAGGGCGTCGATCGTGTCCTTGATCGTCTGGGCTTCGGGCATCGTCCCCGCAGTTTCAACATACGCATCATACAGACTTGAGAGCGCAAGCACGGCCTGCTCAACGGCTTGAAAACCGGATGTCGTGAGACGTGGGCCATCGCCGGAGATGTTTTGCATCAGTAACAAGACGTTTTGCCGCGTGAAGGTGTACTGGGCGACTTGGATGACCAACTTGTCGGAAAGCGCTGAAAGCCTGGTTAAGGCCGTATTAAACGATGTGGGAGGCATGTCTTTTCCTGTCAGGCCCTCATGAAACGTCCGCACTAATTGCTCGAGTTGCTTCCCCTCTTCTAACGCGATCAGATTCACGACATGACGGAAGACCGCATAGCTCGAGGAATTCCACACAAGCCGGCCCGGCGTGCCGTGGTAGTCTCTTCTTCGCCATGCCTGCCCTGCCTTATCCTGCTCGGTGATGCCGCGGAGGCGGTCGATCACGGGGTGATGGCACGCAAAACAGTCAAAGTTGGTGAAGTCCCGCCAGAGCCCGATGCCGGCACGTCGGCTCGCTATTACACGGGTTATTTGGCTCCTGAACGCAGCAGCCTGGCCGATCGCCCATAGCCGGGTGCCAAGCCAGTCGCGGTTCTTTTTCTCTTTGGGTGGCCGCCAATGGGGCGGCATCACAGCGGTATAGTTGTCGATCTCGAACATCAAGCGCGGGTGGCCGGCTCCGATAAGTTCATGAGTGACCTCCTTGCCATCGGATCCGGCATGACATTCCAGGCACTTCTCGGCCCGTTTGACCAGGTCCCCCATATTGGACATTCCGAGCGCCGCCGCATTTTGTGGATCAAAGCCTGGCCGGATATGGGGATTGAGCCATTTTTCGGCCGGCCCATGGCAGCCTTCGCAACTGACCCCTTCCGTTATGTCGTAGAAATCTCCTTGGTGATCGGCATGGACTGCTACCGCATGGCAGGCAAGACAGCGCCCGCTCTCTGCCGGCTTGGCGATCTTCAGATTCTTGGCAATGAGCATGGCCTCTGCAGTCGTGAGCACTTCATAGGCCTTGGCGTGTCTGTCTTTCTGCGACCAGATGTAAAACTCATTCTGTCCAATGCGAAGTGTGTCACGTGCCGAACTGTTTCCGTGACAGGCGCTTCCGCTACAAGAGGAAGCGCCCATGTACGTGTAGAGATCATCGGAGTGGGTTTTCTCCGAGCCCGCCTGGTTCTTGTTTTCGGCGAGTGGATGCGTTGCAGGCCATACGATGAACACGAACAACGCCAAAATGGCACTGATGGCTATCAGTCCCTTCTTCGCCACGCTTTTTGCCGGTCCGTGCGGTTTCAAGAGAAGGTGACAGGGGATTCTTAGTCGTCAGGCGGGGTATCC
>VBOG01000044.1 GCA_005877815.1 Nitrospirota bacterium
ACGGAAATATTGACCCTGTCCACGTATGTGATGACGCTGATGAGTGTCAGCAGGGTCAGAATCTTCCAGCGTGTCCGGGAGGGAAGGACCGAACAATGTGTCGGCATGGAGGCGGATTATACGTGCCGGCATTGGATTTGAACAGCGCCGCCGTTGGCATTTTCGTCCGCGTATACGGTAATATGCGTCACGTGTCGAATCTGCGAAGAAAGCTGATTTGGGGCGTTCTTCTCCCCCTCGCAGTCCTGGCCGCCGCCGTTATTTCCCTTCCTTACTGGCTCAATAGCCTGGACTATAAAGCCCTCCTGATCCTGCAGGCCGAAGAGCAGCTCGGCCGCAAAGTCGAGATCCGACAAGCGAACGTGGAGGTCCTGCCCAAAGTGCGAGTGTCACTGGAAGGGGTGTCCGTCAAGGAGCGCGACGGCCAGGCTACGTTTCTGACGGCTGACAGGCTCTTCGCCGAGATCAGAATCTTCCCCCTGCTGACCCGCAAGATCGCGGTCAAACGTATCACGCTGGACCGTCCCCGGCTCTTCATGCGACGCGGCGCGGACGGTCAATGGAATACCAGCGACCTCGTCCGGGCCGGCGAATCCAGCTTCAGCCTGCCGATGTTGGGCGAGGCCATGACGATCACGGATGGAGAACTCGTCATCGAGGACGCGTTTGAAAGCGAGCGGCCACGGACCTTGCTGGCGCAGCGGGTGAACCTCAGTTACAAAACGCAGGCCCGTGAGTTCAGCCTGAAAGCGTTCGCCGCCCTGCCCCAAGATCAGGGCGAGTCTATGCTGTCAGCGACCCTGCGAGTGCCTCGCCAGACCGTGGCGCCTTACGAGGCGGGAGATCGCGTGGAAGGGACCATTGAGGCCAAGCGCCTGGATCTCAGGCACTTGGCGTTTTTTGTGAAACAGGATAGCGCGCTGTCAGGGGTCCGTGGTGTTGCCGATCTCACAAGCGGCATCGAATACCGCTGGAACCGGGGCATTCTGAGCCTCAAGGAATTTAATCTGAAGGCCGTAGGCGCCACGGTCAAGGGCAGTGGCGTTCTTGTCGGGCTCGGGACCGAACACAAAAAGTACACCGTCTCATTGAAGGCTACCCCCTTTCGGCTGGAAACTTTGATGAACAGCCTGTCCGTGGACCTCTTTCGTGAAAAGCCGCTGAAGTTTTTGGGGGACTCGCAGGCCGCCGCCACCATTCGTATTGGCTCGCTCCGTCTGTCGGGTGCCCTCTCTGGAGAACAGCCGACCGCGATACAGGGAGAAGTGGATGTCTCGGACGGAAGGGCCTTCATCGGAAAGCACCAAACCCCTCTCTCTCACGTGAAGGGGGTCCTACGAGTGCAGAACGATCGCCTCATCATTGACCATCTTAGCGGGAGGTATGGAAACGCCAACGTGACATTCGGACGAGGAGAAATCACAAGTCTCCAGAACCAGCCGGAATTGACGTTGGCCGCGAAGGGCAAGGTGTCGGCGCAGGAGTTGGCGGTCATCGTGGCACGTTTTTCACCGAAGGGAGTCCTGCCTCAGGGGCCGGCCGGACTCAGTGGATTGTCGGGCGAGGCGGACGCCAAAGTGCTGATCACCGGTCATTTGGACCGACTGGACGATCTGGATGTGGAGTGGTCGCTTGATGCCCGGCAGGTGAGGTTCACAGATGCCCGGTTTTCTCTGCCGGTCAGTAATCTTCATGGCGAAGTGCATTCATCCGGCCGATCGATCGTCTTCCAACAGGTGGCGGGATCGGTGGGAAAGTCCGCCGTCGTCTTGAACGGGGATATTTCGTATCCGTTGAATCGGCCGGTCCGTTATGACTTGAGGTTGGGAGGCGATGCGGAGGTGGGGGAACTGTTGTCTGTGTGGGGAGAAAAGACGAATGACGCGCAGATGGCACAGGGGAGGATGCCGTTTTTGGTGGGGCTTTCCGGTGAGCCGGATGCGTTGCGCCTGATCGGTTCGTTGGACTTGTTGCAAGTCGCAGTGGGTGGGCCCGGCGGGATCGGCAAAGCCACAGGCATCCCCGGAACGCTGCAGTTCAATGCGGTGTGGAATCCCGGCCGCTGGGCCAAGCTGGAGCGGGTCTTTTTGGAAATTCCCCCCTTGCTGCTTCATGCCAGAGGCAGTATCGCGATCGACGCGTCTCCGCAATTTGCCCTCAACGTGCATATTCCTCCCGTCAGCTTGCGGGCGTTACCGAAAGACGTATTCGGCACCGTCACGCCCAGTGCCGGCAGCTTTCGTGCTGAGGTGGCGATTGGAGGACCCTTCGATAATTGGCGGGCCCTCAAAGTCAAAGGTCGCGCCTCGGTGAGGCACGCCGCATTCACGATGGAAAAGCTCAAGCATCGCGTGGAAGATCTGAGCGTGGACGTCGCATTCGATGACGACCGCGTTGAAATTCAACGGGGTAGCATTAAAGTGGACGAGAGTCTGATCAACGTCAAGGGAGCGATCCGGGGCTGGCGGGGCATTCCGGTCGTGGACATAGTGATGGATTCTCCCGGCATGGACCTGCAAATTTTGATTCCGGAGGGCGAACGCTCTCCCATGCGCACCGCCGTGGAAGCGATTGCCAGAGGCACGCGGTTTTCAGGGACTGCCGCGATTCGGAATGGGACCTATCATGGGCTGCAATTTGAAGAAGTGCGCGCCAAGGTCACGGCCGGCGATGGTGTGCTCGTCCTCGACCCTGTCAACGGAAGTTCCGCGCCGGGGACGGTTGTGGGCCAAGCCAGAATCAATCTCTCCGCCGGGGCTCAAACTGCTTTTGAAAGTACGGTCCATATCGATTCGCTTCCGGTGGATGCATTCCTTCACTCATTGGGTGTGAACGCACCCACGTTCTCAGGCAGCCTCAAAATGGAGGGTTCGCTCAGAGGCACCCCCGGCGCCAAGGAGACGTTGAACGGCGAAGTCGGCATTGCCGTCGAAAAGGGGCATTTCCGAAAGCTCTCGGCGACCGCCAAGATCATCGGTCTTCTGAACCTCCCGTCTTTGCTGGCGGGAAAAGTCGACTTTTCCAATCAAGGCATGCCGTTCGATTGTCTCATAGGGCACGTGGCGATCAACAACGGCATTGTCAACATCAAAGACTATGTGATGCACAGCGCCATCATGAAGATCACCGCGGTGGGCACGTATGACATCCCGCATGATCAGTACGACGTGAAAATGGTGGCGAGTCCATTCGGCTCTTACGGAGAGTTCATCCAATCCATCCCATTTGTCGGGAAGTTGTTTCTCGGCGATCGTCAGAGTCTGGTCACGGCGGTGTTCGCGGTGAAGGGTCCCTTGGAGGATCCAAGCGTCACAGCGCTGCCGTTCAAATCCGCCGCCCAGAGCATTGGCGCGGCTGGGGAGTTGGCGCTGGATCTCATGAAAAATGCGATTTTGTTCCCTATCAAGATGTTCATGCCATCGCAAAACAATGGTCCGGCGCCTTGTTCGCCTACTTCTCAAGTGGTACGATGAAATTGAATGGAGCATATGAATGCCGAATGACAGGGATCTTCTGATCATCGCCGCGAGCGAGACGGATTCGAATCTGTACTATGCCACCCGGTTCCCGGCGCCCGACGCGTTTATTTTCCTGAGGGTCAAGGGAGAGAAAATTCTTCTCATGAGCGATCTGGAAGTGGATCGCGCCAAGGCGACGGCGACGGTAGATACCGTCCTGGCCTACTCCGAATATGAAGAACGGGTGAAACGCCATGGTGTCTCGCAGCCCAACGCCATCGACGTGCTGGACACGCTGCTCAAGGAGCGTGGGGTCACGCGGGTGTTGGTTCCGGAGAATTTCGGCTTCGAACATGCCCGCCGGCTTCAGGCGCTCGGCTACGATCTCAGCACGAAGCGGGAGCCGTTCTTCGAGGAGCGCGCCATCAAGACGCCGGCGGAAGTGGAGTCTATCGAATCCGCCCAACGCGCCGTTGAATCGGCCGTGCAGAAGGTGATCGATCTGCTGCGAGAGGCCTCGATCAAAGACGGCTTCATCGTGCATGACGGCGAGCCGGTGACCTCCGAGCGGATCAAGAAAATCATCAACGTCGGGCTGATGGAGCAGGACTGCGTGAGTCAGCACACGATCATCGCGGGGGGCGTGCAAGCCTGCGATCCACACAATGAAGGCACAGGGCCACTCCGGGCACACGAAGCGATCGTCATGGATATCTTCCCGCGTCATTCGCACTCGCGGTACTTCGCGGATATGAGCCGGACCGTGCTGAAGGGCACGGCGCGGCCGGGACTGAAGCGGCTGTATGACGCCGTGCTCGCGGCCCAGGAAGAAGCCATTGCCTCCGTGCGCGACGGCGCCGACGGCAAAGCGATCCATTTACAGGTCAACCGGCGTTTTGAAGACGCGGGCTTCAAGACCGGATTGATGCACGGCAGGATGCAGGGCTTTTTTCATGGGACGGGCCATGGCGTGGGGATTGATATCCATGAGGCGCCTCGCATCAGTCGAACCGGGTCGCGTCTTCAGACCGGCCACGTCGTCACGGTGGAACCGGGGCTGTATTATCCCGAGATTGGGGCGACGCGGATCGAAGACATGGTGCTGGTCACGGACGATGGATGCCGGAATCTCACGCAGTTCCCGAAAGTCCTCGAAATCGGGTAGCTGGGATGCGGTTGCCGTTCATCATCACGAAGTACAACCCCGAACTGGAACATGCGGCACATCAGGAGACGTACCGGCTCGCCGTGTCCCGCGGCATGACCGTGCTCGATGCGCTGATCCGCATCAAAAATGAGCTGGATGGCCGGGTCACCTTCCGCTACTCCTGCCGGTCCGCCATTTGCGGATCATGCGCGATGACCATCAACGGCTCGGAGAAGCTCGCCTGCCGGACGTCGATCCGGAAGGAATGGGAGCGCCATGGCAAGATCGACATCGCACCGCTCAGGCACCTGCCCATCCTGAAGGACCTGGCCGTGGACATGGCTGGGTTCTGGAGCAAGACCCGGGCGGTCACACCGTGGCTTGGCGGGGACAGTTCGAGCGATCACGGACTCCCGGTGATGCCCGATGCCTATCAATTCCACAATGTGGACGCCTGCATCATGTGCGGTGCATGCGTGGCGGCCTGCACATCGCACGAGGCCGACCAAGGGTTTCTCGGCCCCGCGGCGTTGGCAAAGGCCTATCGCTTTATCGCCGATCCTCGTGAAAGCCGCGCGGCGAAAACGGCGAGGCTCGCGGTGCTTGAACGGCCCACCGGCATCTGGGACTGCACGAGATGCAACTTCTGTGTTCAAGTGTGCCCCAAGGACGTGCAACCCATGGAGGCGATCATTCGATTGCGCCGAGCCGCCATCGAAGCGGGGTTCACGCAGACCGGCGGCGCGCGTCACGTACTGGGCTTCAAACAACTCGTCGCCCGCTTCGGTCGGCTGAATGAAGCCATCATGCCGCTCAAGGTGGTCGGCCTTCATCTCACGCGCCTTGCGCAGATCATGCCGCTCGGCATTCGCATGTTGCTGAAAGGCAAGGTGCCGAATCCGCTGCACCCGCCGATTCAAGGCGTCGAGCATGTACGTCGCATCCTGACACGGCCGACCCGTGGGGGACCTGTGTGAAGTACGCGCTCTATCCAGGCTGCGCCGCCAAAGGAGCCACGCCAGAGTTGTTTCAATCCACGATGGCGATCATCGGACGGCTTGGGATTGAAGTCACGGAATTGACCGCATCCTCCTGCTGTGGTGCCGGAGTGGTGGGGGAGGCAGACCCTGAAGGAGCGCTCGCGCTCAGCGCACGCACATTCGCCCAAGCGGAAGGGCTGGGTCTCGACATCATGACGATCTGCGGGACCTGTCAGGGAGTCATGGGCGGCGCCAACCGAAGGCTCAAAAGCGATCCGGCTCTTCTCGCACGCGTGAATCGGTTGCTGGCACCCGAAGGTCTGGTCTACAGCGGCATGGTGCAGGTCAAACATCTGCTGTGGATCGTCGTGCGCGAAGTCGGAATGGAGAGACTGAAGGATGAAGTACAGATTACGCTCGGCGACCTCCATATCGCGCCCTTTTATGGGTGCTACATTCTTCGACCATCCTGGGATGTAGGATTTGATGATCCCGAACATCCGACGTCGATGGAAACGCTGATACGGGCAGTGGGAGCGGAGCCCGTGGAGTATGCCGGAAAAGTCAAATGCTGCGGCTTTCCTATCATCCTCGAGAAAGAGAACATCGCCCTGACCATGAACGGGACGAATCTGAAAGAGGCGAAGGACGCCGGCGCCGACATGATGGTCACACCGTGCCCGCTCTGCCATATGAGTTTGGATATCTACCAGGAGCGCGCGGGGAGGACGGTCAATGCACGCCTGGAATTGCCGGTCTTACATCTTCCCCAGATGCTGGGTCTGGCGATGGGGGTTCCGCCGGAACAACTCGGCATGCAACGGCATTTGGTGTCCGTTGAGCCGGTCATTGAGGCGGTAGAGGCTCGCAAGACAATGAAAAAAGCAGGTCGACCATGAAGATCGTGAAGCTCGAGGACTTCAAGCAGTTTTCTGCAGAGAAGATGAAGAAGAACAATCTCTTTCAGACCTCGCGGTTGTTTTGCGATGTCTATGGGTTTGAGCCTGGGCAAGCGCAGAAAGGGCATATCCATGGTGATCAAGACAAGGTGTACATCGTGCTCGATGGCCAGGGGACTTTCCAGATCGGCACCGAAGATGCGGTGCTGAGTCCTGGGCAGGGAGTCATGGCACCTGCGGGTCAGGAACACGGCGTCCGCAACCACACACAGCAGCGCTTGACGGTACTGGTGTTTGTCGCTCCCAATCCATCATAATACGTGACGGTGATGACGATGGTGATGCGGCGCGCAATGTTGATTGCCGGACGGTGGGTGGAGACTGGGGCCACGCGTCCGATCCACAATCCGTTCAACAGCGAGGGTTTGGCGGACGTCTGTCTGGCCGGAAAAGCAGAGGCCGAGGAAGCCATTCGCGCAGCGGTTTCCGCGTTCGCGGTCAGCCGTAAGCTGCCGGCACACGCTCGTTCCCTCGCATTGCAGAAGATCGCCGGTGAGATGAGGACCCGCCAGGAGGAGTTTGCCCGCTGTCTCACCTCGGAGTCCGGGAAACCTATCACCGATGCCCGGCGGGAAGTCGGGCGGGCCATCACGACCTTCGCGGTGGCTGCGGAGGAAGCGAAGCGAATCCCCGGCGAAGTCATTCCACTGGATATCACGCCTGGCACGGATCATCACCTTGCCATATCTCGCCGCGTCCCCATTGGTCCGATCCTCGGCATCACACCGTTCAATTTTCCGCTGAACCTCGTGGCCCACAAGGTTGCGCCCGCGTTGGCGGCCGGCAATCCCATCGTCCTCAAACCCGCGCCGCAGACGCCGCTGACTTCGTTGCTGCTGGGCGAGGTCATTCTGCAAGCCGGCCTGCCTTCCGGCATGGTGAGCATCCTGCCTTGCACCAATGCGCTTGCCGAGCAGATGGTCATGGACGAGCGGTTCAAGATGGTCAGTTTTACCGGGAGTGCGGCCGTCGGCTGGATGCTCAAGAGCAAGGCCGGAAAAAAGCGCGTTGTATTGGAGCTGGGCGGGAATGCGGGCGTGATCGTGGAGTCCGATGCAGACCTCGATCATGCAGCAGACCGCTGTGCCGCCGGCGGCTATGCCTATTCGGGTCAGACCTGCATCTCAGTCCAACGTATCTATGCCCATGAATCGGTCTATCAAGCCTTCCTCGATCACCTGATCCAACGGGTTGGAGCCTTGAAAACCGGGAACCCGGCCGACGACACCACCGTGATCGGACCGCTCATTGATGAGCACGCCGCCAAACGTGTGGAAGCCTGGATCAAAGAGGCGACCGCGATGGGAGCAAACGTGCATATCGGCGGGAAAAGGCACGGAAGCATGGTTGAAGCGACCGTGTTGACAGATGTGGCGCCTGAGATGAAGGTGAGCTGTCAGGAAGTCTTCGGGCCGGTGGTGACGGTCACGCCCTACGTGAAGTTCAACGACGCACTGGCCGGCATCAATGACTCGCCATATGGCTTGCAGGCGGGCGTATTTACTCGAGACATCAACAAGGCGTTTCAGGCGTTCAAGGATCTGGACGTCGGCGCGGTTCTCATCAATGAGATTCCCACGTTCCGTGCCGACCATATGCCGTATGGCGGGGTGAAGGACTCAGGTCTTGGGCGCGAGGGTGTCCGTTACGCGATCGAAGCAATGACCGAGATCAAACTGCTGGTGCTGAATCTCTCCTGACTACTGCTTGGATAATGCGGTGGCAGGACCCGCCGTTAAGATGCGAGCTTCTTCACCTTCTCCACGATATGGCGCGCGCTGATGCCATAACGGTCTACCAATTCGTCGGGTTTCCCGCTATGTGCAATCTCGGTCACGGCCATCTTATGGACTTTGACGCCTTCGGCACTCACGGCCGAGAGGACGGCATCGCCGATTCCGCCGTGCGCATAGTGATCTTCCACCGTAATCAGCGTGTTGTGGGTCTCGCGCGCGCACGCGAGCAATGTGGCGCGGTCAATGGGGGCGATGCTGTACAGATCGACGACGCGGATTGCGACATTCTGTTTCGCGAGCTCGTCATACGCCTTCAGGGCCTCAAACAGTGTGACACCTGCTGCGATCACGGTGACGCGATCATTTCCGCTTTGCCGCAAGATTTTTGATCCGCCGATCGTGAACCGCTCATCGTTCTTGTAGAGGATCGGCGTCTTGGGCCGACCCGTGCGGATGTAGACGAGTCCCTGATGCTCCGCCGCCAGGCCTGTCAGCCAGTGCGTGCAGACGGCATCCGAGGGATAGAGGACCACGACGCCCGGTTGGGCCGCCATCATGGCGATATCCTCGAGTCCCATCTGAGAGGGACCATCCTCACCGATCGAGACACCGACATGCGATCCCATGAGCTTGACGTTGGACCGGCTGATGGCCGCCATGCGGATAAAGTCATAGGCTCGTGTGAGAAAACACGCAAAGGTGGCGACGAAGGGAATCTTCCCCTGGCTGGCAAGCCCGACCGCTGCGCCCACCATGTTCTGCTCGGCGATAAAGTTTTCGAAGAATCGCTCGGGAAACTGCTTGCCGAACCGGTCGGTGAAGGTAGAATTTTTCACATCCGCATCCAGAGCGATCACGCGAGGATTCACTTCGCCGAGTTTCGCCAAGGCGGTTCCGAAGGCTTCTCGAGTGGCCACGGAATCTTTCGCTGAATAGTCGGGAGGAGGCAAGGGCCGCGCGGCACCCAACGTTTTTCCATTGGTCACCGGCAGGCGCGTTTGGGGCGCCACAGCGTCGGGGATGAGCTGCTTGTTCAGTTCGGCGAGTGCTTTGTCGGCTTCTTCGCCCTTCTTAAATGCCTTCCCATGCCAATCCATCTTGTCTTCGACAAATGAGACCCCTTTGCCTTTCAACGTGCGCGCAAGAAGAATCGTCGGCCGCGCTTTCATTTTGGTCGCCTCGTCAAACGCGGCAAGAAGGGCGTTGATGTCATGGCCGTCCACCTCGATGGCGTGCCACCCGAATCCGCTCCAACGGGCATTGTAAGCATCCACATCATGTTGGAGCATTGTGGGATCGCTCTGGCCAAGGCGATTGATGTCAATGATGGCGCACAGATTGTCGAGCTTGAAGTGCCGGGCTAACTCTGCGGCCTCCCAGACTGAGCCTTCGACAGATTCGCCGTCGCCCATCAGCACATATGTGCGGTAGCTGGAGTGGTCCAGATATTTGGCGTTCAAAGCCAGGCCGATGCCCGCCGACAGGCCCTGTCCTAGGGAGCCGGTCGCCACGTCCACAAAGTCCAGCCGGGGCGTCGGATGACCTTCCAAATCGCAATCGAGCGTTCTCAACCGCAACACTTCCTTGGGATCGAAGGCGCCCGCTTCGGCCCATGCCGCATACAACACGGGCGCGGCATGGCCTTTGGATAAGACAAATCGATCATTGTTCGGGTTCTTCGGCTTCTTGGGATCGTAGCGCATGACGGAGTAAAACAACGTCGCCACGATGTCGGCCGCGGAGCACGAACTCGTCGGATGACCGCTGCCGGCCTCAGTCGTGGAACGAACACTTAAAATGCGCAATTGAGCAGCCTTGTTCTGCAGGGTCTGGAGGAGGGCTTGGGACGCCACGGTGGTTCTCCTTTTTTTAGGAAGAGGGAAGAGGCGTACAGAAAGCCGGAACACTAACAAAAACGATTCCGACAGTCAATGAAGACGCGTTCGTTGGATTGACAACAATTGAGGCCATTTGTTACCGTCAATCCTGATCCTTCCTACATACGGAGCCCTAGGTGACGCTTCAAGACTTGCTCTTTTCTCTCCAGAAGTTTTGGGCGGCTCGCGGATGCGTGATCCATCAACCCTATGATCTTGAAGTCGGGGCCGGAACTTTTCATCCTGCCACCTTCCTCAGGGTGCTAGGCCCCGAACCATGGCGGTCCGCATATGTCCAACCATGCCGGCGTCCGACGGATGGGCGGTACGGTGACAATCCGAACCGCCTCCAGCATTACTATCAATACCAGGTCATCCTCAAGCCCGCGCCCGCCGATGTTCAGGATCTATACGTGGAAAGTTTGCGGACCGTCGGCATCAACCCCAAGCAGCACGACATCCGCTTCGTTCAGGACGACTGGGAATCGCCGACGCTGGGGGCCTGGGGATTGGGCTGGGAGGTGCGCCTCGACGGCATGGAGATCACGCAGTTCACCTATTTTCAGGAAGTTGGCGGGATCGAACTGAATCCGGTGTCGGCTGAAATCACCTACGGCACAGAACGGATCGCCATGTATCTTCAAGGCATGGAAAACGTGTATGACCTCGTCTGGGCGGAGGGTGTGACCTACGGCGATCTTCATCACGAGGACGAGGTCCAATTTTCCAAGTACAACTTTGAGCGCGCGGACGTCGCGGCGCTCAGAAGCTCGTTTGCGGCCTATGAGGCGGAGGGCAAGGCCCTCGCAGCAGAAGGCTTGGTGCTGCCTGCCTACGATTGTTGTATGAAAACATCGCATCTCTTCAATGTGCTCGATGCGCGCGGCGCATTGAGCGTCGCTGAACGCACCGGCTTCATCGCTCGGGTGCGTGCGTTGGCCCGGCTCTGCGCCGAGGGATATATCCAGACCAGAGAGGCGCAAGGGTTTCCTCTTCTCCATCGCTCGCGAGCGGTCAAGAGTGTTGGGGTATGAGCCGGCGGACGCCTTCTCGCCGAGCGACGCCACGCGCCAACCCCCGATCCCAGGAACTTCTTTTCGAAATCGGCACGGAAGAACTCCCGTCACAGTTCATCCCTTCCGCACTCAGTGACGTACGGGATCGGGCCCTCCATCTTTTGAAAGACGCGCGGATCTCCCACGGGGAACCCAAAACGCTGGGTACGCCCCGCCGGCTGACGCTCGTGGTGCCCGATCTGGCAGACTTCCAGGAACCATTGGCGACGGAAGCGATGGGACCTTCTAAAGCCGTCGCCTTCGATGCGCAGGGTCAACCCACACGGGCGGCGACAGGGTTTGCTGCATCCCACGGTCTTGCTGTGGCGGCATTGGAGGTTCGAACGACTCCGAAGGGTGAGTATCTTTTTGCCGTGAAGCGGGAGGCCGGACGAAAAACGTCCGCATTGCTTCCCGACCTGCTGCAGAATCTATTGGGGCAGCTGAGCTTTCCAAAAGCCATGCGCTGGAATGCAAGCGGTGTTCGATTTGCGCGACCGATCCGTTGGTTGGTGGCCGTCCACGAAAGGAAGCCGATACGCTTTTCATACGCGGGGATCACCGGCAACGATCGAACATATGGCCACAGATTTCTTTCATCCAATAAGGCTCTTAGAGTTACAGACTTCAAGATTTACGTGAAGTCATTACTCAGCGCGGGAGTCGTCGCGGATCCCGAGCAGCGCCGATCAATGATCGTTGGTCAACTGGAACGTCTCGCCAAAAAAAGGCGCGCTCGCTTGGTTCGAGATGAAGCGCTGCTCGAGCAGGCGGTCTATACAGTCGAGATGCCGTATGCGCTCGCGGGCGAGTTTGATCGGCGTTATTTGGTGCTTCCGAAAGAGGTCCTGATGACGGCGATGAAGGAACATCAGGGCTATTTCTCCTTGCTCGCGGAAGACGGCGCACTGCTGCCCGTCTTTATCACCGTGACGAACATGGCGGCGGCTCAGGAGTCGAGCATCCGGGCGGGCAACGAGCGGGTGCTTGCGGCCAGGTTAGCCGACGCGAAATTTTTCTTCGATGAAGACCGCAAACGGGCGCTTGTCGACCGAGTCGAACAACTTAAAGGTATAGTTTTCCATCAAAAGCTGGGGACAGTGTACGACAAGGTACAGCGTATGATAAAAATTACGGCTGTGCTTGCCCCTTCCCTTATTATTCCCCATGATCACGATAGAGTTCTTAAGTGCAGCAGAGCATCCCTTCTTTGTAAGGCAGATCTAACGACAGGTATGGTCAGAGAATTTCCCGATCTCCAAGGAGTCCTGGGCGGGATATACGCTCGATATGATGATGAGGATGAAGAAGTTAGTGATGCGATATCAGAACATTATCTTCCTAAATCCGCGGAGGATTCTCTTCCAATAAGTTTTGCGGGAAGAATAGTTTCCATTGCTGATCGCCTCGATACTGTTACATCCTTTTTCGCAGTTAGGTTAGTTCCTTCGGGATCTCAAGACCCATACGCCTTGAGAAGGCATGCTTATGCCGTTATTCGCATCCTTCTGGAAGCAGGTTTATCCTTAGATCTTCGGCAGCTCATCGAAGTAGCACTTCAAGTGGTGAAAGAACAAGGAATCCCAACAGATGAGGATGCAGATCAGAAGCTTTACTACTTTTTTGTCGAACGCTTGCGCTACTACTTATCGGTTGTTTGTCAAATACCCGAGGATTTAATAGACGCTGTTTTATCATTCTCACAAGATAACCCCTTCAATCCAGTTGATCTGCGGCATCGAGCTGAAGCTTTGCAGATCTTCAAAGAACGAGCAGAATTCGTTTCCCTGCTTATTGGTTACAAGCGAGCTGTGAATATTACCAAGAAAGAAAAGTATTATGATGACAATGTTATGGAGGGACTATTGAAGGAGGATGCCGAGCGCAAGCTTTATTATTCATTACAAGAGACTGAGAACCGCGTTTCAAGCTCACTCCAGGAACGAAAGTACCATGAAGTGCTCGAAACCCTAGTCTCACTGAAGGAGCCGATTGATAACTTCTTTGATGCCGTAATGGTGATGGTTGAAGATGAGGCGATTCGAAAGAATCGCTTGGCGCTCTTAACAAAGGTGCGCAAACTGTTTCGCCGTTACTGCGATTTTTCCGTAATTTCTGAACCAATCCCCCCAGGAAAGTTAGTAGGTGTTTAGCTCATCAAACTTGACTAAACCGAGGTCATCATGACAACCACCAAATATGTCTACTTCTTTGGGAACGGAAAAGCCGAGGGCCGCTCCGGGATGAAAGAGTTGTTGGGCGGGAAGGGAGCGGGCCTGGCGGAAATGACGAACCTGGGCATTCCGGTGCCGGCCGGTTTTACGATTACCACCGAAGCTTGCATCGCGTATTTCAAGAAAGAGAAAAAGTATCCTCCCGGTTTATGGGATCAGACCTTGCAGTACATGAAGAAGCTGGAAATCGCCATGGGATCGGGATTCGGCGCTCCGGCCAATCCACTGCTGGTTTCCGTGCGATCCGGCGCGCGGGCGTCCATGCCGGGCATGATGGATACTGTCCTGAACCTCGGCCTGAACGACCGAACTGTGCAGGGATTGATAAAAAAAACCCGCAATGAGCGGTTCGCCTACGATGCCTACAGGCGCTTCATCACGATGTTCGCGACAGTCGTCATGGACCTCAAGCGCGAGCGCTTCGAGGACGTCCTGAAGGACAAGAAGGCAGAGACCGGCGCCGCGCAGGATACCGATCTGGACGCCAGAGCGCTGAGGGAGCTGGTTGTCCGATACAAAGACATCGTCAAAGAGGAGACCGGGCACGAGTTCCCTGAGGATCCCTACCAGCAACTCAACATGGCAATCAACGCAGTCTTCAATTCATGGTATGGCGCACGCGCCGTCACGTATCGCCGGTTGTACGGCATATCCGATGACTGGGGAACGGCGGTCAACGTCGTGGCGATGGTATTCGGGAATATGGGCGATACGAGTGGCACCGGGGTGGCGTTCACGCGCCACCCGGCCACAGGGGCGCCGACATTCTTTGGAGAATGCCTGCTCAACGCGCAAGGAGAAGACGTGGTGGCCGGCATCCGGACGCCGCTTCCGATCGAGGCGCTGGCGAAGCCGCTGCCGAAGGCCTATCAGGTGCTGATGACCACCTATAAAAAACTGGAGCGTCATTACGGCGACATGCTGGACCTGGAATTTACGATCCAGGAAGGCCAGCTCTATATGTTGCAAACGAGAGTGGGGAAGCGGACCGGCATCGCGGCAGTCCGGATTGCGATCGACATGGTGAAAGAAGGTATGATCGACAAACGTGAAGCCGTGATGCGCGTCGCCCCGGAGCAACTCGGACAGTGCCTCTATCCCGTCTTCGATGCGCAAGAGGAAGCGCGGCATCAGCCTGTCGGCAAAGGGCTGCCCGCAGGTCCCGGCGCCGCAGCTGGCAAGATTGCCCTGACTCCTGATCGCGCGGTCGAAATGAAATCGCGAGGCGAACGGGTGATTCTGGTGCGCCGCGAGACAAGCCCCGACGACATCCACGGAATGAATGCCTCCGAAGGATTCTTGACCGCCAAGGGCGGGATGACCTCGCATGCCGCTGTCGTGGCACGGCAGATGGGAAAAGTCTGTGTGGCGGGTTGTGAGGCGTTGGACGTGGACCCTGACGGCGTGGTGCGCTTTGGATCGCTCACCCTCAAAGAAGGGGACGATCTGTCGCTGAATGGTTTTACCGGGGTGGTATATCCCGTGAAGATCCCGGTCGTGGAGTCCGAAGTGGTGCAGGTCATTCAGGGCCGCCTCACCCCCGAGCAGTCGGAGAAGTACCGATACTTCGCCACGCTGCTGAAATGGGCGGACGAATTCAGGACGCTTGGTGTACGGGCGAATGCCGATGTGCCGGATCAGGCGACCATCGCCCGTGGATTCGGAGCCGCGGGCATCGGTCTATGCCGGACGGAGCACATGTTCTTTGCCGAAGACCGGGTCCCGATCATGCAGCGCATGATTCTGGCGAGGACGAGGGAGGATCGAGAGAAGGAACTCGCTCGCCTGCTCCCGTTGCAAAAAAGCGATTTCATCGGCCTCTATCGAGCGATGAAAGGATTCCCGGTGACCATCCGTCTGCTCGATCCGCCTCTTCACGAATTTCTTCCGAAGCGCGAGGATCTGATGGTGGATATCGCCCGCATGGAAATCAACCGCGCCGATGCCTCGGCCATCGAGCAAAAGAAGCATCAGCTTGCGCGCGTGGAGGAATTGCACGAGTTCAACCCGATGCTTGGGCTACGCGGCTGCAGACTCGGCATCACGATGCCGGAGATTACGAGGATGCAGGTGCAGGCGATCATGGAAGCAGCCTGCGAAGTCATGAAAGAAGGCATCAAGGTTGTTCCCGAGGTCATGGTGCCGCTGGTCGGCCTGGCGTCCGAAATGAAAGCTCAGAAAGAGCTCATCACGGAAGTGGCGATCGACACGATGCGGCGGTGCCGGACGAAATTCCGTTACCTGGTCGGCACGATGATCGAGCTTCCGCGTGCCGCCGTGACGGCCGATCAGATCGCCAAAGAGGCGGATTTCTTTTCGTTCGGCACTAACGACCTGACGCAGACGACCTTCGGATTTTCCCGTGACGACGCGGCCAAGTTTACCAACTTCTATATGAACCGCCGGGATGGCTGCCCGCGCTGCCTCGCCAGGGACCTGGATCAGAAGACGATGAGTTGCCGTTCCTGTGGACTGCAGATGAGCGCACCGCCCGACAATATTCTGGATGCCGATCCCTTTGTCACACTGGATCAGGAAGGCGTGGGG
>VBOG01000192.1 GCA_005877815.1 Nitrospirota bacterium
CTTCTTTATTGCGGGCGCCGATATCAAAGTGCTCGCCGCCATCGCGTCGTCCCGGGAAGGGAAGGAGATGGCCCTGCGGGGGCAGGCGATCTTCACCAAGATCGAACTTTTCGAGAAGCCCGTGATCGCGGCGATCAACGGCGTCTGTCTGGGCGGGGGACTGGAACTGGCCCTGTGCTGCCATATGCGGCTGGTGGCGGAAGGGGCCCGCCTTGGCCAGCCCGAGATTAATTTGGGGATTATCCCCGGTTTCGGCGGCACCCAACGGCTCTCCCGTCTCGTGGGCCGGTCCAAGGCGCTGGAGCTTATTCTGACAGGCGATTTCATCTCGGCGTCCGAAGCCAAGGCCCTTGGCCTTGTCTCGCAGGTCCTGCCGCCGGAGGAGCTGCTACGCCGGGCGCAAGGGCTCGCGCGCAAGATCGCATCAAAAAGTCAGGTGGCAGTGCGCGCCGCCCTGCGGGCCGTCCGGGAAGGCGCCGAGCTGAAGCTCCCGGAAGCGTTGCTTCAGGAAGCGCAGTTGTTCGCCGACCTGTGCGATTCCGAGGACAAGCGAGAAGGCGTCGGCGCGTTTTTGGAAAAACGGCAGCCGCAGTTCAAGGATCGGTAGCGTTGAAGGAATATCGGGAAGGGGCCGGTCTCCGTGGAAAGAAGCCTGTCTTGGCAGGCGCGGGGTGGGTGGGTGCAAAGCCGGCTGGGGTGGGCGGGTGAGATAGGAGATGGCGACACAATCGAAATTAGGTCTGGCGCTGTCCGGCGGAGGCTTTACCGGCTATCTGTTTGAGATCGGCGCCCTGACCGCGCTCGATGACCTGTTCGAGAACGGGTTTAGCGTCAACCATTTCGACTTCTACGTGGGCGTGAGCGCGGGGTCAGCAGCGGCCGCATTGCTGGCGAATGGCGTAAAACCGGAAGAGATCCTGCGAGCCAACCTGTCGGCCGAACCGCCGTACTACTTCGAGCGTCGAGACATTTTTGCCCCGGCCATCGGCGAGGGCTTCAAAAGCATCGCCCGGGCGGTGCACCAATTGGGCGGCGTGTTCAAGCTGTATGTCCGAAACTACCGCGAGATGAGCCTTATCGACTTCCTGGAGAAAGCCCAGGAGACGCTTCCTGGCGGCATCTATACGCTCGACCCATTTGCGCGCTACCTGGAGGCCACATTTGCTTCGAAAGGCCTCAGCAATACCTTTGACGGCTTGCGGCAAGCCCTCTACATCCCGGCGATCGATATCGACAGCGGGCATAGCGTCATCTTCGGGGAGGAGGGACGCCGCGAGGTGCCGATCTCCAAGGCGGTCACCGCCTCATCCGCGGCCCCGATCTACTTCTGCCCGGTCAGAATCGGAGGCCGCGAGTATATCGATGCGGGGATCGGACGGTTCGCCTGCTTCGATTTGGCCGCGAAGAAGGCGGCTGACTTCATGCTGATTATTCATCCGAGCCCGCATTCGGCCATCGTGTCGGTCCCGATGTCGACCACCACCAACAGCGCGTTCCCGAACGGGCGGCACCGTGGATTTCTCTCGATCGCGGAGCGGGCCTCGCGGATCAATCTCGAAGCCCGGTTTAGCTTGGCCTTAGACCTCTTCCAACGCGAGCATCCCGATAAATTCTTCGTCATCTCTCCGGACCCTTCCGAAACACCGATCTTTGACACGCGCACCTTCCTGAGCTTTCGAGACCGGATCAATCTTCTCCGTTGCGGCTATGTCTCGGCGGTCCAGATGATCAAGAACCAGTTTGTGCGGTTTGCCGCCGCATTGGGCCGGCAGGGCATTTCGATTTCGCTCTCGAAAATTGAGGAGCGGATGAGTACGCGGATGGAGCAGCTTGCCATCAGCCCGCCCGGAACCTCGCACCGGTCCGTCGAGCGCCGCGTCAGGCCGCGCTCGTTGGTCGTCGGCGTGCAGAATGTCCACACCTAACATGGCAACAGCGGAAAAAATCTTTCAGGGATCGCTGGCGGCTGCCGAGGCTTCGCGGGACACGAAGACCTATACGGGTTTTATGTCCGGCCTGTTCGAGGGTATCGTGCGCCGGCGTCTATTTGCCTCGTATGCGCTTCCCACGATGAGCGCGGCTGCAACGGACTTCGTCGAGCGCCTGCGCCCCGTTCTGGTCGAGCAGGTGGATCCGGAACGGATCGACCGCGAAGCGGAGATCGGCGAGGAGGTGTTTGCGGCGTTCCGGGAGATCGGCGCTTTCGGCATCAAAATCCCAACAGCGTACGGCGGGCTCGGCCTCTCGCAGTCCGAATACCATACGGTCGCGACGCTTTTGGGCAGCCATGATGCCTCGACCACCGTGCTGATCTCGGCGCACAACTCCATCGGCGTGGCGGAGCCCGTCAAGCTGGTCGGCAATCTCGAGCAGAAGCAGCGATTCCTGCCGCGCCTGGCCAAGGGAGAGATTTCCGGATTTGCCCTGACCGAAAAGGACGCCGGGTGCGATATCTGGGATATCAAATCCTATGCGATCCCCGTCCAGGAAGACGGCGAGATGATCGGCTATCGGGTCACGGCAGACAAGCTCTACACGACCAATGCGCCTCGCCGCGATAAGGAGTTTTTGGCCTCTCTATTGATCGTCATCGCGCAAATCGTGAAGGCGCCGCACGAGGTGCATCGTCCGAAGGAGGAGCGGCAGTTCGGCGCCTTCGTGGTGGAAACGAGTTCTCCGGGGTGCAGCTGTGCCCGTCTCGAATTTCTGGGGGTTCGCGGCATCTACAACGGGGAAGTGCATCTGCGCGACGTATTTGTGCCGGTGGAAAACCGGCTGGGAGAGGAAGGCAAGGGCCTGCGGCGCGCTCTGGAAAGCCTGACGGTGGGCCGGCTCACTCTGCCCGCGGCATGCCTGGGCGTGCTGAAGAAGTGTCTGTGGTTGGCCCGGGTGCGCGCGCAGAGCCGTGTCCAGTATGACCATCCCATCGGCGAGCACACCGACATCGGATCGAAGCTTGTCGCGATGGCGTCGCGCGTGCTCGCCCTTGAGGCCTTGGTGAAGATCACGGGGGTCTGGGCGGATGCCAAGCAGGACGTGCGGTTGGAATCAGCGGCCGCCAAGATCCTGGCGACGGAGTGGCTCTTGGAGTCATTGCTGGACCTGTTCCGCTTATACGGCGGACGCGCGTTTGAAACGCCGGATTCGCTCCGTCTCCGCGGCGAGATTCCTGCGCCGATCGAACGCATGATCCGCGATTCCCTGATCAACCTCATTTGGGAGGGCACGAACGGCATCTTGAACCTCTGGATTGGACGGGAAGGCTTGGAAGGATATTTTAAGCAGGGCCAGGCCTTTCTCGACATGCAGGTGAAGGCGATGCTGCATGCCACCCCGTTTTTTGTGAAGGTCGTCTCCCGCTCATTCAATGGCCTGCCTGCGTACAAGAACGGCGCCGCGCACCCCTATGAAGCCTGGGAGCGCTTCGTGGAAGAGAAGAGTCGGGAGCTGGCCCGAAAGATTCTTCTCGTCACGGCGCGCCATCGGCGGCGGCTTGTCCCCAAGCAAATGCTGATGCGTCGTTTCTCCAAGGCGAGCATGCATCTCCTGGCCGTTGAGTCCGCGCTATGGTACGCCTCTCAGCAGGGTATCAACGACAGGCCGCTGGCGCACGGCCTGCTCACGTACTTCTGCTCGCGCGTCAAAGAGGATTTCGAGCCCACGCCGTTGCTGTCCACACGGACGTCCTGTTGGGATGACGACACGACGGTGTACCATCTGGCCAAGGATATTCTTGCCGGAAAAGCCGAATGGCTCGAAGATGGCATCATCAAAATGCCGCTGGCCTGAGCTTTCCCCGTCTCCGCTGATCATTGCTCATCGCGGGGCGTCGGGCGTCGCGCCTGAAAATACCTGTCTGGCGCTCGATACCGCCATCAATCTCGGCGCCGACATGGTGGAGGTCGATGTCCAGATGAGCCGCGATGCCTGCCCCGTGATCTTTCACGATGCGCATCTGGCTCGCACGGTGCGCTCGCCCCAGTACGCTCGCCGAGCGCTGAAGGCGCTTCGGATCGGCGATCTGAGCGCGACGGACATCAAACACCTTGACGTTGGATCATGGAAAAGTCGGAAATTCGCCGGCCTGTCCATTCCAACGCTGGCCGAATTCCTCTTGCGCTGTGGAGGACGGGTCGCGCTCAACCTGGAACTCAAAATAGAGAATGCCGACGGGACGGAGGCCCAACGGCATGCGTTGATCGATCGGCTCGGTGACGCGCTGACCGTCTACCCGGCGCCGGAATCCGTCCTGATTTCCTCGTTCGACCGGAACATGTTGGAGTTGGCCCGCGCAGCGCTCCCGCAGGCATGGTTGGGCATCCTCCCGCAGCCGGGCGGTGTTCGAGAGACATTCCGACTCGCAGGACAGCTTCACGCCATTTCCGTTCATCTGCCCTGTGCAGACATACGAACGCCCGCGGTGAACTTGGCCCGAGAGAGCGGATTCCGTCTGTTCGCCTACACCGCGAATAGCACGTTTGGCTTGCGGAGACTGATCGCCGCCGGAGTCGACGGCATTTTTACAAACTATCCCGATCGTCTGCACACGCTCCTTCGCCAGGACATGCCGCACGCAAAACAGTAACCTAGACAACCCCCTGCGCGGAGAGACGATCCACCACCGCGTCTCCGATCGGAATGGACGCGGTCGCCGCCGGCGACGGCGCGTTACAGATATGGAGAGAACGCGGCCCATCCAGGATCAGAAAATCGTCCATCAGCCGACCGTCATCCATGAGGGCTTGTGCCCGCACGCCGGCGTGGGCCTCCACAAGATCCTTCGACTGGATGTCCGGGATCAGCCGCTGCAGGCGGCGCAGGAACAATGTCTTGCTCAGAGCGCACAGCATTTCTTTACCGCCTTCACGCCAGTTGCGCCCGGCAAAAATCCAAAACGCTCGGGAGCCCAGCAGCTCCATCGAGTCTCGAAGGTCTACCTGTTTCTTCCGGTAGCCTTCTCGCTTGAAGGCGACGACGGCATTCGGCCCCACTCGCACATCTCCGCTCAGCAGCCGATTAAAATGCGCCCCCAGGAACGGATACCGGGGATTGGGCACGGGGTAGATTAACGTTTTGACCAGGTGCTGCTTCTCTGCGCTTAACAGATAGTACTGCCCCCGGATCGGGATGATCCGCATGCCGGTCTGAACGCCCATGAGGCGGGCGATACGATCACAGTGAAGCCCGCCACAATTGATGAGGAACTGTGTTTGGTACGTCGCTGAGGGGCTCTCGATCCGAAGAGACGTGGGCAGCACGGTGATCTGCCGGACTTCCGTGTCGAGCTGTAATTCTCCATTCCCCTTCTGAATGAGCGCGGCAAAGGTCTCCGCCACCTGCCGGTAGTTGACGATGGCCGTGCTGGGGACACGCAGCCCCGCCAAACCGGTACAATGCGGCTCGATCTCCTTGATCGCCTCCGGGCCGAGCTTCATGGCTTCAATGCCATTGAGCCGGCTGCGCTGGTAGAGCCCTTCCAGGCGAGGTAATTCCTTTTGTTCGGTTGCCACGATCACCTTGCCGCATACTTCGTGTGGAATTCCGTACTCGTGGCAGAAGTTCACCATGGCTTGATTGCCATCCCGGCAAAATTGCGCTTTGAGGCTACCGGGTTGGTAATAGATCCCGGAGTGGATCTCTCCGCTGTTGTTTCCCGTCTGGTGGTGGCCCCAGCGCCGCTCCTTTTCCAGGACGAGGATCCTGGCTTTCGGATGACGGCGCGTGATGGCCCAGCCAATAGACAGGCCGACGATGCCGCCACCCACTATCGCGACATCGTATGCGGACATCTACAGACGATGGTGGAAGAACAGTCTGTGTTTGGTGAGGCTACTTAATAAGTGGGGAAGATGAAAGTGGGACAGATGCCATCGCTCCCGCGACGATAAACCTGAGAACGAGACTAGCAGAAGCAGCGTCCCGAGAAGCCCCAGCACGATCTGGGGCAGGGTGAGATCCGCCCAGATATCCATGTCTCAGGCTAAGCCTAAAGCCTAAGGGAGTCTATGCCACGAAAGAGTTATACGGCAGGGAAAAATGGCTAAACGGCCTACGTTGAGACCCCTCAACTCTTCTTTCCCGTTTGGGCCATGAACTCCGTGAACTGCTGGACCATATTCTTGCTGCCGCAAGCTGGACACTTCGCCGCACCGCTTTCGCGGTCTTTCAGGCTCAAGAACACCACAGATTCTTTCGCGCAATCCAAGCACTTATAATCGTACGTCGGCATCGCTTGACCTCCTGTCTCACATTTCCTCCGTGTGAATCCAACCTTTCGAGTTATGGTCCGCGTTGGACCGTGGCCGTCTGTCGAACAGCCTCACATAACATCTTCGGCCGACTTCTTCAACGCGGTGAAAACCTCAATGAGGCGTACTTGGAGGAAGATGCCGAGTTCGACGGTGAACTGCCGGCGGCCATCGAAAGTCTCACATAATTTTATAAGTAATCGAAACAACTAATAATTTTACGATATTTGTGGCTGCCCATTGGGACAATCTTGGGCACACGTGATTCCCCATGAGTAGCCCTTCAAGCGTCCTAGGATCCCTTAGCTGTCAATTGTGACAGCACTCTGAGCTCGTCCCTTTCTTTAGGCTAAAAACTTCCGGGAGTTGTCGATGTTTCTATGCACCGTACGTGTCTTATCCCGCCGGTATCATGATGTGGTATGAACGGTACTATGCACCGCCGCTCTTGGATCATCCTCTCGCTCGGGCTTCTTGCGATCGTCGTGAGCGTCATCACGCTCGCCATCCTTCCGCACATCGTCAAGCGCATCGCCAGCACGCAGATCAGGGCCGCGACCGGCCGGGACGTCACTATTCAAGATGTGAATCTCAATCTGTTTACCCGGCGAATCGCCGTCAAAAAATTCGCGCTGGCCGATAAAGGATCGTCGGAGCCGTTTGTGCAGTTCGAGCACCTGGAGGCACATGTCCGGTTCCTCCCTCTGCTGAAAGGGCACATCCAATTGGCAGAGCTGGATTTGCGCGGGCCGACGGTCAGGCTGGTCAGAACCGGGCCTCGCGCGTTCAACTTCTCGGACCTGCTCACCCCACAGCCGGCGAGCAAGAGCGGGCCATTGGGCATCACCATCGATCGCTTTCAATTGACAGAGGGCACCTTGGTTCTCAAGGATCTGGTCGTCCCGTCTCATCAAACCTGGCAGGCGGACAACCTCTCAATCGAGTCCAAGAATCTTTCCACCACGGCGATCGCAGAGGAAGGGACCGCCACCATCGCGTTTGCAGTGGGCAAGACGCCGATTGCGTTAACCCTCAATCACCTCCGGTTCGTGCCGACCAATGCCAGCATCGCCATCGCCTTTCAGGGCTTTGGCTTGAAGTCGGTATTGCCGTATCTCGAACAACAGGGACGGTTCCGGGTGGAGGGAGACAGCCTGAGCGCACAGTTGACGGTTGACTATGGGGAAGAGAGCGGCATTCTCATGAGCGGCGATTTCGACATCGAGAAGGTGCATGTCTTCCGCCAGGGGCAGGACGCGCCGTTCGTGTCCGTGCCGCACCTGAAGGCGGCGGTCATGCGGGTTTCGAGTAGCCGCGACGGCATTCTGGTCAAGCATATTGAACTCACTGGACAGGCGACGGTCATTGATGCGGATGTGACGCCACTGGCCCGGTTCAATGTGGACGGCATCAAACTGACGTTCGACAATGCCACCTGGCCATGGCAAAAACCCGCACCGGTGACCCTGGCGGCCGGTCTGCCGAACGCCGGCCGTCTCTCCGCATCGGGGACGATCGCCTTGGATCCTCTGCAAGCCAGCCTGCGCGCCGTGATGGAGGCCGTAGATCTCACACCTTATCAGTCGTACCTGCCCCTCACAGTCCGGGCGGCGGGGGCCGGGCAGGCAGACCTCACGATCGCAGTGTCGGGTGATGCACCGATGCGGATCAATGTTGAAGGCCACGCCGGCGTGAAGAACTTCACATTGGGACCGGTGAACCGCCCGCTGTTGACGATTCCATCCGTGAATGTGGCGGGGATCGTGGTCAATTGGCCTTCCCAGATCGCCGCGAAACGCATCACGCTCAAGCGGCTGTCTGCCGTGGTCGACCGTGATACAGACGGCGGCTTTCAGTGGCAGCAGATTTTGAAGCCAACCCCGGCTCCGCACGATACGGCCCCAACGAAGACCTCGACGACCACCGGCACCGCTGCGACAGCCGGACCCGCGCAGGTGATAGTGCTCGACGAGCTGTATGTCGAGGAAGGCAGCCTCCGGTTCACGGATCGCTCCACGTCGCCAAGCTATTCGGAAGAACTCTCGGCGCTCTCGGTTCGCGTAAAGGGGCTGAACAGCGCCTCCAGACAGGAAAGCCGAGTCATGGTCCAAGCCGTGGTGGGCAGCGGCGGGGCGCTCGACCTGAAAGGTGCGGTGGAACCGTTCGGCAAGGATTTGTTTGTGGACCTGGGGGGGACTCTCACTAATTTTGCCATTCCGAGCACCAATCCATACATGGACCGGGTGCTGAGTTGGATCGCGCGCGGCGGGGCGCTCACCACGAACGTGCACTATCACATCGAAGGCGGCGCGCTGGAAGCCAGCAATGAGATCACCGTGGATGATTTACGGGTCGCTCGGGCAAGCGAGGATGACATCGTCCAACGGCGGATCGGGCTTCCGCTCGGACTGTTGGTGGACCTCATGAAAGATGTCCACGGCAAGATTCACGTGTCGCTGCCCATTAGCGGGACACTGAGTGCGCCGAATTTCAGTTTCAGCGAGGCGATCTGGAATACGGTGCGGAACACGATTGTGAAGCTGATCGCAGCGCCCTTTAAGTTCATCGGGAAATTGTTCACCGGGAACGAGAACAAGATCGAAACCATCAAAATTGAACCCATCCGCTTTGAGCCTGGGACGGTCGAGATCACACCGGATTCGCAGACGCAACTAACACATCTCGCAGAATTTTTACGGGGCTCACCGTCCATCCGGCTGAGCTTGTCGCCCGTGATCAGCAGGCCCGATGTCGAAAGCCTCAAGACGCAGCGGATTATCAGCCGGGCACAGGAACGTGAACGCAAGCAGCTCCTCACCGAACTGTCGGCGGCGATGACCTACCTGTTTATGGAACGTTTTCCCAAGCACCGCCTGCCCAAAACGATGGACGAGATGATTGCGGCGTTGCGCAAGGAGGAGGAGATACCGGAGGATGCCGTGCAGGCGCTGAATGTGCGCCGGGTGAAAGTGGCCAGCGAGACGCTCCTCCGCCTCGCGACGGTTCCGCCCGAGCGGTTGGTCGTGAGTGAAAGGTATGCAGGTATCGGCGCAGCCGGCGACGGACGGGTCGAATTCGCCATCGCGTACTGACAACCGCTCTATCTAAACCGCACCTCGAAATGCCCCTCAAATTGTAACTGTTTTATTTTTGGTGGGCCGTGCAGGGATCGAACCTGCGGCCCGCTGATTAAGAGTCAGCTGCTCTACCAACTGAGCTAACGGCCCACCGGGAACAGGAAGGTTTCGAATGGTGCGCCTGACAGTATTTGAACCTGTGGCCCTCAGCTCCGGAGGCTGATGCTCTATCCACTGAGCTACAGGCGCGTCCAATCAGCGAAGCGCAACCTTAACACACCATTTACGAACGTGTCCAGATTAGCGGCGTATCAAATCACCAAGAAATCCATACGCGAGCAGCACTTCCTCTCCGCTTATCGGCAGACGGTTTTGCAACGCCGCAAGCTCCATCGCTTCGCGCTCGGCAAGGCAATCTTCTTCCTCCCGCAATGCGGCCGGTACGCGGAGAATGGGCACCGCGATCTGTACTTCGCACGCGCCTTCTATGGAGTCATTCGTGCTGACCGGGATGCCCATCATGCGGCCGGGGCGAAAGGCATAGACGCCGCAGGTGCCATCCCCATCAAGTGCCGGACATGGAAGCTCGGCGAAGACCGCGGCCAGATCGTCCTGCTTGTGCTCACTCCAAGCATCCAGAAACGGCGACGTGGTGAGATGTTCAAACCCAGCTTGCATCATCACGACTTGCTCCTTCGCGCGCCGCACAATGTCCGCACGAACCAACGCCGGCAGAGTCGCCATTCCACGTGCGAGTTCATCCATATCCAATACCGTAATGGCGAATGTTCCGATACAGCAGCGACTGCAACCGCGACGGCACGGGAGCTCGTCGAGTACGGCCGCGCGGGCGCGATCGAACCAGTGCGATGCCTGTTGATGCAGGGAGCTGACGGGAATGAAGGAGGTCATGATGGAGAAAGAGAGATTCTTCGGCTGCGCTCAGAATGACAGCAAAAGGTTCAGGGTAACAAATGCTGTGTCAGAAGCTAATGCGCGGGCTCTTTGGGCTCCGGCACATCGTCGTCAATTGACGGAAGTTCGAGCAGGACCTCGCCTTCGGCATCGAAGAAGCCCTGTCCGTCAATCTGCACCATGCCGTTGCAGTTCTCCTGGAAGAATTGAAGGATCCAGCCGTTAAAATCGTACCCTTCTTCGGTGATATCGTTCTTGTCCAGGATCGTCGCGACATAGAAGCGGCACCCGCGCAACTGATCCACGACCTGCCAATTGTCGAGTTCGCGGTGGGCCTCCGCAAAGTTCAACAGCCCCTGAATATCCTGATCGAAAATCTCACCTTGCGCGCTGTCCTTACGCACGCAGGTCAGGAGAATGGGCGCCCGGTCCTTGTTGTAGGTGAGCTCGACCCCCACCCAGTTCCACACATTCAGCAGCTTGTCGTCCACTTCCTTTGGCAGGATAGGGGTGAGCTTCTTGGCTTTCAGAAACTCAATGAGCAGAGCCAGCGGGGGCGACTCTTTCCGAAGGCAGAACACGCGGGTGAAGAAAAGCTTGGGCTCCTTCTTCTGTTGTCCGGTATTGATCGTAAAAACAGGAATTTCAGCCATGAAAAGGAGTCTATCGTACGGCCCGCGAGCTTTTCAAGACCGCCGGGATGCCGTGAATGAAGAGTATAATATGGACATGGTCCGGCAGCTCGCCACCGAAGCCGATATCACCAAACACGCCGAACCTCTTTATACTGAAGCTTCCTCCGCCTCGCCCCGCCTGTTCGACCGCTCCTGGTGGAGCGGCCGGCTCATGGAATGGGCCATCAAGGACGACACGTTCAAGGTCCAGCTCTTCCGTTTCATTGACGTTCTGCCGACACTGAAAACCCCCGCGCAGACCAAACGCCTGGTCGCGGAGTATTTCGGCGAAAGCGGTATGCCTCAGGAAGCCCCTGGAGGCGGCTCGCTCATGCGGTGGGGTATGAAGGCCCTCTCCTCGATCGGATTGGGCGCAGGGCTCACGGCAGACGCGATCACCGCCCAAACCCTTCAGATGAGCAACCAGTTCATCGCGGGCGCCGACCTGAAGGACGTGCTCCCTGCCGTGACGGAACTGTGGAAGCACGGCATCGCCCACTCGGTGGACCTTCTCGGCGAGGCCGTGGTCTCTGAGCGCGAAGCTGAAGCCTACGCGGAGCGCTATATGCAGGCCGTGACCGCGCTTGCCGAGACGGCCGCAGCCTGGCCTGCCAATTCGCTGCTCGAGACTGACCATCTGGGGCCGATCGCGCGCGGCCAAGTGTCCATCAAGCTCTCCGCTTTGTCCTCGCAGTTCGATCCCGTGGACCCGGACGGGTGTTATGAAACGGTCGCGCGGCGGCTTCGACCGATCCTCAGGAGCGCCGCACGGCTGGGCGTCGCGGTCACATTCGACATGGAGCAATATGCATGGAAGGACCTCACGCTGACCATACTCCGACGGCTGTTCATGGAAGATGAATTCCGCAGCTACCCGCACGCGGAGGTCGCCCTGCAGGCCTACCTCAAAGATACGGAGCAGGATGCCAGGGATTTGCTCGCGTGGACGCGGGCGCGCGGCAGCCCGTTCGGCATCCGGCTGATCAAGGGCGCGTACTGGGACTATGAAACCATCGTGCACCTGCAGCGTGGCTGGCCGATTCCTGTCTATGCACACAAGGACGAAACCGATGCATGCTATGAGCGCCTGACGCCGTTCCTGCTGGAAAACGCCGATGTGCTCCGCCCCTCCTTCGGCACGCATAACCTGCGCCATGTCGCGTTGGCGATGGCGGAAGCCGAACGCCAGGGCTTGGACAAGCTGGCCATCGAGATTCAGATGCTGCATGGGATGGCGGAACCCTTGCAGAATGCGGTCGTGAAGGCGGGCTACCGGCTTCGCATCTATGCGCCGTTGGGCGAACTCATCTCCGGCATGGCGTATCTCGTCCGCCGCCTGTTGGAAAACACCGCCAATCAATCCATCCTCCGCCGGCAGTTCATGGGGAACCAGAGTCTGGATGAATTGCTGAGGCCGCCGGCACCCGTTCGCGAGGAAGCTGCACCGTCCGATCACGACGCCCGACAATTCACCAACGAACCCCCCACGGATTTTTCGAAGGCAACCGCCCGGGCAGCGATGAAGTCGGCGCTTGCATCCGTAAAGTTGGATCGCCGACTGGCCTTGGCCTTCGTCCCGGCACCCGGCGTGTCGAGACCGACGCTGACATCCCGAAATCCGGCGCGGCCTTCCGAAGTGATCGGCGTCATCACCGCCGCCGCCCCGGAGGACGTAGAGACTGCGGTCGCGCGTGCACACAAGAGCGGGTATGCCTGGGGGCGTCTTCCGGCGGCAGATCGCATCAAGGTCCTCGAAAACACCGCCGATCTCCTCCGACGCCGGCGTTTCGAGATTGCGGCGCTGGAGGTCCGTGAAGTCGGCAAGGCATGGCGGGAAGCCGATGGCGACGTCGCCGAGGCGATCGACTTCCTCATGTATTACGCCGATGAGATGCGGCGATTGGCCGAGCCGATTCGTCTGGGCCGGCATCCGGGAGAGTTGAACCATCTCAGCTACCGGCCGCGCGGTGTGGCCGCTGTGCTGTCTCCCTGGAACTTTCCGCTGGCGATCCCGACCGGCATGGTCTCGGCAGCGCTTGTGACAGGCAACGCCGTCATCTATAAGCCGTCGGAGCGCGCCCCCGTGATCGGCCATGCCCTCGTCGAGGCGTTTCATGAGGCAGGCCTGCCGGATGGCGTCCTACAGTTCTTCGCCGGCGAGCCGGAGGTCGGACGTCGCCTTGTCAGCCACCCCAATGTGCCGATCGTCGCGTTTACGGGTTCCAAAGCCGTCGGGCTCGAGATCATCGCCGAAGCGGCGCGTCTCCGGCCAGGCCAGCGCGAGGTCAAGAAGGTCATCGCCGAAATGGGCGGCAAGAACGCAATGATTGTAGACGACACGGCGGACTTCGACGAGGCGGTTGTAGGCGTCCTCGCCTCATTTCTCGGCTATCAGGGCCAAAAATGCTCCGCCTGCTCCAGGTTGATCTTGTTGGACTCCATCCATGACGCGTTCGTCGAACGTCTCGTGGAAGCCGTGCGAAGCGTTCGGACGGGAGATCCAGTGGATCCCGGCGTCACGCTCGGTCCGCTGATTGACGGGCGGGCGGTGCAGAAGACACTTGAGTACATCGAGATCGGCCGAAAAGAAGGGACACCGGCTCTGCTGCCGGACCTCGATCATCGTCCCGGCCCGAACTTCGTCGGCTCGGCAATCTTCACCGGCATCCGCCCGGAGCATCGTCTGGCGCAGGAAGAGATTTTCGCGCCGGTACTGGCCATCCTACGTGCCCGCGATTACGACGAGGCCCTCGCGCTCGCCAACGCTTCCGATTACGCGCTCACCGGCGGCCTCTACTCCAGAAGCCCGCATCACATCGCACGCGCCAGGGAAGAGTTCCTGGTCGGCAATCTCTATATCAACCGAGGGATCACCGGAGCGTTGGTCGGACGCCAGCCGTTCGGAGGCGGCCGGCTGTCGGGCATCGGCGCCAAGGCCGGAGGCCCGGACTACTTACTTCAGTTCATGACCGCCACGGTGACGAGCGAGCAAACACTCCGACGTGGATTCAGCCCGGATCCTCACTGAGGTTCTGTCTCCTTGATTCGATAGCCTCGCCCGGCTATTCTTGCCTCCATGACTCGCGGCTCCCCTCTTTTATTGGTCCTGGTGCTTCTCGCGGCATGTGCAACCACGTCCTCCTATGACCGCGACTGGACCTGGGACTCACCGATTTTTGACGAGAAGGCGGTGCTCGGACAGGCCGGCCTGCTGCCCGCCCAACAGGACACGATGTACACCTCCATCTGGACGATGGGCGGCGGCGCGCTGGAGCGGCGGCAGATCGCGCAATTGAAAACGCAACACGAACTCTGGGTGCGGCGCCAGGTGGAACTTGGAAAGATGAGCGTGCAGGAAGCCCACACGCGGATCGCCGACTACACCCCGAAGCTCGATTTCTGAAAAATCCGCTCCCCTCTCGCACGTCACTGCCGATACCCCATGAAAAAAAAGTTCATACAATCGCTAGACATCCACGAATCTGTGTTATAGTGCGTCCCCAATCAGATATGTCACTCAACTTTAACCGGGAGGTGATCTCTATCGATGAACGCACTTGCCAATGCTGAAAGTATCTTGCCAACGATGGCCCCAACTCTTTCTCCGATCGGCTCAGAGGAGCTTGTGGGAGAAGGGAAGGCTTGGGGCCTCTCCACTTCTGTAGACCTCCAAGACTGCAACCCCACGACGATCAAGAGCCGCGCCAAGATCAAAGCGTATGTTGTTGCGCTGTGCGACCTGATCGGCATGAAACGATACGGAGACTGCCAGATCGTCCATTTCGGCGACGGGCGGGTGGCGGGCTACTCGATGATCCAGCTGATCGAGACCTCGCTGATCAGCGGGCACTTCGCCAACGATACGAACCGCGCCTACCTGGACATTTTCAGTTGCAAGGGGTATGACCCGGCGGTCGTGGAGGAGTTCTCCAAAAAGTTCTTCGGGGCATCTAGCAGCACCAGCTCGATGACGCTACGCTGTTAGCCCTCGGCCGGCGAATGATCCGGCAGGTCGTTGATGGCCGCGATGAGTTGGTGGTGCAGTATGCCGCCGCTCCGCCGGTTGTACGGAACGACCAGGCGCGGGAGCGCCAAGAGTTCCGGTTCGTCAGACTCCTGGGGTAAGGCGTCTCTCTGTTCGATTTTGCCGTCCGGGCACAGGTGGGCGAACTGCTGGTTCAGCGCATCCACCTGCCCGGGCGTCAAACGCCGTTGCAACCTCACCACAAGCAGGCCTTTCACAAATCGGCTGGAGTGATAGGTCCGGTAGAACCGCTCGATTTCAGCGACCGCCTCCTCAGCCGAATCCACGATGCGGAAGAGATTGAGATCCTCCGGCGAAATCAACTTATTGCTCAGCATGTTCTCCCGCACAAAGTCTTCCCATTTCCGCCAGTAGGTGCCGCCCGGCACGTCAATCAGCACGACCGGATGAGGATTATTTTTCCGAGTCTGCAGCAATGTCAGGACTTCGAAGGCTTCATCGTGCGTTCCGTACCCACCGGGAAAGATGGCGCTGGCATGGGATTCACGGACGAAAAAGAGTTTTCGGCTGAAAAAGTATTTGAAGGTAATCAACTTCGGATCGTCGATGATCGCGGGGTTGGCGCCCTGCTCGAACGGAAGCAGGATGTTGACGCCGAAGCTATTGTCCCGCCCCGCGCCCTCGTTCGCGGCCCGCATGATGCCGTCGCCCGCGCCGGTGATCACCATGAAGCCCCGCTCGCTGAGCAGCCGTGCAAAGCTGCGCGCGAGCGCATACAGGGGATGATCTCCAGACATCCGAGCCGACCCGAAGATGCTCACCTTACGGCGCGCGCGGTAGGGCTGGAAGACGCGGAACGCGTACCGCATTTCTTTGAGACTGCGATTGAGGATCTTCAAATCGAGCATGTCGAGGCGGTTGACCTTGAGCCGCAGGACAGATCCCAGGAGGTCTTTGAGGAGCACGGCTTGGGGATCGGAGTCTGGCAGCGCCAACAACTGCTCGAATTGCTGCCGGAGCTGCTCTTCCGAAATGGGGGGTTGTTTAGGCATCGGCAGCGCCCAGTGAGAGTTCCCCTCTCAATTTGTTTTGAGCGATCGCTCGGACACCCGGAGATCCCCCAGAAAGCGGGCCATGCTCTGAGCCAGGGCGTTGCTGTTGAGCTTCTCGAGATCGCCAAGGTCAAAGGTGACGACGGTCGACGTTTGCTCCCCCGTGAGCGTCGAGCTCACGGTGCTGTTGTCCGCCAGATTGACCAGAGTGATGACGAGGCGGTTTTTGGAAATGAGTTCCGTCCGGCCCAGCTTCGCGACGGCCTCGTTCCAGTACGTCTCGACCCGGCCGGTCAGGACGACGTCGGCTGAGCCTGAAGAGACCTGCTCGCGCGACGGCACCTTCGTCACCTGAAATCCTGCGAGTCGTAGGTAGTTCGCCACAAACCCGGAGATCTGTTCAGCGGCGGTGCCTTCAAGCGGGACCATCCGATCCACCTGTGATTCAACATAGTGCTGCCAGCGGCCGATGGCTGTCTTATCGGCGCGTACGTCCTCGAAAGTCACGACGGCGACCCGCACCGGCTCGCTGACCAGCTTCGCCGGCGCCGGAATCAGTTGCGTGCTGGCACCCATCGGCAGGCTCTTCCCCGGCGTTCCGCAAGCCACCATCATCAGGGCGAAAGTCGCCCCCATCACCATCCACAATCGTTGTCTCACGCTTTCCTCCAAACAGTTATTCCGGTGTCTCCGATTAGGGAGCTTAGCTAATCCTGCATTCCCCCCGCAAGCCTGCTAACTGGGGAGGTCGGAGACCATTCAGACAGCTTTTTTGAGGCTCAGCATGTAGGCGGTGAGCTCCGTGAGCTGTGTTTCGTCGAGAGGAAACTTCGGCATGATCGAGCCGGGCGATGTGGACTGAGGATCGCGAAAGTGTTTGATGATCCATTCCTTCGATCGATGATCGGCAACATAGGACAGATCGGGACGTGTCCGACTTGAATTCCTTGTACATGACCCACAGACTGCCGTTCTCGATTTTTACCGGCAGGCGATCCAATGACCCGGTGCCGGGCCTGCGATCACTTTGCCGTCCAGATCGAATACGCTGCCGTGGCACGGACACTTGAAATGTCTGTCCCCGTTATCCCAGCGATATCCGCATCCGAGATGCGTGCAGATGGGAGAATAGACCGTCACTTCTCCATTTTCGCGGCGTAGAGCCCAGATGCCTTTGACCGAAGAGACTTCCATGTATCCGTCGGCGATCGTCATCACGAGGTCGCGCTGAATCGGGACGTTGACGGGAAGCGGCTGGACCAGCCCGACATTCACCCATCCTTGCACTCGCCGCTTGAGCGCGGGTGACACGACGTATCCGGCGAGCGGAACGGCCAGCGCCGCCCCGATGACTCCGGCCGCCGACATGATGAGCCAGCTAAAGAACGTGCGTTTTGTAGTCGGCTCGTTTTCCATAGCTTCTTCCGACGCTCCAGTTCAAGGTTTGGCCGATCCTTTCTCGGCGAGCCTGACTCGTCTCGCCAACAAAAGGCCGAATACGACCGTGCCGAATGGAAAGGTCAGGACCGCGCCCAGCGTCCACAGCTTGGCCTCGTGAAACAACGCGGCCGCCCGATAAATCAACCAGACGAGGAAGACATCCGCCACGAAGCCTGCGGCGAACAAACCGGCCGCAACCGCGGGAATGAACGTCGCCCCAGGCTTCATCGAAAAGACCACGATGAAGGAAGCGGCAAACATCGCGGCCGAGAAGAGCGACATATACCGCAAACTGGAGGTATAGCGGTGCGCGACTGAAACCGCCCTATCGGTGGAGGATTCGATGTTCCAACCGCATTCGGCGCATCTCCGCTCATCGGCGGTAATCAACCGGCAGTTGGGGCATATGCGCATGCGGACTCCTTGTGGACCTTCCAGGGCTGACCTTGACAGAAAAGTTTGCTCCCGGTCAGCTGCTGCGACTTATATACCTTCTTAAGTTGCCCATATTATACGAAAGGTGTAATCTTATCCCCGGAAAACAACCTATGAGACCAGATTCTAAGGACCGGCGAATCCAGAAACTCGAGATCATTCTCGACGTAGCCAAGGCCTTGTCTACGGAACGGGACCTCGGCGTCCTGTTGGAATTGATCGTGGAACACGCTCGAGACGTGGTCGGCGCGGACCGCGGCAGCATTTTTCTGCTCGATAAGGACAAGAACGAACTCTGGAGCAAGGTCGCGCAAGGCGCCAAGGAGATCCGTTTCCCGGCGGATAAAGGCATTGCAGGCTCGGTGGCCCAGACGAAACTGCCGCTGAACATTCCTGACGCCTACGCCGATCCGCGGTTCAACCAAGCCATCGATCAAACCACGGGATACCACACCCGAAACATGCTGACGGTTCCGATGGTCTCCACGAAGGAGGACGTCGTGGGGGTGCTCCAGGTGCTGAACAAGACCCCGGGAGCGCACGTGGAGGAGGTCCAACAAGGCTCGCCGGGGCCGGCATTTGATTCCGAGGATGAAGAGATGCTGCTCGCCCTGGGCGGGCAGGCCGCGACTGCGATTGAGAATGCCATCCTCTATGACGATATCAACAGGCTCTTCGAAGGCTTTATTTCCGCCAGCGTGGTCGCGATTGAATCCCGCGACCCGACTACCTCCGGCCATTCGGGGCGAGTCGCCACGTTGACCTGCGGGCTCGCGGAAGTCATTGATCGCGCCGAGACCGGCCCCTTCGCATCGGAGAAATTTGATTACGATCAAATGAAGGAGATCCGCTACGCCTCCCTGTTGCATGACTTCGGCAAAGTGGGCGTGCGCGAAAATGTGCTGGTCAAGGCGGAAAAGCTCTATCCCGACCAACTGGCGATACTCAAAGCCCGCTTCGACTTCATCAAGCGCACCCTGGAGAAGGAGGCGTTGGAGCGCAAGCTGGCGGCGTATCAATTTTCCGATCCCCGTGAGATTCAGGTACTCATCGCGCGCATAGACGACGAGCTTGCGGAGCGGCTTCAAGAGACGGAGGACATTCTGGGATTCCTCCTCGACTGCAATATTCCGACGGTGCTAGAAAAAGGCGGGTTCGAGCGTCTCAACCAACTTGCCAGCACCACCTATAACTCTTTTGGCGGGCCGCAACCGTACCTGAATGCCGCGGAGCTGGTCAGCCTGTCGATTCCGAAAGGCAGTCTGACGAATGAGGATCGCCTGGAGATTGAGAGCCACGTGGTCCACACCTACCGCTTTCTTTCGACGATTCCATGGACAAGCAAGCTGCGCCGCATCCCCGAGATTGCGTATGGCCATCACGAAAAACTGGATGGGAAAGGCTATCCGCGTTCGGTCCCGGCTGCGGAGATCCCCATTCAGACCCGCATGATGACCATCAGCGACATCTACGATGCGCTGACCGCCTCAGACCGTCCATACAAGAAAGCCATGCCGTACGCAAAGGCGCTCGATATCCTGACCCACGAGGCGAGGGCGTCAAAGATCGACTCCGACCTGCTGTCATTGTTCATTGACGGCAAAGTCTACGAGCGCATCGCCCGGGCTTAATAAGCGATGGCGACCGGCCGGCCTTCCGCAGCCGAGCGATACGCCGCCTCGGCCATCGCAACGGCGCGCAAGCCATCCTCTCCGGTCACCGGCATCGCCGCACCGGATTGAAGACTTCGGGCAAATTCTTCCAACACGGTGACCAACGTCGGACGATCGGGAACCCTCTCCGCGTCAGCCGTTCGCCCCACGATGCGCCATAAAACACTCTGCGTCACATCGGCAACCCATGCGCCCGCCGTCCCGATGGCTTCGACGCGACACATACGGCCTCCCGACACCCGGGAAACCTCCACACAGCAGCGCAGTCCCGAAGGAAGCGCGTAGTTGGCAAAGGCAATATCTTCAACCCGTACCGTCCGGCGGCGAACGAGTTCCGCGGACACTTGCACCGGCTCTTCATTGGTAAGAAATCGGATCATGTCCAGAAGATGGACGCCGATCTCGAGCATCACCCCGCCGCCTGATTGGATCGGATCGGCGAGCCAGGGATGAGCAGCCGGCTCAACCCGCATCATGAGAGAAAGATAGTGGAGCGGCCCGGCGTTGGCGAGCGCTTGTTTGAGGCGCTGAAGCACGGGGGTGAAGCGCAGGGTTTGGGCCGTCATGATCGGAACCCGTGCGTCGTGCGCCGCATTCACAATCCTCCGGGCATCTGATACGGTCAGCGCCAGGGGCTTCTCAACGAGTATCGCCCGTCCTGCCTTCGCCGCTTCCACGCAGATATCGATGTTCAATCCCGGCGGGGTGACCACAATCGCCGCGGCGACGTCATGATGCCGCAGCACATCCTGCCACTTCGGAAGAAAAGGGACGCCGCACTCGCGCGCGAATGCTTCTCCCGCCGCGCACTGCCGGCGGGAGAAGGCAGCCAGTCGACAGCCGTCAACACCGTCAAGAAGGTGCCTGGCATAGCGGCTTCCATGGCGGCCCATCCCTATAAGCCCAAAACCGACGCTCACCCTGCTACAGCCTGCAGGCGCTCTGCTCGCGGCTTCCCGCGACGGTGTCTCCCGGGATCGTCGCCATGATTTGGTAATGGCCCAGGCCAAGCTCCTTGCCGTAGGCTTGGCCGACCAAGACGTCCTGCACATGCTGATGATCTGACGCTCGGAAGTAGGAACGGCCCGTTTTCAAACCGTCGAATTCAGCACCCTCCAAGGCCTTGATCACCGCTCGTGTCTCCGTCGTGCCGGCGCGGCCGACAGCTTCCAGAATCTGAGTCATGGCCGCATACCCCAGATAACAGCGCGAGGTGGGAGTATGGTTGTATTTATCGACCACCGCTTGAATGAATCGCTTAGAGCTCTCCGTGGCGATTTTCGGGTCCCAGATGAGCCCCCAAATTCCCGCGTTGTTCGCATATCCGAGTGGCCGGCCGATTTGCTCCCCCCCGATCATGCCGCCCACGCCGATCTTCTCCTTTGCGAGCTCAACCTTTGCGTACCCCTTCAGCGCGTTGACGAGGTCCCATCCGTAGAGATTCAGGATCACCACATTCGGCTTGGCGGCCTTCGCTTCAGTCAACGCCGCCGTAAAGTCCGTGGTGCCGAATGGTGTCAGACCTTCGGAGACCACCTCACCGCCTTCCGCCTTGAGCGCCTCGGTCATCGCCTGCAACGCCGACCGACCATCAACAGTATCGGCGGTGATCATCGCGCACCGGGTTCCAAAGGCCTTGATGAGATGGGGAGCGACGGCGCGCGACATCATGCGGGCGTTCGGCATGAAGACAAACGTCTGGGCATTACATTTCGCTCCGGTCAGCTCCGGGATGTGCGGGCAGGTCGCCATGAAGAGTTTATTTTCTTGCTTCGCCAGGTCCGAAACGGCAAGCGCGACGTCCCCATTGAACGTCCCCATCAAAAAATCCACCCGGTCTTCTTTGATCAGTTTCGTTGTCGCTTTGATCCCCGTCTGCGGGTTCGACGCGTCGTCCGCCTCGATGATCGTGACCTGCCTGCCAAGTACTCCCCCGCGCTTATTGAAGAGTTCCATCGCGACGGTTGCACCGTGCACGTCGTGAATCGAAGAGGTCTTGTACGGGCTGGACAGGGGATCGATGATCCCGATTTTGATCGGCTCGGCGCCATGCGCGGGTGCAATCATGCCCGTGACGTTCAGCACATGGTCCGGAAGTTGGCCCAGAGCGCATGCGCCGCCGGCCAATGCAGACAGACGCAAAAACCGTCTACGTGAGAGTGTCATGGACGTGTCCTCCTGTTAGTCACCGGCATGATGAGGCTGACTTGAATGTGAGGAAAGGTTCTCGATGCAGGCCCTCCGTATGGCTTTGGTGATAAAGGGGTCGAGCCCGTAGGGACGCAGATCGTCGACGGGACACCAGGCAACCTTAGGAGCCTCCGCGGAAAGGCGAAAGTCTTCGGCCTCGGCGATCACGCGAAAGACCAGGTCGTGATGCAGGTGCGACGGTTCGCGTTCAGACACCGGGATGCGGTGCACGTCCACGCCGACCAATACAGGAACGTGATCGACGCGTCCCGTGATGCCGGTCTCTTCAAACACCTCGCGCCGTGCGGTCGCCATGATATCTGTGTCGGACGGTTCGACATGCCCGCCGGGCTGTAGCCAGCGTTGCAACCGATGGTGAAACACGAGCAGGACGCGCTGGCGGTCGGGGGATAGCACGACCGCACTCCCCGTGAGATGGCCGGGGTGGACGTTCGTCCTGCTGAGCGGGAATGGGGACCGAGACAGCAACTCCAATGTTTGCCGCCGGCTCGCTTCCGCGGCTGGATCGTCCCCGGGATCGAACGCTTCGACGATCATGAGGATGTCGGGGATGGACAGCATTACCTTGACATCACTTTATGGCTCACTCTAGGCTCGCGTTCGCCATGCCCACGGATTGCACAACAATCCAGGACCCTCCCCCGAATCCGGCAGGCGGCGATACGTTGATCGTGGACGCGAGCGACGCCACGGCGTATCCCCGGCCGAGCGCCGCGCTGAAGGACGCCGCCCTCACCGACCAAATCTTCATCCGTCCGGGCCTCTATGAGGACAAGATTTTCGTCGCTGAACGGCCGATTCTTATGATCGGCGCCGGACGGGATGCCGTTCAGATCTTCAGCCGGCGCGGAGGCCCGCTCTACCTGCAAGGCGTCACCGGAGGCCGCATCTCAGGAATCACCTTTCGCTATGTCGGAAGCGATCAGAACTCGGCCATCAATGTGCTCGATTCCATCTGCACGATCGCCGCCTGCCGGGCCACGGAAGGCATCCTGTCGGGCGCCGTGATCTACGGGCCGAACTGCCGCCCGACATTCACGGACAACGAGGTCTGCCACAACCGGGAATCCGGCATCTTCATCTTCGCGGGCGCGCGGCCTTATGTCACGCAGAACACATGCTATGCCAACCATCATTTCGGTGTCGCCGTCCGGGATCCCGAAACCCGTCCGGATCTTGTCCGGAACGTCTGCAGGGACAACATGCTGAGCGGCTTCCTGCTGTTCCACCATGCCGAAGCGCTCATGCTGGACAATGTGGCCAAGGACAATCAGCATTGGGGTCTCGTCGTGACGCCGGAATGTCAGACTTCCCCCGTGCTGGCCCAACTTGCCGGCTCGAACGCGTTGGAGTCGAACCCACGTGGGGTCTATGTGATTACCGAGCAACCGTTGGCCGATATCGGCCGTTAATGGGCTGTGCCTGGTTTCTCGCCGAACAGCCGTTCGTGAAGCTGCGCGTAACGGGTTTCCATGCTGTCCCGATCGGGGGCGTGGACGGTCACGTGTCCGAGTTTCCGGCCGGCGCGTGGCGAT
Source organism: Nitrospirota bacterium (assembly GCA_005877815.1). Classification (GTDB taxonomy): domain Bacteria; phylum Nitrospirota; class Nitrospiria; order Nitrospirales; family NS-4; genus NS-4. Next base: position 23,246 of record VBOG01000192.1, read on the forward strand.
TTTCCATAGGTATGCAAATGGGCCCCGGGCACGGAAAGTATGTTTTCGGGCTCCGGCAGTTGGCCGATGATATTCAGCATCGCCGAGCAGCCGATGGCCGAACTCAGGCCGAGCGGTAATCCGCTCACTGCCCGGAGATGGTTTTCGAATTGGCTCGTCTCCGCGCCCTCGATCGTCCAATGGCCGGAGTTATGGACACGAGGGGCGATTTCATTCGCGATCAACCGGTCGCCGACCTGGAAAAATTCGATCGCGAGCACGCCGACGTAGCGCAGTGCCTCCAACACCCGCACTGCATACGTTTCCGCCTGGCTTTGCAGCCCGGGGGTGAGATCGGCAGCCGGGGCGAAGGTGCACCGCAATATCCCCGCATCATGGCGATTCTCAACGAGCGGGTAGAAGCCGGTCTTTTCATCGCGGTTGCGCATGGCGAGGATTGAAACTTCGCGTTCAAATGCGACGAATTTCTCGAAGATGAGCGGCATCCCCTGAAGCGCCTTCCATGCCGCCTCGGCGTCCCCGGCGGCCTTTAGGAGGAACTGCCCCTTCCCGTCATACCCGAGCCGCTGGGTCTTGAGCATGCCGGGAAGACCCAGCCGCCCGATCGCCGCATGAAGATCCTCATGGGATTCGACCCGCGCGAACTCCGGTGTGGGCACACCAACGTCCTGCAAAAACGTCTTCTCGACGAAGCGATCCTGGGAGACTTCGAGGGCGTCCGGCGGCGGATACACTGGAATCTGGCGGGCCAGCAATTTGACCGACGAAACGGGGACATTCTCAAACTCGTACGTCACGACATGCAGGTTGCGCGCGAAGCGCTCCAGCGCGTTCGGATCCTCATAGCTCCCGATGACATGGTCTGCGAGCTCTCGCGCCGGCGCGTCGGGAGACGGGTCCAGAACACGGAATTTCAGCCCGAGAGGATAGCCGGCTAAGACCAACATTCTTCCCAATTGGCCGCCGCCGAGAATGCCGACCATCATGGAGTGGTCCGTGGATCGGGATGGTCGAGCACCGCTTGGGTCTGAGCCTCGCGAAACTTCTTGAGCGCGTCGCGATATTCGGGGTGTTTGTTCGCCAGGATCGCGGTGGACAACAGCGCGGCGTTCACGGCTCCCGCTTTTCCGATCGCGAGGGTTCCGACTGGAACGCCGGCCGGCATCTGCGAGATGGAGAGCAGCGAGTCCAATCCCTTGAGAGCCGATTCCACCGGCACGCCCAACACGGGCAGGAGGGTCTTGGCGGCCGCCATGCCGGGAAGATGGGCGGCGCCTCCGGCGGCCGCGATAATGACTTCCAACCCCCGACGCTCCGCTGACTCGGCATATTGAAACAACAGGTCAGGCGTGCGGTGGGCGGACACGATACGGACTTCAAACGGCACGCCGAGGTTCTGCAGCGTAGCGGCCGCGTGGCTCAGAGTTTCCCAATCAGAC
>VBOG01000046.1:0-1497 GCA_005877815.1 Nitrospirota bacterium
ACGGTCCAAGCATATCCGCGCTGTCGTCACCCAGTGGGCCGATCAATGCGAGGCTTCGGATGTTGGAGGCGATAGGCAGCGCAGGCGCGCGGTTGGGTGCAGTATCGTTCTTAAGCAGAACGAGCGACTCTTCCGCCGCTCGACGCGCCAGTTCGCGGCTGGTGGCTGGAATCTCCGCCGCAGCGCTCCCCTCTCGAGCGTATGGGTGATCGAACAAGCCCAACGCGAACTTCACCCGCAGAATGCGCCGCACAGCGTCATTGATGGCGCTCTCCGGCACCTCGCCGGACCGTACCAGCTTCACAAGATTCGTATAGAGCTGATCTACCATGTCCATGTCCACGCCCGCGGTGAAAGCCTTGCGCGCCGCCGTCTCGCTGTCCAAGGCGATTCCGTGCGGAATCAGCTCCGCCACCGCGGTGTAATCGCTCACCACAAAGCCTTGAAAGGCCCACTCTTCCTTCAAGATCTGCTTAATCGTGTAGGCGTTAGCGGAAGCGGGAACGCCGTTCAGGGGATTAAACCCGCTCATCAGAGTGGCAGCGCCGGCCTCCACGGCGGCGTGAAAGGGTGGCAGGTATACCTGGCGCAGGGTGCGTTCGGAGATATCCACCGTATTGTAGTCGCGCCCGGCCTCCGCCGCGCCATAAGCCACATAGTGTTTAGCGCACGCCGCGAGCGAGTCCGGGGCTTCAAGGCTCGTCCCCTGATAGCCCCTTACATAAGCCCGCGCCATGACCGAGCCCAGATAAGGGTCCTCGCCCGCGCCTTCAACGATGCGGCCCCAACGTGCATCGCGGGCGATGTCTACCATGGGGGAGAACGTCCAGCGCACTCCCGCTGCGGAGGCCTCCTGCGCCGAAACCCGACTGGCCTTTTCCACCAGAGCCGGATCCCAGGTGGCGGAGAGTCCCAGCGGCACAGGGAAACCCGTCCGGAAACCATGTATCACATCGAGGCCGAAGAGAATGGGGATGTTCAGCCGCGATTTCTCCACCGCAGCCTTCTGAATCGCGTTCACCAGCTCGGGATCGGTCAAACCGAACAGGCTACCCAACTCGCTCCGTGCAGCCGGACCCTCCCAGCCGCCCCCGCTCTTGGCAGTTCCTGTGGGGATTGAACCGCCGACACGCTGCACGAGCTGGTTCACCTTCTCTTCCAGCGTCATTTTCTGGAGCAGCGCGTCCACGCGAGTTTCGATCCGAGAATCGCTGAGCCGGGTCGTACTCCGTGCCGGAAGATAGCTACTCAGCGCAACGATAAAGACACTGGTGGAGACGCTGGTGAGCACGCTTGCGAATGAACCTGGGTGGTGACGGGTCATGGGTCATTTCCTTGAGATGGAATTGGCCGTCGGTGCTTGCGAGGGAGGCAGCCATGGTGCGCCGTGATTACGCATTCCCCTGATAAGAAAGACAGGGCATCCACAAAGAGGACGCGCAGCGGTGAGAGTCTCTCCAAAATGTCATCAGAGTTACGAAGTGGTGAATAGTCAAG
>VBOG01000046.1:1592-2612 GCA_005877815.1 Nitrospirota bacterium
AGGATTCTGCTGACAGGTGAGGTTTCAATGTGAATGCCTCAAGTTCGGCAGGCTGTCGTCGGGCGGGCTTAGCGGGTCGCTGCGGCCAGCGCGGAGCGGTTTGTGCGAGCGCCTTTCTCGGGAGCGTCACTCCATTTGGTTTCTGCCGCCGGCTCGATGTAGCTCATGGCGCGCTCGGTAAGAGCGCAGATCGTAAGGCTCGGGTTGACACCTAGATTGGCCGCGATCACGGAGCCATCGCATACATACATATTCTTGTAGCCAAACACCCGGTTCCGGTTATCCACCACGCCTTGAGCTGGCGAGGGGGCCATGGGACAGCCCCCGAGAACATGTGCGGTACAAGGCACGTTGAACAGAATTTCCGTGACCATGCTGATCGGGGTGCCCCCTATCAGCATGGCGGCTTTACTGGCAAATTCATTGGCTTGGGGAATAAAGGTAGGAATCCGCCGGCCGCGGCTCGCGAGTACTTTGCGCAAGGGCCAAAACCACGGCCGCCGCAGGCGCATATCGATATGGCCGTCGAGCGTCTGCATGCAGAGCAGGATCAGCGATTCCCGCGCCCAGCCAAAGGGGTGCAAGCAGCGAATGGTCCTTAGAGGATGACGCAGCAGCGAAGTCCAGAAGGTTCCAACCCACAGCAGGATTCGACCCCAGCCGGGGCGGCCCCCGGTCAGCAATGTACACAGGAGACCAAGAGCGTCAGAGCCTTCTGGATAACGGACCGCCTCAATGTGTGTGTATTCGTCCAGGTAGATGCCCGAACCAATCGCCACGCCCTTGGACATGTCGCGGCGGCCGGGGATCCGCACGCCGATCAGGGATTCAGCGTTGGTGCGCACGCGATTGCCGAGTTGATCGCTGATCGCGGGGAGTGAGCGTCTTTCCTTGAGGCGGAACAGGAGGTCCATGGTACCCAGTGCCGAGGCCGAGAAAACCACCCCTCGGCAGGTAAAGCGGCGGGCTTCCTTGCGGAGCCAGGCTGTGGACTCGACGGTGCGCACTTCGTACCCTTCG
>VBOG01000046.1:2669-3724 GCA_005877815.1 Nitrospirota bacterium
TTTCGGCAAACACGCGCGCGCCGTGCTTCTCCGCAAAATAGAGATAGTTCTTGTCCAGGCTGTTCTTGGCGTTATGACGGCACCCCATCATGCAGCCGCCGCAAGCGACACAGGTAGTGCGCTCCGGGCCTTCGCCGCCGAAATACGGGTCAAGATAGGTCTGGCCGCCGACTTCTCCTTCCGGTGCCTGGAAGATCCCTACTTGCGTCCGGTAGAAGCTGTCACCCACGCCGGCAGCATCAGCCACCCGCTTCAGGAGGTGGTCCGCCGGACCGAGGATCCGGTTCTCGACGGCGCCAAGCATCCGAAGGGCTGTCTCGTAGTGACCCGGCATTTCACTCTTCCAGGGCGCGAGACCCTTCCATGAGCCGCTTTCCCAAATTGACTCCTTCGGGACAAGCAGCGTACCAGCATAGGTGATCGAGCCACCGCCAACGGCGCAGCCGTGCGCAATCACTACGTGGCGGAAAAATTCGAGGTTGAAAAAACCATGCAAAGCAAGGCTCGGACGCCAGATCCACCGCCGCAGCCGCCAATTGTTAGAGGGGAGATTTCCCGGCGTCCAGCGGCGACCCATTTCCATCACCGCCACCCGGTAACCTTTCTCGGTCAGACGATGCGCCGCGACGCTGCCGCCGAAGCCGGAGCCAATCACGATAAAATCGAAGTCTAAATCGTGCATCGCGGTCTCCCGTGCGCTTCATTATTGCTCGAAAAACACTTCAATTGAAACCTCACGGCAAGAGACGGATAAAGCGCGTGTCTGACGTGGAGGGCGATCCGGAACTGAATTCTCTGGACCCTTCATCCCGCGTCGGATAGGCTGAGGGCGACCTTCCGCGCCGCCTATGCAGAAGCTCATTGCTGTTGAAGAAGCGAAGGCCCTGATGAACCAAGCGAAGGACTGGTCAGTGTGGCGCTGGCTCCTGGAAAAACGCAGAGTGCGAGCCGCTTCGGACAAAGCCGTCGCTGCCCTCGACGATCTCGACAAGAGCGTAAAAGCCGCCTGGGCCGACGACCTGAAAAAGGCGTACCGCGAATTGGAGGCGCAGGCC
>VBOG01000046.1:3743-4295 GCA_005877815.1 Nitrospirota bacterium
CGTCCAGCAGGTCAAGAAAGCCGACGACGATGCCTACCAGGCCAGAATGGACGCGGAGGAGAAGTTCGACGAGGCCGAGCGACAGTTGAATTCCAGCCTGGCTCGCGAAGGTGCGAAGATGGCTGTTGATTCCTGGGACCTGCGCCTGAAAGCGATCCGCAAAGCCGAGACCCTCGGTCGCCGAACGTGACGGCTCCTAGACCCTGTAGCCTCCTGCCTCCAGCACTACCCCGGCGATCTGCCGGCCTAATGCGATTGTATCGGCCGGGTCATATTTCGCCAGCCTGCGCAGCATCGCCATCTGGGTTCGCAGCATGTCTCCCTCGGCCGCCGCGGCAATAACCTTCCGGGCCGAGAGCTCGACGGTCTGCATAGCCTTTGAGGTGTAGAGCTGCGCCATGAGAATCGCAGCTTGCGCCGCTGACTCACCTTGGCTAGCCACGAACTTTTCTGCGCGCAAGATGCAGGACTCCATGGCGTAGACTTCGATGATGCAATCGGCCAGCGCGCCCATCACTTCCTGCTGGTCCGCCAAGCTCTGCATGTACCTCT
>VBOG01000045.1:0-590 GCA_005877815.1 Nitrospirota bacterium
TCCGGCCTGGTGCGACTGGAACCGCTGGCAGCGGCAATTGATGCCATGGCCGCCGACGAAGCCGCCTATGCTTCCTGGAAGACGCATTTCGGCGATCCACCATCGGGCTGAGGGTGCCATGCCGCGCCGAGAATTGAAATTTCCCAGCCAGGTTGAGCAGTGGCTGGTCGAGATGGGCAAGGCTTTAGGCAATCCGGGCCGCATGATCTTGATCGGCTCCGGCGCTCTGCTTTGGCACGCGGCGCAACGAGGGATCACCGAAGGCTTGCCCGAGAACAGCATGGACGTGGACCCAATTACCGATTCCGACGAGATCGCGCGTCTTTGCTACGAGGCGATCATCGGCAGCGAATTCGAGCAACGCCATGGCTGGCACGTGAACTTAATGCCGAACTCCGTTCTCCGGGAGTTCCCGCCGGATTGGGAAGACCGCGCTGCTCGAAAGAATTATGGACAATTGTCGCTCGAGGTCCCCGCGCCGGCAGATTTGTTGGTTCCGAAGTTGAAGCGCGCTGAGCCGCGCGACCATGCGCAAGCAGCTTGGGCCAAACGCATCGGTCTGGTAAGTTAGCGCGAGTATGGAAACCAAG
>VBOG01000045.1:629-1675 GCA_005877815.1 Nitrospirota bacterium
GGCGGATGAGAGCATCTGGGGACCGTACCGGAATTATCAGGACGAAGCTCGCTTTGAATATGGCCGCAGGATGTGGCGCATCCCGGAAATGCGCGCCCGGTTGTTGGAGCATTGGCTGGACGAGCGGCATCCCTGGCGCGAACGCTTTGTCGAACACCGGCAGCTCGTTGAGGAAATTTTGACCTCCACTCTCACCATGGAAGTATTGAATCAGTCCCTGTTAGCCAGGGCCACGAGTTTGCGGTGCGTGGCGCGCGAGATTCCCCCAGTTTTCGGCAGTTTCTTTTCTCGTAAAAAGGTTGAACACTGAACTGGCAGGCAAAGTCGTGCTGGTGACGGGCGCTTCGGGTGGCCTTGGCTCAGCCATCGCGCGCGCGTTCGCCACCGAAGGCGCGAAGTTGGTCCTCCATTACCACCGGCGTCGCGCCGCCGTGGCCGCGCTCCAGCGCGAGCTGGCGCCGGCGGAAATGTTGGCCGTCCAGGCCGATCTCACGAAAGAAGGACAGGTCCAAAGACTCTTCGCCCAGGCGCTGAAACGCTTCGGCCGGATTGACACGCTCATTGCCAATGCCGGCTGGTGGGAAACGAAAGAAGTGCCATTGCATCAGATGTCGATTAGGCAGTGGCAGCGCACGATTGACGGGGTTCTGACAACCTGTTTCCTGAGCGTGCGTGAGTTTCTGCGCCTTGCCTCGCGTCAAAAACGCGGCAACGCCGTGCTGATCGCCTCGACCGCCGCCGTGTTCGGCGAAGCAGGCCACGCTGATTATGCGGCGGGCAAAGCCGCCATCGCTTACGGGCTAACCCGCTCGCTCAAAAACGAATTCTCACGCCTGGCGCCGCATACCAGAAGTTATTGTGGCGGCCGCATCAATTGCATCTGCCCGGGCTGGACCGTGGTGCCGCGCAACGCCGCCAAACTTGCCGAGCGATCCACGATCCAAAAAGTCACAGCGACGATGGCCTTGCCGCAACTGGCGCGGCCGGAGGACATCGCTCATGCCTCGGTATTCCTATCGTCCGACAAGCTGGCGCGGCACATCACC
>VBOG01000045.1:1920-3517 GCA_005877815.1 Nitrospirota bacterium
GCAGCCCGGTAACCCATCTATCTCAATGATCGCTCCATACAAAAAACTTCTAAAACGCTCTCGCGAAATCGCCCTGGTTGCCAGCGCCAGTGAGATGCTGTCCTGGGACCTGGAAACCTATTTGCCAGCCAAGGGCGTGGATTTCCGCGCCGAACAACTCGCGCACTTGGGCGGACACACCCATCGGCTGTTTACCGCCAAGAAAGTGGGGGACTGGCTCTCGGCTTGCGAGCAGCATGGGTTCGCGCCCGAATCAGACGAGGCGGGCAATGTGCGGGAATGGCGCCGTCACTATACTCGTGCAACCAAAATTCCGACCCGCCTGGTGGAAAAATTCCAGCGCGTGCGCACCCATGCGCGCGAAGCCTGGCGCCAGGCACGGCAACGCTCCGAATTCGCTCTCTTCAAACCGCATTTGAAAAAGGTGCTCGAGATCAACCGCCAGATGGCGGATTGCTGGGGCTTCCAGGAATCGCCTTACGATGCGCTGGTGGAGGAATACGAACCGGGCGTGCGCGCCTCGCAACTGCGGGCCCTGTTCGCGGAATTGCGTCCGGCTATTGGTTCGGTGCTGGGCGCCGCCGTCGAACGCTCAGCCACCGTTCCCAAGGATCTGCTGCAAGGCAACTATCCGATTCCGGCGCAGCAAGCCCTCAATCGCGAGGTCGCAACAGCGCTCGGCTTCAACTTCGACGCCGGCCGCATTGACACCACCACGCACCCTTTTTGCACCACGCTCGGTCCGGCCGATTGCCGACTGACAACTCGCTACAACGAACAGAATTTCACCCAATCTTTCTATGGCATTCTGCATGAAGCCGGCCACGGTCTCTACGAGCAGGGACTCCCGGCGGAACATTACGGCACGCCGCTGGGCAACGCGGCTTCACTTGGGCTCCACGAGTCGCAATCGCGACTCTGGGAAAATCATGTCGGGCGCAGCCACGCTTTTTGGGAACACTGGCATCCGGTGGTGTGCCGGCACTTCCCGGAGCTGAAGCGATTGTCACCCGCGCAAGTTGCCGCGGCCGTCAATCGTGTCTCGCCCTCGTTTATTCGCGTTGAAGCTGACCAGGTCACGTACGACTTGCACATCATCCTGCGGTTCGAGCTGGAGTTGAAACTGATCGAAGGGCAACTGGCCGTCGCGGACGTTCCAGCCTGCTGGAACGAGGAATTCGAGAAAATGCTTGGGCTGAAGGTGACCAAAGATTCCGACGGTTGCCTGCAGGACATCCACTGGAGCCTGGGTACACTGGGTTATTTTCCCACCTACACGCTAGGCAACCTCAATGCCGCCCAACTGATGCGGCGGGCGGCGTTGGATGTCCCCTCTCTGACCGCCGAACTGGCCCGCGGCGAATACGGGAGCCTGCTGGACTGGCTGCGTGAAAAGGTCCATCGTCTCGGCCAGCGGCACAAACCCCAGGAACTGATGGAACGGGCTACTGGGGAGACAACCAGGAGTCATTATCACGTCGATTACATGCGGACGAAGTTCGCGGCTTAGCCCCCAGCGTTTCGCAAGGCGGTCTTGAATGCCGCCAATGTACCCGGGCTGACATGGTGCTCGATGCCTTCCGCATCCATCTCTGCG
>VBOG01000194.1 GCA_005877815.1 Nitrospirota bacterium
GTTTTTTCGGACTTCCCGGTATTGGACATTTTCGGGAGACTCATATGAATTTTGTCCACACCGTGCCGAACCAAAGCTGTCTCACGTCCGGCGTCCGTCATTTCGCGGCTTCCAGACGGTCTTCCATTCCTTTCGCAGGGCAATGATCAACATCGCCGCTCCTCCCACGACCGCCAATACACTGAGTATCAGCCATAGGGATTCCATGCCATTCTCCTTCTCAGCGGCTTTGTGAATATCGGAGGTTGGTGTCGCAGAGGAAGGACTGTGCTTTTCGCATTCAACCAACAGCCCGGACGCACATTTCCGCGCCTTTTCCGCCAGCCATTCTATCCGTGTAGCAGGAATACATTGGCTCTAACATTACACACATGGGGAGAGGGCAACTGATTAGGCAAATCACCCAGTCATGGGCAGGCGACATCGCTTTGCGACTTTCCCCACATGCCCTTGGCGCCGGTGTGTTCGATTGCCCTCAAGTTTTCATTGGCCTTTTCGTAATAACTGGCATTCGTCTCGATCGCTTTTCGAAAGCAAACGGCGGCCTTTTGAGACTGGCCAGCCTCCAGGAGCACGACTCCAAGGTTGTTATAGGCCTTCGGAGCATTTGCGCCTTTCCTGAACGCGTCATAGGCCTCCTGATAGCGCCCAAGTTTCGCGAGCGACAATCCCAGGTTGTTGTAGATTTTCAATTCCGTCGATCCGGATTGAAGGGCGTCCTGAAAGGCGAGCATGGCCTTGTCGTATTCGCCGTTCAGATAATAGGACATGCCGAGATTATTGGCGAGGAGCGCGTCTCCCGGTTTGACCACCAGACCCGCCGAATATTCGGTGATCGCGTCCCGATATCGCTGTTGGCGGTCGTAAATGATGCCCAACCAGTTATGTGACCGCCACAACGCGGGGTTCAGCGCGAGCGCTTCGCGAAAGTGACTCTCGGCACTTCGAAGATCTCCGGTCTGGAAGGCCGATTGGCCTAACCCTTCATGGGCCAAGGCATAGGTTTTGTCATGCTTGAGAATTTCCGCAAATTCCTTGTCGGCGTCTTGAGTGAACCCGCGTTCCAGGAAGAGATGCCCCACTTTGTATCGGACTCTGACGAGCTGCGGGTCCATGCGCAACGATCGGTCATACTGGGCGAATGCCATGGTCATGTTGCCCTGGCGAATATAGGTGTCCCCCAGCCGTTCATATTCCTCGACGGACATTTGAGGCGGATTCTTCATGGTGTTCTCATCCAGCGACATCCCGGCCTTCTGCCGCTCGAGCAGCGCTTTATAAGATGCGGACAGCTCCGGAGCCTGCGGATTTTTCGAGGCGCACGCGCTCATCAAGAGGATGAGGACAATCGCCGCTGCCATGAGAAGCGATGGCAGGCGATGGGGACCGAGCGTGACGGATGCTGACATAGTCTTCTCCTCATTTCGTTAAGGTCGGAAGGACGGTTTTGAAGATCCTGATCACGGCGGGCCCCAGAATCACCACAAAAAAGCTCGGGAAGATAAAGAAAATCATGGGAAACAGCATCTTGACGGGAAGCTTCGCGGCCTCCTCTTCGGCTCGGAAATACCGGTTCTTCCGCATGGACTCCGAGTAGACCTTCAAGGCGCTCCCGACACTGGTGCCGAACCGGTCCGTTTGGATCAACATGGCCGCCAGGCTTTTCACGTCGTCGAGGTCTGAACGGATTCCGAGATTCCGGAGCGCCTGCTGCCGGGAGAGTCCCGTTCTCAGTTCAATAGCCAGCAGATGAAACTCATCGCTCAGTTCCTTATGGGCCAGCTTGAGTTCGTCTCCGACACGCGCAATCGCCGCCCCGAGCCCCATCCCGGCTTCCACGCAGACGACGATTAAATCCAAGGCATCAGGAAAGCCGTCGAGAAGTTTTTGTTTTCTGCGCGAGGTCTGCAGCCGCAGCCACAGATGCGGCGCGTAAAACCCCGCCGCCGCCAGCATGAGATACAGGAAAATCATGGTCGAGGCGGGCAGAAGGCGGATGGAATCGGAGCGGAACGCCAGAAGGATCAACGGAAGGATCAGCGCCAGCGACAGTTTGGCTCCCAGAAAGGTAATCGGATCCGTAGGATTTCGATAGCCTGCGGTGATGAGTGATTTGCGGAGGTCCGAGAGCTCGACCTCGTCTTTCGGTTTGCTGACATGGCCCACCTGCGCCAACGCCTCGACCACAATTGTTCTGAGACGGTGACCGGCTTGCCGAAGGTGATCCAGGAAGCCACCGGCTGCCGTTCCTTCGGCGCGCTTCCTCCACAACTTGACGGATTTGCGGAGATCGGCATACGAGAAGGCCGCCAGGATGGTCAAGAAACAGACGAGAAAGACGCAGATGCTGAGGAGCAGGGGGGCATCCATCATTACACCCGGATCGCGACCATGCGTTTCATGATCACGGCTCCTGCCAGCATGAGCACTCCACAGACGCCGACCATGGTTCTTCCCCATGGATCGGTCCAGAGCAGCGAGAGATACTCGCGGCTCTGAAAATAAATGGCAGCCCCGGACACAAAGGGAAGGGCAAAGAGGATCAGGGCGGACAGCCTGGCTTGCGCGGAGAGCGCGCGCACGCGCGCCTGCAATTCGAACCGTCGGCGGATGATATGACTGATGGCTTCGAGCAGCTCGGTCAAATTCCCTCCCGTTTCACGCTGCACGAGGATCGACGTCACGAAGAACTTGACGTCGGGAATATCCACGCGAGTCGCCAGATTCCCCAGCGCTTCCGAGAAATTCATGCCGAAGGTGATCTCTTCGATAGTCTTGTCGAACTCCATGCCGATGGGAGGGGGGAATTCCTCACCGACCATTTTCATCCCGGTGAGGAATGCATGCCCGGCCTTGAGGGCTCTCGAGACCAGGTCCAAGGCTTCGGGGAATTGCCGTTCGAATTGAAGGAATCGCCGTTGCTTCTTTCGATACAAGTACAGAAAGGGGAGACAGGCCGCGACCGTGGCCCCACCGATCGTCGCCGGTACGTTCATATGCACGACGCTCAACGTCGTGAAGGTGCAGAGGGCCAGCAGCGCGGACAGCGCCAGAAAGACGCCCATCGGGGTGCGTGTATCCGATTGCTCCAGCAGGCGCTGGAGCGGCCTGAGCCGCGGCATCTGCGCGAGGACGTCGTTCAGCCACGGCATTTCGCTTAAGATGTGCTTGCGGGCAATGTCGACGCCGTGCGACCGCAGATTCATGGTAGACCACGTGCGGAGTCTCCGCTTGACGCGTTGGGTCTCGGGATTGAACAGAAGATGGTGGGCGGCGTACCCGGCCTCGATAAACAGGATCACGCTCGCGAAGATGCCGATGGCGATGAGATAGGTCATCTATGGTTCGCTCCCGCAGGCGTCAGCACTCATAGACCTTGAAGGGATCGAAGACATCCGCGTCGAGCTGGATGCCCAATGTGTCAAAGCGCTCCACAAACCGTGGCCGTACCCCGGTTGCCTTGAACCGGCCCCGCGCGCGTCCCTCCCGATCCACGCCCGTTTGCTCAAAACAGAAAATCTCCTGCAGCGTGATGACGTCCTGCTCCATGCCGGTGATCTCCTGCACACTGATGATCTTTCTCGTTCCATCGGACAGACGCGCGATCTGGATGATGACGTCCAACGCCGAGCTGGTGTAATGCCGGACGGCCTTCGTCTGGAGACTCAGGCCGGCCATGGCCACCATCGTCTCCACCCTCGTCAAGGCGTCCCTGGGGCTGCTCGCGTGGATCGTCGTGAGCGACCCGTCATGCCCCGTATTCATCGCCTGGAGCATGTCGAGCACCTCCGCTCCCCTGACTTCCCCCAGAATGATCCGGTCGGGGCGCATCCGCAGGCTGTTTTTCAGGAGGTCCCGTTGGGTCACCTCGCCTTTCCCCTCGATATTGGGCGGCCGGGTCTCCAGGCGGACCACGTGGTTCTGCCGAAGCTGAAGCTCGGCGGAATCCTCGATGGTGATGATGCGTTCGGCGGAGGGAATAAATCCCGAGAGAATGTTGAGGAGCGTCGTTTTTCCTGTCCCGGTGCCTCCGGAGATCAGAATGTTCAGCCGGGACAGCACGATGCCCCGCAGAAGCCCTCCCATCTCGCGCGTCAGCGATCGCTTGTCCTCGAGATCTTTGAGCTGGAGCAGGTCTCGACTGAAGCGTCTGATGGAAAGGATGGGGCCGTCGATGGACAAGGGGGGAATAATGGCATTGACTCTGGAGCCGTCGGGGAGCCGGGCATCTACCATCGGGGAGGATTCATCGACGCGCCGCCCGACCGCCGTGACGATCTTATCGATGATCTTTCTCAAATGTTCGTCGTCCCGGAAGCGTGCCTCGAGCAGTTCCAGCTTCCCGGACCGTTCGACGTAGATCTGTTTGCCGGTATTCACCAGAATGTCGGAGATGGACGGATCCTGCAGGAGGGGTTCCAGGGGCCCGAGTCCCAGCACCTCGTTCTGGACTTCCTCGATGAGCCGGTCCCGCTCACGGATGTTCAGCAGGACTTGGTCTTGCCGGAGGATCTGTTCGATGAGCCGCGTCAGCTCCGGCTTCAGCTGTCGCCAATCCAGAGAGGCGACGACGGAAAGATCCATCAACTCGAGCACGCGTTGATGGATGCGCGCCTTCAGCTCGTGATACTCCGTCACGCCCACCAATGAAGTGGCCGAGAGGCCGGCCTCCGCAGACACGCGCGCTCTCACCCCGTCGTTGCCGTTTGCCGGAGGATTCATCCTGCCTGGTCTCCTTTAGAAAATGTCACGACGCCAACGCCGGCTTGTCTTTGGCCCACTTGTTCTTCACAAAATTGACGCAGCCGCCGAGCATCGAGGTTTTGTCTTTCCTGGCGCCTTCGCTGAAGGAATCTGCGAGGCGGTGGTAACTCTGGGAAATGTTCGAACGGGGAGCGACCGTCGCGACCGGTTGGCCGCTGTTGACGGCGCTCGTGGCCGCCTCAAAGTCATTCGGGAGAAGCCAGAAGACTTTGTGATGCAATACTTCTTCGGCGTTCTTCAGCACGCCGTCGACATTGGCATCATAGCGGGTCATCACCAGCCTGATCTTCTCGCCTCCAATGCCGATTCCCTGC
>VBOG01000193.1 GCA_005877815.1 Nitrospirota bacterium
TTTTTCGTGAGGGATATGGTGTCCCGCGCCTTCGACGGGCACGATTTGCGCGTTCGAAAAAAGCTTCACGCGCGGGCCGCGCACGGACTTCATGAAATCGCTCTCAGTACCGTACACAAACAGGATCGGACATTTCAGGCGGCGGATGAAGGCTTTGATCTGACCCTCTGACATCGCGGTAGTAGTGCGGTAGCGCAGAATCGGATCGTGCTTCCATCGATATCGCCCGCCCTTGAGGCTCGTCCCGTGACGGGCCATGTGGAGAGCCGCCTCGTCGGGAATCAAAGGAAAGGTTTTTTGCAGCGACTTGGCCGCCGATTCCAACGATTCATGGGGATAGGGAATCTCGACGTAATCTCGCCCTTTTAATCTTTCAGCGATGATGTTGGGCACATCATCATCGGCCCGAGCGAAGGGGCCCAGAGATTCGAGCAGAACCAGGCGTTTAACTTTCTCAGGGAACACTGCGGCGTAAAGCAAACACATACTGCCGCCAAGCGAATGACCGATGATGGTCAATGACTCCTTGTCTAAGTGCTTGAGCAAGCCGGCCAAGTCCGCGAGAAAATCTTCATGCTGATAGCCTCGACTCGTGTTCGGCCAGTCGCTATCACCGTGGCCCCGTAAATCAATGGCGACAGCGTGTTTAAGCGGGAATCCTCGATTGACGATTGCAGTGATGAAGGATTCCCAGCTGCGCCCTTGATCGCGGATGCCATGGACGAAAACGAAGGTCTCTTCTTTCGGATCGCCCCACTCCCAGTAATGAAGTTTCAAACCGTCGTGAATGAAGTAATGTTCTCTCGGTTCCAAATTCGTCAATCAGTTTTCGCTACCTTTCGTTTTCGTTATCTTTCAGTCAATTACACGTAATTATTTCGGCTGTGAAAGTCTGTCATTCCCGAATGCTTTCTGAGCAGCTACTTCCTCGCTTGTTCGATAAATTGCCGCATGAAATCGATTGCCTCGGGAGAAGCCTGCAGAACTTTTTGACGGAGCCTCTCTCCATCCTCGCCGACCTCGAACCTTGGATGAAATTTCATCACTTTCATCGCGTCCGCGATAAATTCTTCGTCCTTGGACAGTGCGGCGAAGGCTTGTCTGAGGGTCGCCACTGCCTGCGGTGGAGTTCCCGGTGGCATCATGGCCACCCGGCCCATGTTCCCGCTGGCAATGTTCGCGGCTTTGAGTGCGTCATACTTGATTCCCGAGGGAGGCTTACCAAAAATTTGCGTGTAGACCTGGGTAAAAGAGGCAAGCTCGGGAAAATCCGGACTGCTCTTTAGAACTCCCTCGGGACTGAAAACATCGTGATAATAAATCGGGGTGACGATGCCGGTCTTGACCAGTTGCGGCTCCACTACACCGCGGTAACCCGGTATATTCTCATCGTGGTATTGAATTTCGTTGCGCTGGACGGCGAGCCTCGCGTCATTACTGCTGTTGTATCCAGTCACATAATCGTACTTTAGTCCCAGTATGTCGAACGCGAGACGAAAGCGCAGATCTTTGTTGCTGTCATAGGAGAGCCCTCCGGCTCGGAACCGCTCGGCCTTAGCGATGTCCGACGGTTTCTTAATACCCGGAGGAACATCGGAACGGATGTAGCACACCGTGACTCCCTGAATCGAAGCGATAAAGGGCAGCTTCATGAGGTCGATGCGCAGCGACGGAGTCCGCATCATTTGATGATTATAGGGTCCGGTAAAATACCCCATGGTTTGGCCGTCGGCCTTGGCCACCTCCCCGAGGAAATTCATTCCTGTCACCCCGCCTGCGCCCGCCATGTTCTGTGGAATCAAAGTGGGCTGTCCCGGTATATGCTTGGCGAGATGGCGCGCGACGATTCTTCCTTCGATATCCGTCGGCCCGCCAGCAGCAAAATTGATGATGAAGTTTACATTTTTCCCCTGGTAGAATGGCCTTTCCGCCGCGGGCGACGGAGTAATAAGAGAGATTAGACTGCAGAATACAAAGATAAACTCCCGTAACGCGAAGTTCATAATGAAACCTCCTTTCCAGGCTTCAGTTACCGCTTGCCCAAATCCCTCAATGCTTCCTCAGCGTAACTGTGATCCACATATTTCGTAGGACTTGGCAGCGGCCCCTTTTGCTGTGTGCGCTCTGCATATATCTGAATTACCGTCTTCATCCCCTCAATATTGGCCTCAGCATTGGGGTTCCAGATATGATTTTCCGTATAGTACTCCCAGCCTTTGCGCGCATGCTCAGGCTTCAATTTCATTTCTTTGGAGAGAAAATCGATGGCCTGTTCCTTTTTGTCATAAAGCCAACGCATCGATTGCACCATCGCCTTCATGAATCTCACGACTAAAGGCCGGTTCTTTTCCGCCCAAGATTTCTTCACGGTGATATCGGTCAATTGATAATTCGGAATAACCTCCACCACCCGCCCGATCACGTTATAACCCATCTCCGCTGCCTCAAAGCTGAGTGGCACCGCGATGATCGCGGCGTCGATTCTACCCGAGGTCAACGACAAAAAGGCTTGCGGCGATCCTCCGACGTTGATGAGCTGATAATCGCGCGGGTACTCCAGTCCCTTCGCTTGCAGCACGCGCCTAAGGACAAACGCCGTTCCCGAGGTCAGCCCCGAAGAGCCGATGGTCGCGCCGCGCAGATCTTCGTAGTTTCGGAATTTTTTTCCGCCGATAATGTAGTGGGTCAAGCCGTTGATGATACCGCCAATCGTCGCGACATCGACGCCTTGTTCCGCCGCCGCGAGCACGGTGTCCGCGCCTCCAGTTGAAACGTAAACCGACCCTCCGACCAAAGCCATCATGGCTTTGTCCGCGCCCGAAACCAACACCAACTGAACATCGAGAGAGTTGCGATCGAAAAAGCCTTGTTTCTGCGCGACCCAAAGTGGACTGTAGCCGAGCGTCTTCGACGACGCGCTGACGGGAAACTTTACTCTTTCCTGAGCGAGACCACTCTCAGTCACTGCCAACAAAAACGCAACGGCGAAAATCAGAATGAATCTCTCCGGAGCAAGCGGACGGGGTATTGACCCAAAGAGATTAGACCGGGGCAAAAAATCCAGCTTTGAAAAAAACCGATTACGCATCTCCAAGAACCATCTCCTTAATCCTGACCTTGTTAACCTTACCGATTTCCGTGTGCGGTAAGGAAGAGACGATGGCGACGGACTTGGGAACTTTGTAAGCCGCCAACCGCTCCTTGCAGAACTGAATCAAATCTTCTCCTCGAATGTTCGAACCCGACTTAAGAACGATCACCGCTTTCACTGCCTCACCCCACTGAGCGTCGGGCACGCCGATCACCGCGGCTTCCAGAACATCGGGATGGCCGTAAAGAACGCTTTCGATCTCCAGCGGATAGATACTGATGCCGCCGCTCTTTACCATGTCTTTCTTTCTTCCGGCGACGAATAGGTAGCCTTCTTCATCGAAGTAGCTGAGATCGCCTGTGTAAAACCAGCCGTCGCGGAACGAAGCGTTGGTCGCCTCGGGATTTTTGTAGTAGCCTTGCGTGGCCAGAGGACTCAGGCAAATTATTTCTCCGACCTTATTGACCCCGACCGGCTTATTGTTGTCATCGACGATGCGCAGCTCCACACACCAGACCGGCCGCCCGGCGGCGTTGGGTTTGCCATCCATGTCGCTCGGCTTGGAAATCGCCATCTGTCCGGAGTCCGTGGAGGCATAGGTACGATAGATATTCGGCGTAACATTTTTTTTCAGTCCATCCAGCACCAATGGATGAACCTTCCCGCCGGTAATGGCCAGACAGCGGAGCGAGCTTGTGTCGTATTTGCGCGATTCCAACACGTGCAGCATGCGCTCGCACATCGTCGGCACGACGCCGATGTAAGTCACCTTCTCCTGCTCGATCGCTTTTAATACGTCCTCGGCATCGAAACGCTCGTGCAAGATCATCGTCCCGCCGAAATAAATAATGCCCAAGGTGAACGAGCGACCCGCGTTAAAATAAATCGGCGAGGAGAGCAGCGCCGTGTCATGAACGCCGAGACCTTTTTCGATGGCGTTATTGATGCAGTGAAAAACAAACGTGCGATGAGTCGCGAGACAACCCTTGGGGAGGCCCGTCGTTCCGGAGGTCAGCAAAACGGCGAAGGGATCGTCTTCGTGAACCTGGACCTGCGGTTCGTCAGAGCTTTGTCCGTTCAGCAACCCGCCGTAAGTAAGATCAGAAGAAAATAAGATGCTCTTAATGAAATGTAGATCCTTGAGACGCTTTGCTTTCTCGAATTCCTGAGCACAGTCCTCTTCAAGGATTATGAACTTTGGTTCCAGTGCGGACAGGACGGAGCCGATTTCCAGCGCCTTCCATTTAATATCCAGCGGAATCGCGAGGGCGCCGATCTTCGCCGTCGCGAAGATTATTTCCAAGTGCTCGATGCGGTTGCCGACCAACACGGCAATCTCATCGCCTTTGCGCACCCCTAAGGACAAAAATCCGTGGGCAAGTTGATTCACTCTCGAGTTTAGCTCGTTATAGGTGATCTGACGAAAACGATCTTTGGCAGCGATCTTGACCGGAAATTTCCAGGCGTTACGGCGCAGCCCGTCGCTCATCAAAAGTGAATGCATAAGAGTCTCGGGTCTCGTGTTTGGCGTTAAAGTCAAAGAAGCAAAAACTCTGCCTCCCATCGAAGCGGCCCCCTCTCTTCTCTCCCCCGTCGCGGG
>VBOG01000047.1 GCA_005877815.1 Nitrospirota bacterium
GTCGTCCACAAGCAAGATCCGAAACAGATGCCGCTTGTCTTTCGTCACAATTGATCCCGCACTTCCGCCCCGGCATTCTCGACGGACGCGAGCTGTCCGTACAATGGGAGCGAGAAAAAGAAGATGGTTCCACGGCCGACCTCCGATTCCACCCAGATTTTTCCTTGATACAGCTCGATGATCTTTTTGACGATGGTGAGTCCGATGCCGGTCCCGGGCCGGTCAATCTGCCCGAGCCGCTCGAAGGGCTTGAACAACCGTCCCTGATCTTCGGGCGCAATCCCAATGCCGTTGTCGCGGACAAACAACACGCCGGACTCGCGGTCAACGACGCCGATCTCCAATTCCGTCTTCGTGTCGCCTGAAAATGTCAGGGCATTCCGGACGAGATTATCCATCACCTGGAACAAATGGACCCGGTTGCATGCCAGGCGCGGGAACCGTTCCGCCACTCGAACGCGCGCGCCTTGTCGCTGAATCTGCTCCGCGCAGCCCTTCAGCACTTCCTGCACGACGTCTGAAGGATCCACGGCTTCGACGATTTCATGGACAGTCCCAATCCTGGCCAGTTTCAAGACTTCCTCGATCCTCGTCATCAGTTGCTGGCCGTTGTCTCGTATCCATGCCAGATACCGATCGCCGCGTTCATCCAGTTGTCCCTTGTAGTCCATCTGCAGGAGTGAGGCGAGCTCCGCCATGCGGCGCGCCGGACCTTTCAAGTCATGCGCCATATCCGCGGCATAGCGCTCCAGGTTCTCGAGGCGGATTTGCAAGCCTTCCCCGCGCTGGGACGCGGCCTCATAGAGACGCGCATTGAGAATCGCAATCGAGGCCTGATCCGCAAACTGCTGTGCCAGGTGGATGTCCCATTCCGTGAAGCTGCGCCGTTCCGTAATCGGCGCCAATGCCAGCACGCCGAATGTGCCGGACTCGCCGGCCAACGGCACCGCGAGGAGGCTCTTGGCGCCGAAGCGGTCGCGAATCTGCGACACCGGTTCCGGTATGGCGGTGAGGTCCTCCACCACCTGCGGAAGGGCGGTCGTCAACGCTCTGATGGCGATCGGAGTCTCTTCCCTGATCAGGACGGACCGGCGGAGGAGCTCATGCCACACACCCGAGGCAGCCCCCACTTTCCAGCAGCTGATCGTCTCTTCCCACAACAGCACGAGGCAGAGTTCGACGTTCAGAATTTCGGCCGCCCGCTCCGCGATGCGCCTGAGAACACCTTCGAGGCCGTCGGGTCCGATGGTGCTGATGTCCTTCGCAATGGCATGCAACGCCTCCATCTGCCGCATATGTTTCTGAATGCGCTCGGCCATCTGCTCCATGGTTCGCGCCAGAAGGCCGAGCTCGTCGTTTGAGGAGATGGGAATGGGGTTCGACATTTTCCTCTGGCCGAACTTCATCGTTTCCACGGTCAGTGTCGCGAGCGGGCCCGTGATCGTCCGTGAGAGCAACCGTGTAGCGAGCCACCAGAGAACCAGCACGCCGATCATGACACCGCCGAGACCATAGCGTGTCAGCATGGCCAGGCGAGTGGCTCGTTTCTGCCGGGACTGCATGATCGTTTTCTCGGCATTTTCGAAGGCCGCGATCTCGACACGGATCTCCGCCAGGTACCGCTGGCCGGCCCCCGATTCGATGTGCTCACGCACCGGCTTCATCTCCCCGAATCTGGTGTCGTCAATGAGCCGGCGCTTCTTTTGCAGCAGGGTCCGGACCTTCTCTTCGATGTCCGTGACCCGCGTCAGTTGCTCGGGATCGTGCCGCACCATTTCCTTGAGCCTAAAGATTGCCGGATCGAAGGCTTCCTCGGCGGCATAATAGGGCGCGAGGAAGTCCTCATTGCGCGTCAACACGAACCCTCGGAAGCCATCCTGCATGTCCACAATATGCGCGAGGATGGCATGCGTCTGGAACTGCACGGCGAAGAGACGATCCACCTCTTCCTGGACTTCCAGAAGTTGGCGGACGGTCGTAATGTAGAGCATCATCATCACGACCACCGGCAACACGATGACCGCGAGGATCAGCATCACCTTGTGCCGGACAGGCCATGCCCCGATATATATCTTGCCAAGCGTCATGTTGTCCCGGGAATGCGGTTCATGGTGCACCAATAGACGCCGATCTCTCGGGCGATCTCGACCAACCGTCCGAACTCGCCGGGTTTGGTGAGGCAACTGCTCGCAGCCAGGGAATAGCTCCGCGTCAGATCGCCGTCGTATTGCGAGGTCGTCAGCACCATCACCGGGATGACGTACAGGCTACTGACGCCTTTCACCCGGCGGAGGAACCCGAAGCCGTCCATGTCGGGCATGTCCAGATCGAGGATGATGACGACAGGCAGGGTACCACTTGAACCGGCCCGGTACTCCCCCTCAGACGCCAGATAGTCAATCGCTGGTTGCGCTCCGTGAACGGCAACGACAGGATTGACCACCGATGCCCGCTTGAACGCCAGCTCGATCATTTCCCGATCGACGGGATCGTCGTCAACGACGAGGATCGGTCTCAGCGTTTCCATCACCCACGCCCCGCTCTATTTACAACAGCGGCCCGGGAATACATCTCGCTTTCCTTGAGGGAAACTCAACTGGGTTTCACAGTCGGTCTTGCCCATCAGGATTGAACTCGTCATTTGGGTGTCAAACATTTCTTTAAGGGCGGTGTTCCACGAGCCCGTCCATTCCCAATTGCCGATCATGTTTTTCAACGGCAGACCGTCGCGAGCAGCCTGATCGCAGGCGTGCTTCCATTCCTCGGCCTGGCACAGACGCTTTCCCTTGACGGCGCACCCCTTTTCCGCGGCAAGAAAGTCGGCGCTGAAGGTTTCATCCACGTCTATGCAAAATCCTCCAGATTCCGCCGCCACGCCGACCATACCATCTGGACACGACGTGGGGGCCGTCGTCGCAATGGTGGTCCGGGTTTTATCCTCACGCCGCGGCGACGCGCCGCTTCCGATCTTAAGTTCCGTGATCTTCATCGAGGCTTGCGTGGAACCGATGGGCGTCGTGACGGTAATGCCGATGTCGCCCGGCGCGGCATTCGGGGCGACGCGGATAGGAATCTCGACCAGCGTCGGCTTCCCGGCAAACGGACTCGTCTCGATGCCGGGTCTATCGAATTTGATCGTGGCGCCGACCAGGTTCTTTCCACGGAGCTTGAGCATCGTCGAGGTGCCGGCCGACACCGAGTCCGGTGAGACCTCAGTCACCTGCGGTTGCATCTGTTCGCGCGTGCCCCGCGTCACGGAGAGCGTAATGTCAATGCCCGGACTGTTCTCAAACATGGACACCACACCATCGTCATCGATGCTGTAAATGAGACGGCCAGCCTCGTCTTTAAAGGATTGGGGGGCCGCGTCAGCGGGAACGACGCCGAACCAGACGGCCATTATCACGAACCAAACAGCGGCGAATATCAAATGTGGCACGTGGAGACCCTCCGTGAATGCGCTCAAAAGTCTTTCATATCTTATCCTATAAACACAAGATTGGCAGAGGCGCCGCAACCCCTCTCCTCTCATTGACAGAATACGCCTGATCCCCTAAGGTTCGGGACAGGTTGAACCAATGTCCCCGCCAGTTCGCATCTCCTCCGCTCTCGCCCACCCAGATGCTCTGGTATTTCCTGAAAACCAGACGGCTGCGGGATTCTTGAAGGACCATCTCGAACGTTTCGCGCCCTCGCCTCATTCATCGGGCACGCGGTGGTGCCTGCCTGAGGACGATCCTTTGACGGCTTTTCATCTTCTGGAATCGTCAACCGGGCATGCCATCCTGTACGGGCACCACCGGCAACGCATCCTGTATACGGACCCAGGCGGGTCTGCTCTCCATGAATGCGCGTGGGAGGCGCAGAACGACCAGCCAGCCCGGCTCTTACGGGCTCGCGTCCAGCTCGATTGGGGACAATGGGTGGGCGTCGAGCCTGCGGGTCTGGTCAACGTGGCACGATTCGATATTTCCAGGAAGCCCGGCTGGCAACGCCTGACCAAACAGGACTTCCATCGCATGGCGTCGCAAGCTATGGGTTTTGAACCTCGATTCGCAGGGGATCGTCACGGTCCGCAATCGAAAAGACGCGTTGTCCATCCTTGAGGGCGGCCGGTTCGACCAGCGCCGTTTTATGGCCTGCATGGGCGCGATGCACTGGGGCCGCATTGACTTCCTCCCGGTGGTCGAGCTCTTTCAATCATTGTTGCCCGGCACCGGGAACGCGATCTTCGAGTTGATCCGCGGACTCTATGACGATCAAAATATGGAATCGGCACCCCGGCCGCTCCGGTATAAAGGCATTCCCACGTATCCTTCGCCTCAGGCATTCCAACTCTTTTCCACCTACTTTCAGCCCGACGTCGCAGGTCGTATGGATCCATTCCCTCTCTTCATGGACCCGAAAACCGCCGGACAAGTCGTATGGCATCCACGTCGGGACTATCCGCGACGCTACATCGATCTCGAGCAGCGTCTATGCCTGACCGTCTCCGATGGCGCCGCTCGAAAGGTCACCGTACGCGACGATGCCGTCGCCATGCCGTACACCCGGCCTAAAAAGGAGGGCTTTGTGCCGGGGGGCCGAGCATTGGGCGCCGACAAGAAGTCATTGCTGCTGCAGGATGGCGATCGCCAGTTAGAAATTCCTCTCCGTCCGGAATGGGGCGTCACCGTTGAGAGCTCTTTGCCCGCGATCGGGCAGCCCGAACAGAATTGGCGGACATTGTTTCCTGATGGACTCCCGTCGCTGGATGTCGTCCAGGCCTATTCGGCAGTGCCAATGTATCCAGCCGGCGATGCCATGGTGGATGAACTGGCGACCCAACCTTTAGTCATCGAACATGCCATGGAACACCTTGACCGGCTGCCGCAGATGGGGGCCGGCACAGCCGGTCGCGCTCTTCTGATTGACGGCTGGGATGCGGTGAGCGCCGAGATCGTGGGATCGCAGGCCGGAGAAGTTTCCACGGTTCTGTACCGAGACCCCGCGTTCGCGCAGCGTCAGGCGCAGCGCGTGTGGGATCACGCGGCTGCCGCAAGCCGGTTGAGCGATCTGCGGCGGGTGTCTTTCGTCTCGGCAGAACGGCATGGTGACGCGTATGGTCAGGTCTACCATGTGATCTTTTTCTGGTTCCCGTTCGCAGATTATCGGCGACCGGAAGTCTTGGAACAATGTCTCCATGCGCTGGCCACGGCGCTATCTGAAAGAGGCCTTGCCGTCATGGTCGGCCCTGCGCGTCTGGCTCAGGCATTCTCGTGCGCCTCATTGCGTGTGCTCGTCTCGAACCGGGCCGCGGACGCGCCTGGAGTCGGCATGCTTCGGGCGATCTTGCCGAAGGCACAGATCAACCCGGACGCCACATTGTTCCTGCTTGAAAAGCACCCTGCGGCTTGACTGCGCTGAAGGCCTCCGTCTAACCTCACATATGGCCAGAATCTGGGACGCATGGGGACGGAATCAGTATCTCGGCCTGTTGCCGTGGACATGGATTCAGCTCGAAAGCGCCGAGCCCCCAGGCCCTCTTCCGTTCATCGGCGGTGTGGATCCCGACATCCTTGTCAGCCTGCATGAAGTTCATAGCGTCATGCAAAGCGCTGTGGATACGATCATCAGCGATGTCTTCGCCCATCGCGCGCCTCTGGACGATCCGGCCCGCCGCACCATGCTTGAAGACGCCTACGCGGAAGTGGTGCGATCGCGCCCCCAGCTCAGCGAACACATCCGATGTGGCCGAAAACCGGACGGCACGTTTCAGTGGGACTATCCGGTCGATGCCAACAAGTCCGCTTCGATGCGCAACGCGGGACTGCGTGTCTTCAACGCCGTGTCCCGGCAGGCCGCACCGTTCGGGTTCGATCGAACCCCCTCGCAGACGATCGGCAAATTTCTTGGTCTCCTCGATGGCACCCACCAGACGGGCGATCTCCGAACCGCCGTCGACGCGTTTGGCGCGGGCCAGGCAGGAACCGTCACCAAGCTTCTTGAACTTCTGAACGGCATACAGTGCCTGTCCGATTCGCCGCAGTCGTCGGTACGCGCGCACACCCATGGCTGCTGCCGTGGCTGGCGGAATCATCCATTCCATCGCTGTGGGGATCGTTGCTCCCCCGCCCCGCCGCGATTTTCCTGACGCACGACCACGACGATCATGTGGACACACGAACGCTCCTCACGATGCCGAAGGACATCCCGATCATCGTGCCGAGCCGTACAAACCGACGGAAACTCTACTACGATTATGTCTCGCTGTTGCGTGAGCTGGGGTTCACGCGCGTCATCGAACTCGCGCACAGAGAGACGTTTCCGTTCGACGGCGGCTGCGTCGCCTCCGTGCCATTTTTCGGAGAAGACCCCTGCGACATCGAAATGCCCCGCAAC
>VBOG01000195.1 GCA_005877815.1 Nitrospirota bacterium
AGAGCTTCACGGTCAAGAACGCGGCGCAGTATCACGTGGGCACGGAGCTGCTTATCGGAGCCGACAATGTCAAAGGGAACGAGATTCAGAGGATCGCGTCCATCAGCGGCACGACCATCACCTTGCAGCGGCCGTTGAAAAACGACCATCCGAAGGGCGATATCGTCACCGTGGAGTTTACCCGGTCGCGCCTGTGGGTGGATGCGGACGTGGGCACGGTCTTCTGGCACGATCATGCCTTCGGCGCGACCACGTGGCCGCACGGCGGGTTCGGCACACTGATTGTCGAGCCTGTCGGCTCGACCTATCACGATCCGAAGACCGGCAAGCCGATTCGTAGCGGCCCCGTCGCCGACATTCATACCGTTGAGCCGGTGGGATACGGGGTGAATGGGAGCTTCCGGGAATTGACGGTGCAGGTGCATGACACCGTGCCGCATACGGTCAATGTCGTTACCGAAGGGAACCCTCCGGGTCAACCCATCGAGGTGGCCTTAGAGGGCGGCAAGACCGTGTCTTTCATGATGCCGGAACGGATCGCCATGACGCCGATGCCGTTCCTCAACGGGGGGACGCATACGACGGGGAGCGGCTTGAACTTCAGAGCCGAACCGGTCGCGAAGCGATTGGCGAACAATCCCGATGCCTCCAAGATATTCAGTAGCCTGATCCATGGCGATCCTTCGACGCCGATGGTGCGCGCATATCTAGGGGATACCGTGGTGTTCAGGCTGCTCCATACCTTGATGAACGAGAGCATGGACTGGGTGATCTCGGGCCATACATTCCTCAGTGAACGGTATGCCGGCGATGCGAACAGGAAGAACTCGATCCACATCGGCATCGCCGAACGGTACGATCTCGTCGTGCCGCAGGCAGGAGGCCCGCAATTGATGGCGGGAGACTATCTCCACTTCACCGGTCGCTCGTCCCATTTCTCGGAAGGCGGCTGGGGCATTCTGCGAGTCCTGGACAAGGAGACGCCGGATCTCCAGAAGTTGCCTGCCGGCTATTCGGGACGGAATGAGATTCCCACGCAGGCAAAGTCCGTCTGTCCCGACGATGCGCCGCTCAAGTCGTTCAACGTCGTGGCGATGGACCATGAGCTGAAGTTCAATCCAAAAGCGCCCGATCTGATCGAAGTCGATTTCGAGCGCAAGATCATGCTGAAGAACCCACAAGGAAAGATCTACGCGCTCGACGAGGAGGCGGCCACCGTGGCCACCGGCTTGACGCCGAGCCCCTTGACGCTGCACGTCAACGTGGGGGATTGCGTGAAGATCAATCTCAAGAACAAGATGGCGAACAGCCGCGCGTCATTCACGGCATTCTCGCTGTCCTTCGATCCCAAGGATTCACTGGGAGCCAACGTGGGCAACAATCCGGGCGATCAGACGATCGGCCCGGGCGAGAGCCGGACCTATACCTACTATGCGCACCCGTTCAACGGCGAGATTACCTCTCTCGTCTGGGACTTCGGCAATGTGATGCTCAATCCCAGGAACGGACTGTTCGGCGCGGTGGTGGTCGGTCCGAAGGGTTCGAAGTATCGCGATCCCAAGACCGGCCAGGACATCTCGTCGAAGAACAGTTGGATTGCGGATGTGATCGTGGACCGGACGATCCAGGGGAACGAGAACCGCGTGAACTACCGCGATGCGGCCTTGTTCTTCCAGGATGAAGACAATATCATCGGCACGAGCTTCATGCCGTATGTGCAGAACGTTGCGGGCCTGACAGGTGTGAATTACCGGTCGGAGCCGTACAAGAATCGCGAGGAGCAGGGCTGCAACCTGGGCGCGATGTTCCAGCCGTGCAAAGTGGATAAACCCGAGGATCCGGTCACGCCGCTCATTCAGGCGCATGCGGGGGATCCGGTCCGGATTCACGTGCTCGGCGCAAGCAACGAGCAGAACCAGATCTTCGGCGTGGAAAAGCACGAATGGCCGATCGAGCCTTTTATGGGCGGGGCGGATGACATCAGCGTGGTGCAGTTCTCGGGCGCCGAGGTCATCGATGTCTTTATCCCCTCTGCGGGTGGGCGGTACAAACTCCCCGCGGATTACACATGGGGGAACCAGCGGCTGCCGTATTCTCAATCCGGCCAGTGGGGCTATTTCCGTGTGTTGCCGGCCGGAGATAGCCGGATCATGCCTCTTTCGAAGTCTGAGACCGGCGGGCAGCAGGCCGAGGAGCAGCACGTTCCTGGACAGGCGATGCCGACGGCGCTGAAGTAATCGCCAAGGTCCGATTCATTCTGAGGCGGGGGAGCCACAAATTCGACGGGTGGCTCCCCCGCTTTCATTCTTGGTATAGTGATTCATCGCATGTTTTTCGTGGCCTCATTCTGTTGCGGATTGAAGGAGGTTCCGATGCACTTGAAAGTAGTGAACGTATCGCGTTTCACGGTCATTCTCATCCTCAGCCTGAGTCTCTTCATCGTTCTTCCCGCTTCCGCCTACCAGGAAGCCTCTGTCGTGGACGGCGGGACGATCACAGGCGTCGTCACGCTGAAAGGCGGCAAACCCATTCCCCGCGGATTTAACCTCGTGACCTTTCCCGACCCCATCTATTGTGGCCGGATCTCTAAAGGTCACGGGTTCCGCCTGTTGAAGGAATTTGAGATCGGGGACGACGCCAGTTTAAAGGACGTGGTCGTCGAGCTGTTGGGGGTCCAGAAGGGCAAACCATTTACATTTTCGACACCGCATATCGAGGCGCGCGACTGCCGTTTCACTCCATTTGTGACCGTGGTGAGGGATCATGACAAGGTCGAGGTGGTGAACATGGATCCGGTCATGCATGACATCCAGGCATACGAGACATCGGAGTTGGGGCCGCGGGTGCTGTTTAATGTGCCGTTGCCCATGAACTCCAGCCATCCTCAAACGGCGGGCATGGATGCCGAATACCATAAACACATGCCCGGCACGCCCATGACCCAAACCATCAATCTCACCAAATCGCGCCGGATCTTTGTCATGCAATGCGGCTTCCACGCCTACATGGAAAGTTGGGGTTTTGCGGTGGACAATCCGTATTACGCGAAGACGGACGCATCCGGAAAGTTCACGATTGGTGACGTGCCGCCGGGGACGTACAAAATTCTGGCCTGGCATCCGCAGGAACGGATGCTGATCGAGCAGGAGGTGACTGTGCCCGCGAAGGGGACCGTCACGGCCCGCTTCGAAGTCCAGGCGCGCCAAGGCGCTCGGGCCGGTATGGCCGCCGTGGACAATCCGCATTTCGGCATCGGCATCCTTGGCTCGCGTGAAATCAAGCCAACGGTCGAATTGCAACAGCCTTAAGGATCAAGGCACAGATGACCATGAGCGAACGAACGCGACGACGAATTTTCCATGTCTTCTGGGGAGCTGCGCTATTCGTGCTCACGCTCGCATCCTCACGAGTGACGGCGTTGACGAGCGCGGGGTCCGATGTCGCCGACATCGGACCGGAATGGACTCGCGAGGGGAGGCAAGCTGCGGTTCGCCTTGCGGCTCTCCCTCCCAAGGATGAGATGGTTCCCGTGCCCGAGAGGCCTTTCCTGATGGGGAGCAATCGGCAGGTTGACCGGAATGCTTACCCGCAGGAGCTTCCGCAACGGACGGTCTATGTGGACGTCTACGAGATCGACAAATACGAAGTCACGGCCGTGCAATATCTTCGTTATGTGCTGGCCAATAATTTGCCGCCATTGTTGGACTGGAAGTGGGGGGGCGTCTTTCAAGAGACCATGGTCAACCATCCGGTCATGCATGTGTCGTGGTTCGAGGCGGATGCCTATTGCAAGTGGGCCGGCAAGCGATTGCCGACATCGGCGGAGTGGGAGAAAGCGGCCCGCGGCACCGATGGCCGGCTCTACCCCTGGGGGAACGAGCCCGCCGGCCTTTCTCGTGCGAATTTCGGACGGACAGGGCTGTCCGGCCCGGTACGCGATCGTCCCGAGCGACTCCTTCTCTACCCACCGATTGTCTCAGTGGACAAGTACGAGAATGCGGTGAGCCCCTATGGAACCTTCAACATGGCCGGCAATGTCGCCGAATGGACCGCCGATTGGTATGACCCGTCGTACTACAAGTACGCACCGGACAAGAATCCCAAAGGGCCTGCACACGGGTCGCATAAGGCCTTTCGCGGGGGAGGCTGGGTGGACAGCACACCGGCGGTCCGGCCTGCTCAACGGAACGGGGCCGATCCCAAGAGTCGCATGAACTGGCTGGGCTTTCGATGCGCCCGCGATCCCGTCGGCAACCCAGGACCGGGGGCGCCGACACCCACCATGAACCCTGCGACGCCCTGATGCTTGTCGCCGGCTATGCTCGTCCGATTCTGTTGGCCCTGCTCCTTGTCTGGGCCATCGGGGGATCCGTCCAGGCGGTGGAGTTCAGCGCCGATCAGATCACGAAGGCGAACGGAAAGACGCATATTTCCAATATCTATTATCGTGAGGATCGTTGGCGTCTCGAACATCAGGACCCGGGTCCCGTCAATGTCACGATTGTGCGCAAAGATAAACAGGTGATGTGGATGTTGCTCTCGCGGCTGAAACATTACAAAGAGGTTCCGTTTGAGCCGGCGCAAACGCCGAAGGTCCATGAACAACTGGAGGGAGAGACGTCGCGGAGCGCCATCGGCAC